>DATKCI010000172.1:0-46326 GCA_035513255.1 Piscinibacter sp. | reverse complement strand
GCCGCCGCGCACCGAGGCGTAGACGCTCTTGCCGTCGAAGCAGGTCGCGTAATAGAAGGGGTTCGATCCGACGGCGTCGAGCACCTTGGGGTTCAGCGGATCCGAGATGTCCAGGCTCGCGATGCCGTCGGTGTTGTCCATCGAGGTCAGCACCATGTGGTTGCCGATCGTGAAGATCGGGCCGATCCGAAAGCCGCCGAGCTCGCCGGTGGGCACCGGGTTGGGCTTGCCGGCGCCGCGGTTCGCGAGCACGGCGTTCGCCGGGTCGCGCGCATCGACGATGTAGATGCCGTCGTTGGCCGAGGCGACGTACACATACGGCGCCTGCCACCAGAGCTGCCAGCTCACGTTGGCGTAGTCGCCGGCGTTCACGGTGGGCAGCGCGAGCTTCCTGGTCTGCTGGATGTCGTTGACGTCGGTGAAGTCCCAGAACTCGATGCCCTTGGTGGTGGCGATCGCGATGTAGTCCTTGCCGGCTATCGTCGACACGCCGAAGGAGTGGGCTTCACGGAAATCGGCGGTGCGCCCCTCGGGCTCGTAGATCCGCTGCACGAGGCGGATGGCGCGCGGGTTCGACACGTCGTAGATCAAGAAGCCACCGGGGCCCAGGCCGCTGTCCGGCGCGAACAGCGTGACGAAGTAGCCGTTGTGCATGATCCCGGCGTTGAGGCCGAAGGCCTTGCGGTTCGGGTAGGTGGCCGGCACGCCTTGGTCATCGCGCCTGATCCAGGAGATCGGCGTGAACAGCTCGGACGAGGTGTAGGTGAGGTTGCCGAGCCCCGGCCCCTGCAGCGGCTCGACCGCGGCCGCGGTGACGGCGGCGCTCATCTGATTGAACGTCTCGAGCGGACTTTTGCCTGTGACGGCCGCGTGGGTCACGACTGCGGCAAACAGGAGCGCCAACACCGAGAACATCACCGAGAACAGGGGCCGGATCTTCATCGTTGTCTCCAAGAAGGATTCGAGCTCAGGCGGCAGCGCGCGTCGCGCCGGCCGATTCGTAGAGGTCCCAGGCCGCGTCGGCGGTTGTGCTGCGATGGATCATTGCCATCAGCGCACGCACCACGGCGGACGGATCGCGGTGCTGGTAGACGTTGCGGCCGTAGACCATGCCGACGGCGCCCTGGTCGAGCAGCACGCGCGATCGGGCAAACACCTGCCGCAGGTCTTCCTTGCCGCCGCCGCGCACGAGCACCGGGCAGCGTGCGGCCTGCACCACGCGGTGGAACTCCGCAGGGTCGGCGGTGGGGTCGGCTTTCACGATGTCGGCGCCCATCTCGCGCGCGAGGCGCACGAGGGTGACGATCTTGTCGGCGTCGCCATCGACCATGTAGCCGCCGCGCTCGCTGTTCGGGCTCATCACGAGAGGTTCGATCATGAGCGGCATGCCGTAGCGGTCGCAGTCGGCACGCACGCGCGAGATGTTGGTGACGCACTGGCGGAACAAGTCGGGCTCGTTGGGGAGCATGAAGAGGTTGACGACGACGCAGGCGGCGTCCATCTGTACCGCGGGGAGTACGGGGTCGTCTTCGTTCTGCAGCACGGCCCACATCACGCGGTGGGCAGTTGCGTTGTATGGGTTGCCCATGTCGAGGCGCATCACGAGCGCGGGCTTGTCGCGGCCTGGGCGGGCTTGGAGGAGGTCTGCTTGTCCGTGGTTGAGCTGGATCGCGTCGGGGGCGGCGGCGATGAGTTGGTTCATCACGGCGGGCATGTCTTCGAGGCCCGAGAGGAACGATGGCTCGTTGCAGACGCCGTGGTCGACGGCGATATCGAGGCAGCGTCCGGCGGTCAGCAGGCGGTTCAGGCGGGCTTCTTTGTTCTTTAGTGACATGCAGGGCTCCTCAGTGGAAAGTCAAAGCGGCGGCGAAGGTGCATGAATTCATGCACCTGCGAAAGCGGCTTGTTGGGTTGTTTGCGGTGTTCCGGCGGGCGGATTCAGTGCTCTCTCACCATCCGTCATCCCGGCGCTTCGACGGGCTCAGAATCCCGTTCGGGCTGGGGTGGCGGATCATTCTTGTGCTCCGAGGCCAGCGGCTCAGGCCAACGAACTCAGGTGCCGATTCGCCGCGGCATCGATGCAATCCAGATCCGCACGGCTCAACTCCACACGCCCCGCCGCCGCGTTCTGTATCGCCTGCTGCACAATCCGCGCGCCGCACAACGCCACCGACACCGACCCATGCGCGATGGTCCACGCGATCATCAGCTCGGAGAACAAACAACCCAGCCGCTCCCGCATCGGCTCCAGCTCCGCGAAGAACTCCTTCAGCTTCGCGCGATTTGCCGCGCTGAAACGCGGGTTGTCGGCGCGCTGGTCGTCGCCGCCGAAGCGGCGCTCGGGGTCGATCGGGCCGGCGAGCAGGCCCATTGCGAGCGACGAGTAGCCCAGCACGGCCACGCCGTGATCGCGGCACAGCGGCACGAGGCGGTCCTCGATCTCGCGGTCGATCAGGCTGTAGCGCTCCTGGATCGCGTCGACCGGGCCGTGCTGCAGGTACTCGGCCAGCGTCTGCGGACTGACGTTGCTCACGCCGATCGCGCGGATCTTCCCCTGCGCCTTCAGCTCGAGCAGCGTGCCCATCGTCTCCTCGACCGGCGTCGAGCTGTCCTGCCAGTGGGTGATGTACAGATCGATGTAGTCGGTCTGCAGGCGCTGCAGGCTCTGGTCGATCTCGTGGAGGATGGACTCGCGCCCCAGGTGGCGATACACCGACTGCCCTTCCTCGTCGAAGAAGTGCGTGCCCTTCGCCGTGTGCCAGACAAGTCCGCATTTCGTCGCGATCACGGCCTCATGCCGCCGCCCCTTCAGCGCCTGGCCGACCAGCCGTTCGGCACGGCCCAGCCCGTAGGCGGGCGCCGTGTCGATCAGGCGGACGCCCGCGTCGAGCGACGCGCGAATGGCCTCGGTGGCGGCGGCCTCGTCGGTGCCGCCCCACATCCAGCCGCCCATGGCCCAGGTGCCCAGGCCGATCGCCTCGCAGGCGATGCCCGACGATCCGAGAGTGGTTGTTTTCACCGGTTTGTCTTTCTGACGTTCATCAAATGGTCGATGGTCACGGCCGCGAGCAGGATCATTCCCTTGATGACGTCCTGCCAGTACGGCGAAACGTCGAGCAGGATCAGCGAGCTCGTGACCACGGAGAGCAGCGCCAGGCCCAGCACGGCGCCGAGCACGGTGCCCGAGCCGCCCTTCAGGCTTGCGCCGCCGATCACCACGGCGGCGATCACGTTGAGTTCCATGCCCACGCCGAAGGTCGGCGTGGCGGCGCCGAAGCGCGCGGTGTAGACCACCCCGGCCACGCCGGCGAGCGCAGAGCACAGCACCGTGACCCAGAACTTCACGTGGCCGGTGCGTATGCCCGAATACAGCGCGGCCTTCTCGTTGCTGCCGGTGTAGAACACCTTGCGCAGCAGCGTGGCGCGGCGCAGCGCGAAGTCGCTGACGGCGACGATGACGGCGAAGATCAGGATCACCGCGGGAATGCCGGCGATGTCGCCCTGCCCGATGAACTTGAACTCCGGCGGCAGCGAGAACAGCGACTGGGGCGTGCCTTGCGTCAGCGCCAGGCACAGCCCGCGCACGATGACCATGAAGGCGAGCGAGGCGATGAAGTGGCTGAGGCCGATGCGCGTGACGCAGCCGCCGATCATTGCGCCGATCCCGGCGCTGGCAGCAACGGCCACCATGCCGGCCGACCACGGGTCCATGCCCATCAGGAACAGCTTGCCGGTGATCACCATCGCGAAGCACACCACCGAGCCGACCGACAGGTCGATGCCGCCGACGATCAGCAGGATGGTCATTCCGACGACGACGATGCCTTCGATCGAGAACGACAGCAGCATCGCGCGCACGTTGTCCCAGGTCAGGAAGTACGGCGACGCAAAGCTCATCACCACGCAGAGGATCGCGATGATGAGCAACAGCCCGGCCTCGCGCATCTTCGTGAGCTTGGCTAGTCCGTCGCCTTTGTCGCGTACCGAGGAGGCGGTCGCGGGGGGAAGGTTCATCGGAATGAGCGTAGCCGCGTCGGCGGCCGATTCCGGCTTGGACATCAGTTCATCTCCTCGGCGGGCTGCCGGTTCGTCTTCAGGGTGCCCATGCCGGATGCCAGCCGCAGCAGCCCTTCCTCGCTCATCTCGTCGGACCTCATCTCTCCGGCCACGCGGCCCTCGCGGATCACCAGCGCCCTGTCGCACAGGCCGATGATCTCGGGCAACTCCGATGAGATGACGACAACGCCGACACCCTGGTCCGCGAGGCGGCGCAGGATGTGGTGGATCTCGGACTTGGCGCCGACGTCGACGCCGCGTGTCGGTTCGTCCATCAGCAGCACTGCCGGCTGCGTGGCCAGCAGCTTGGCGATAGCCACCTTTTGCTGGTTGCCGCCCGACAGGCTCTCGGCCTCGATCGCCACACCGTCGGACTTCAGGTTCAGCTCGCGGCCGAGCTCGGTGGCCAGGCGCCGCTCGAGCGAGCGACGTACCAAACCCCAGCGCGACCGCACCCGATGCAGTGCCATCGCGGAAACGTTCTGCTCGATCGGCAGCTCCAGGAACACGCCCGCCTCCTTGCGGTCTTCGCTCAAGTAGGCGATGCCGTGCTTCAACGCGTCGGCATAGCGGCGGATCGCGAGCGCGCGCCCGTGCAAACGGACCGCACCGCGGCTCGGCCGGCGCAAGCCGCACACCGTCTCGGCCAGTTCGCTGCGGCCGGCGCCCATCAGCCCGGCAATGCCGAGGATCTCGCCGCGCCGCAGCGCGAACGAGACACCGTGCACACGATCGCCGTCGGCCAGGTCCTGCACCTCCAGCAATGGCGCTTCGTCTACCGCCGCGGCTGCGTCCTGCTTCGGCGGGTAGTAGTTGCCGAGGTCGCGCCCGACCATGCTGCGCACCAGCGCGTCGGGCGTGGTGTCGGCAATGTTGCCGCAGTGCACGTCGCGCCCGTCGCGCAGCACGGTGGCGCGGTCGCTGTGCGCAAAGATCTCGACCATGCGGTGGCTGATGTAGATGATGCCGATGCCCTGCGCCTTGAGGTCGTGCAGGATGCGGAACAGCGCGGCCGACTCCAGCTCGGTCAGCGCGGCAGTCGGCTCGTCCAGGATCAGCACGCGGCAGTTCAGCGTGAGCGCCTTCGCGATCTCGACGAGCTGCTGGCTGCACACGCTCAACTCGCCGACCCGGCGCCTGGGGTCGATGTCCTGCCCCAAGCGCGCGAGTGCGCGCGAGGCCCGCTCGTTGAGCGCGCCGTAGTCCATCCACGCACGTGGGCTCGCGTTGATCTCCGACATGAAGATGTTCTCGGCCACCGTGGCGTCGCCGCACAGCGCGATCTCCTGGTGGACGAGGCCGATGCCCAGCCGCATCGCATGGGCCGGCCCGTCGATCACGACCTTCTCGCCGTCGAGCACGATCTCGCCTTCGTCGGGTTGGTAGATGCCGTCGATGATTTTCATCAGCGTCGACTTGCCGGCGCCGGTCTCGCCGCACACGGCGTGGATCTCGCCGCGGCGCAGCGAGAAGTTCACGCCGGCGAGCGCACGCGAAGCGCCGAAGCGCTTCGCGATGCCCCTCAGCTCGAGCAAAGGCACCCCCTGGCTCATTCAGCGATGCCCTTCGTGCCGCGACGCGCGAGGTACTTGTCCCAATAGAAGTCGTCCGCGTTTGCCTTGTTCACCACCGACAGCCCGTTGTCGAGGAAGGGCACGCCCATCGGGTTGGCGCCGTTGCGCTTGGCGTCGTTCATCGGGTCGATGAGCTGCGAGTTCTTTGCGAGGAAGAGCAGCATCATGCCCATGAAGCCCTGCATGCCCTGGTTCGGGTTGATCGCGCCGAACACCTCGCCGGCCTTGATCATGTCGAGGATCTTCGCGTTGACGTCGCAGCACATCACCAAGATGTTCTTCTTGGTCTCCACCTTGGCCTGCGCGGCGCCGAGCGCCGAGTTGGCTTCGGGCATGAAGAGCGCGCCGAGATTGGGGTTCGCCTGGGCCAGGCTCTGCACCGCCTGGTAGGCCTTGTTCGGGTCCTGGTTGCTGGCCGCGCGGCCCACGAGCTTCATGCCGGGGTGCTTGGTCTTCATGCGGTTGATGAAGGCGGCAATGCGGCGATCGTGGTTGTCCTGGCCCGGGTTCTCGAGCACCGCGTACTCGCCCTTGCCGTTCAGTGACGCGGCGATCGCGTCGGCCGCCTGGTTGCCTTCACGGTCGTTGTCGGACGTGACGAAGGACACGCGCTTGGAGTTGGGCGAGTCGGCCGCGAAGGTCACGACCGGGATGCCCATCGCAGCGGCGCGGTTGATCGGTTCGATGAACGGATCGGGGTTCATCGGGTGCAGCAGGATGCCGGCCGGCTTGCGCGCCAGCTCCTGCTCGAACGACGCCAGCTGCTTGTTGACGTCGTACTCCGGCGTGCCGGTGTAGCGCGTGCGCACGCCGAGCGTGCGGCCCAGGTGCTTCATCATTTCGTAGACGGGGAACCAGTACTCGACCCCCGAGACCATCACGTTCATCACGTAGACGTCGTTCGGATTGCCCCTGAGCCCCGCCGCCGCTGCGGTCTGTGCAAAGGCACTGCCCCCGACCAGCCCCGCGCCCGCCGCCGCCGTGGCGGCCTTCAAGAAATCTCGCCTCATCGCGTGTCTCCAGTCTGTGTTTCGTCCGCAGGCTGGCCTGCGGTCGTGTCCGACGTCTGACGATCAGTTGTCATGACAACGACGAACTGTAGACAACTCAAGTCCGGGCGTTATTAGGGGAAACGCTGCTACCCTCGGGTTTTTCTTGCATCGATGATGTTATGACATGCGAACAGACATCTACATCGGAATCGACATGGGTTCCACGGGTCTCAAGGCGGTCGCCTTCGAGGCGGGGAGCGGCGCCGCACGGGCATCGTCGGGCGGCGCGCTGCCATTCGCGCATCTGCCGTGCGGCGGCTGCGAGCTGAGCGCGCACGCGATTCAGGGCGCCTTGGTCGACGCGCTGGGCAGCGTGGCCGCGCAGCTCGGTCCGCGGGTGCACGACGTGCGGGCGATCGGCTGCACCGGCCACGGGGCCGGGCTGTACGCGCTCGACGCGGACGGCCGCTTGGTGGGCGGGCGCGCCGTCGCGTCGACCGATCAGCGCGCCAGCGCCCGTGCGCGGGACCTGGCCGCCCGCCACGGCGCTGCGCTGTTCGAGGACGTGGGCTGCGGCCCCTGGCCCGGGCAGCCGACACTCATCGCGGCGGAGGTGTTCGCTGCCGAGCCGGCCAGCCGGAGCGCGATGCGGCGCCTCTTGTTCGCGAAGGACTACCTCGGCTTTCTGCTGACCGGCGAGATGGCCACCGACGCGAGCGATGCCAGCACCGCCGGTCTGCTGTCGCTGTCGACCGGCACCTGGTCGGCGGCCGCTTTCGACGCGGCGGGGCTCGACGTCGGCGCGATCCAGTTGCCGCCCATCGTGCCGAGCGGCACGGCGCTCGGGCCGCTGCTGCCGTCGCAGGCCCGCGACTGCGGGCTGCCGCCGGGCGTGCCGGTGGCCGTCGGCGCCATCGACCTGCTGGCCTCGCTGAAGGCGGTGGGCGCCGACGAGCGCGGCGAGGCCGTGGCGGTGTTCGGCACCTGGTGCGTCAACGCCGTCGTCGGGCCGGTGATCGAACCGAAGCCCGCCGTCGGCGGGGTGGTGAACTTCGGCAACGCCGAGCGGCGGCTGTACCTGGAGAACAGCCCGTCGTCGATGGCCAACATCGCCTGGCTGGCCCGCACGCTGCAGTTTCCCAGCGCCGCCGCGGTCGTCGATTGCGCGATGTCGGTGCCGCTGGGTGCGGACGGGCTGCGCTTCCTGCCGTTCATCAACGGCGGCGCGGCGCCGCCGAATGCCAGCGCCGGTTTCGTCGGCCTGAAGGCGCACCATGACCGCTCGCAGATGGCGCGTGCGGTGGTCGATTCGGTGGTGGCCCTGCATGCACGGCACCTCGGCCGGCTCGCGGCGCATGGGCTGGGCGTGACGGGACTCGTGGCCGCGTTGGGTGGCGGCGCGCGCGACGAACGCGTGGTGCGGCTGCTGGCATCGTTCCTCGGGCATCCGGTGCAGCGTTGCGGTGACGACGAGACCGGCGCGCGCGGCGCGGCGCTGTATGCGGCGATGTCACAGGGCGCGCAAGGCGGCAGCGTCATTCCGGCGCAGTGCAGCGAGGTCGAGCCGGACATCGCCAGACAGGCCCACGCGGACTACTTCGCGCGCTTCAACGAGCTGGTCGACAACATGGCGCCGGCCTTCGCCACCGTCGCGGGAGCATCGGCATGAGCGGCACATCGGAGTCGCAGGCTCACGTGCGGCCGACGGCATTGGCCGGCCGCCACTTTTCAACCGTGATCGTCGGCGCCGGCATCAACGGCGTCGGTGTGTTCCGCGACCTGTCGCTGCAAGGCGTCGACTGCCTGATCGTCGACAAGGGCGACTTCGCCGCCGGCGCGAGCAGCGCACCGTCGCGCATGATCCACGGCGGGCTGCGCTACCTGGAGAGCGGCGCGTTCTCGCTGGTGGCCGAGGCCACGCGAGAGCGCAACCTGCTGCTGCGCAATGCGCCGCACCTGGTGCGTCCGCTGAAGACGGTGGTGCCGCTGTCGACCCACTTCGGCGGCCTCTTGAGCAGCATGCTGCGCTTCGTCGGCATCTCGATGTCGCCCAGCACCCGCGGGCTGTTCGTCGTGGCGCTGGGGCTGCGGCTGTACGACCTGCTGGGGCGCCGCCAGAGCGTGATGCCCAGGCACCGCATCGCGCGCGTGCCGGCGAGTGACGGCGCGCTCTTTCGGCCGACGGTGCGCTGGACCGCGACCTACTTCGACGCCTGGATCAGCCACCCCGAATGGCTGATCCTCGAGCTGGTCGCCGATGCCTGCCGCGACCAGCCGCAGTCCGTGGCCGCGAACTACTGCAAGGTCACCGCGCTCGAGGGCAAGACGGTGATGCTGCGCGACGAGGTCACGGGCGAAGCCGTGCAGGTCACCGCCGACACGGTGGTCAATGCCACCGGCGCCTGGCTCGACCGCTCGGCCGCGGCGCTCGGCGGCGCGGGTGAACGCATCATGGGCACGAAGGGATCGCACCTGGTGCTCGACCATCCGGCGCTGCGCCGGCAGCTCGACGACCGCATGGCGTACTTCGAATCGTCCGACGGCCGCGTGTGCATCGTGTACCCGTTCCTCGACCGCGTGCTGGTCGGCTCCACCGACATTCCGGTCGACGACCCCGACAAGGTCGTCACCGAGCTGTCCGAGATCGACTACCTGCTCGATGTGTTGCGCCACGTCTTCCCGCAGCTCGGGTTCAGCCACGACGACGTGGTCTACACCTTCGTCGGCGTGCGCCCGCTCGCCCGCGCCGACGCCGACAAACCCGACAAGCTCTCGCGCGACCACTCGGTCGCGGTCGACCCGCCGAACGCGACGCGCCAGGTGCCGCTGGTGTGCCTGGTCGGCGGCAAGTGGACCACCTTCCGCTCGCTGGCGGAGCACGCCGCCAGCGAGGTGCTGCGCCTGCTGGGCAGGCCGCGCACGCGCTCCACCGAAGGGCTGCCGATCGGCGGCGGCTCGCAGTTCCCGACCGACCCGGCCGCGATGGAGCGCTTTGTCGACGGCATCGTGCGCAGTGCCGGCGTGAGCCGGGCGCGCGCGGAGGAGCTGGTGAGCCGCTACGGCGCCCGGGCCGCCGAGCTGGCGGCGCGGTTCTCGGCGCAGGGCGACGTGCCGCTGCGGCACGCACCCGGCCATTCGTCCGCGGAAATCGTGTACCTGTGCCGCGAAAGCGGCGCGATCCACTTGAGCGACCTGGTGATCCGACGGACCCTGCTGGCGATCCGCGGCCAGGTCACCGATGCGCTTTTGGCCGAACTCGCCGATGTCGCCGCCCAGGCGCTGGGCTGGGATGCCGCACGCCGGCGCCAGGAGCTGCAATCCTGTGCGAGCACGCTGCGCGAGCGCCATTTCGTGCGCCTGGCCTCGCCGCGGGCGGCCGCGAGCGTGCCGCCGGATGCATCATTGGCCGCTGAACTGATTTCGAGCCCCCTACCGACGTGAACACCCTCGCAGACATCGCTCCTCTTCTGGACCGCAACGCGCAGTCCCCGCTGTGGACGCAGTTCCGCGACGCGTTGCGCAGCCTCATCCTCAACGGGGAGCTCGCGATCGGCGCCAAGCTGCCCACCGAAGCGGAGCTCGGCGAGCAGTTCGGCATCTCGCGCATCGTCGTGCGCGAGGCGCTGGCCGACCTCGTGCGCAGCGGCCTCATCTACAAGATCAAGGGCCAAGGCGCCTTCGTCTCGGCGCGCGAGCGCGACGAGGACTTCGTCTCCACGGTGCTCGGCTTTTCCGACGAGATGGAGCGCAAAGGCCGCACCGTGCGCACGCAGGTGCTCGTGCAGGAGCTGCGCGCGCCGTCGGCAGCGCAGGCCCAGTCGCTGGCGCTCAGTGATGGCCAGCTTGTCGTCGCGTTGAAGCGCCTGCGCAGTGTCGACGGCGAACTGAGCTTGCTGGTCGAAACCGCCATCCCCGCGGACCTCGCGCCAGGACTGCATCGCACCAAGCTCGAGAACCGGTCGCTGTACGACGTGCTGCGCCGGCAGTACGGTCATCGCATCGTCCGCGCCGAACGATGGATCGATGCGGTGATGCCCGATGCTTCGACGTGCCTTCTCCTCGCGTTGGCCGAGCCGGAGCCCCTGCTGAGAATCGAGTCGCTCGCTTACGGCCCCACGGGCCGGCCGCTGGAGCACTACCACGCGCTGCACCGCTGCAAGGCCAGTCGCCTTCATGTGAAGACGACGACTTGATCCTGTTCTTGCGCGTATGGCGGGTTGGCAAGTGGGTGCGCTTGCGTCGAACGACGCCACTTGTCTGTGTCTCTGTGCCTCCGTGTCTCTGTGTACTCTGTGCCTCCGTGTCCTCTGTGTTGAACGCAGCCTTCCAATCTGCGCGTCAATGCCACGCATGCGCGTACTCGCAGGGTTTTTTCAACACAGAGGGCACAGAGGCACAGAGGAAACAGGTGGTCAATCCAGAATGGCAGCGCCGGCGTCCTATCGCAGCTACATTCTCTGCCGTGGGCAACTCACCAACGCCTCTCGCCGAACGAGTCGCCGTTCTGGCCGGCGCCACCGGCCTGATCGGCCGCGTGCTGCTCGGCCTGGTGCTCGACTCGACGCACTACGCCCGTGTGCATGTGCTGCTGAGGCGGCCGGCGCCCGACCTGCCGCAGCACCCGAAGCTGCAACGCCACGTCGTTGACTTCGACCACTTGCCGGCCCTGCCGCCCGTCGACGACGCCTTCATCACGCTCGGCACGACGATCAAGGTCGCCGGCTCGCAGGCCGCGTTCAGACGTGTCGACTTCGACGCGGTGCTCAACACCGCGCGCGCCGCGCAGTCGGCCGGCGCGAAGCGGCTCGTCGTGGTCTCGGCGCTCGGCGCGGATGCGTCGTCTCGCGTCTTCTACAACCGCGTCAAGGGCGAGATGCAGCACGCCGTCTCCGAACTCGGCATCGAAACGGTGGTCTTCATGCAACCGTCATTGCTGCTCGGCGACCGCGCTGCGCTCGGACAGCCGGTTCGACGCGGCGAGGTCTGGGCGATGACGCTGCTGCGGCCGGTGCTCGGCTGGGTGCCGAGCAGCGTGCGGCCGATCGGTGCGGGCGACGTGGCGCATGCGATGTTGGACGCGGCCTTGCACGCTCGGCCGGGTGTTTCCGTTGTCAGCTCCGCGCAGATGCAGCGGCAGCAGTGACCGCGAGGTCCGCACGCCACCGCCGAAAGACCGGCCGTGGGCCCAGCGGCAAGTGCTCGGTGCAGCGCTGGCAGGCGCGAACATCGGCAAGCAACGACGTGAAGGATGTCATGCCGCCCCACGCGGTCAAGGCACGGGCAAGTCGAAGTGGAGCACTTCCTCGCGCGCACCGAGCTTGTCGTAAAGGGAGATCGCGGGGTCGTCGCCATGGTCGGCCTGCACGAACACGACCCACGCGCCGCGCGCGTGAGAGATCCTGCGCAGCTGCTCGATCAGCCGTGTGGCAACGCCCTGTCTGCGATGTGATTGCGCAACGGCCAGGTCGTACAGGTAGACCTCGCTGCGCGCACGTTCCAGCTTGTGCAGCTCGTAAGCCACGAGCCCACCGACCACAGCGCCCTCCTTCGATGCCACCAGCACGATCACGTGGTCCTTGCCCAGGACCTCGTGCAAGTAGGCCTCGCGTGGCGGCGCGCTGAAATAGGTCTCGGCCTCGTCGAACGCTTCGGCGAAAACGACATTCAGCTCGCGCATCAGATCGATGTCTGTTTGCGTCAAGCGATGGATCTGCACGGCAGCTAGCATGAGCCTCTCCGATTGATCGCGAATCTTCGGGTGCCTTTTGGAGCGGGGTCGATTACAGCAGAGTCCGGTTCCCTACCCCTGTTTGCCCGCGTTCCCCGGCGGGCGGATGCGGTGCTTGATTCTCGACCCCGCGGCGGCCGTCGAGCAGGCGCAATAGCAGGTAAGCCGACCCGGATCGATGTAAGGCGGGTAAGCCCGCGCAAGAGTGCTTGGCCCGAGATGGGCTTGCGATTCGAATGGCACTTCCTGCAACTGATCGGAGTCCCCATGACAAATCAACTCTTGCTCGCTCGCGGCGCAGTCGCTGCTGTCATCCTCGGCGCGGCGCTCGGTGCAAGCGCGCAAACCCAGGCGCCCGCAACGCCCCAAACGGCAGCCCCAGGGGCAACGGGCTCCGCCGCCGTTGACAGTGCCGCGACTGTCGACGCTGCTTTCAAGCAAGCCGACACCAACGGAGACGGCAAGCTCTCGAGCGATGAGATCAAGCAAATCCCGGCGCTCGCGTCGATGGCCCCCGACCTCGACAAGGACAAGGACGGTGCCGTGTCGAGCGAGGAGTTCTCCCGCGGGGTGACCGTCAAGAGCAACTGACGACTCCGTCCCGGCGCCGCCTCATCGCACGGCGCCGGTCATCGCAAGCCGGATGTCGGCGCCGTGGGGCCGATGAACCGCGCCGCCAGGCGGCGCGCATCGCTCACAGCATCCTGAAGTCCAGGCCCTCCAGCAAGTCCGCCGTGCCGCGCGTGAGCCGCGTGGCCGGTCGGGCGAGGGGCGTGGCCAGAACGAGGCTGTTGCGCACGGCAGGCGGACCGATCGCCGCCCGCGGCAGCCGCCTGCCCTCGTCGTGCGCGACCGCGCTCTCGGGCAGGATGGAGTGGGCCACGCCCTGCGCGACCAGCGCCAGCGCCGTGTGCACCGCGCCCACTTCGGCGACCACGTCGAGCACGACGTTGCGCGGCCTGAGCACCGCATCGATCAGGCTGCGTATCGCGTTCGGCGCGCTCGGCAACACGACCGGGTAGTGCGGCAACGCCGCCAGCGCCACGCGCGCGGGCAGCCGAACACCCGGCGGGGCCACGAGCAGCAGCGCCTCGCGCATGACGGTCTTGAACGCCAGTTGCGGCGACGCCGACGGATCGAACAGCAGCGCCAGGTCCAGGCGGCCGGCCACCAGCCATTCACGCAGCTGCAGGCTGAGCCCCTCGGTCACGCTGATGACCGCACGCGGAAAGCGCTCGCGGAACCGGCGCACCAGCACTGCGCCCAGGGCCAGCGCCACGCGCGGCGGCAGACCGACGGTGATGCGCCCGCCCGGGCTCTCGTGCAGGTCGCGCAGCTCCTCGCGTGCACGCTGCGCGGTGCCGAGCATCGCGCGTGCATGCACGAGCAGGATGTGCCCCGCCTCCGTGGGCGACGCACCGCGCCCGGTGCGCACCAGCAGGCGCTCGCCGAGCTCCGCTTCCAGCACGGCGACCTGGCGGCTCAGCGTGGGCTGCGCGAGGTTCAGCGCCGCGGCCGCCCGGCTGAAGCTGCCGGCGTCGGCGACCGCCACCAGGTATTCGAGCTGCTTCAGATCCATAGCGAACCAGCATAACTGCTATAGGAGCCATGCCGTTCCGCTGGGGCCTCTTTCTGCCCAGAATCGCCGGTCATGACTTCCTTATTGCCTCAGGGCGCATGCAACGCCCATTGCCACGTGTTCGGTCCGCGCGAGCGTTTCCCCTACGCGCCGGATGCCACCTTCGTTCCGGAGCGCGACGCGCCGAAGGAGGCGCTGTACGCACTGAACGACCGCCTCGGCTTCTTGCGTTGCGTGGTGGTCCAGTCGTCCTGCCACGGCTTCGACAACGCCGCCACCGAAGACGCCGCGACCGCGCGGCCGGGCCGCTACCGCGGCATCGCGCTGTTGCCGACCGGCGTGGCGGACGCCGAACTCCGCCGGCTGGACGCCGCCGGATTCCGCGGCGTGCGCTTCAACTACATGGGCCACCTCGGCCATGCCACGCCGATCGACGACCTGCTCGGCCTCGCCGCGCGCCTGGCGCCGATCGGCTGGCACCTGCAGATCCACGGCGATCCGCGCCTGCTCACCGAACTCGGCCCCGCGCTGCGCCGCTCGCCGGTGCCGGTGGTCATCGACCACATCGGCCGCGTCGACGCGTCGCTCGGGCTCGCACAGCCGGCTTTCCGCGCGCTGCTCGGCCTGATGGAGGACGAGCGCTTCTGGGTCAAGGTGAGCGGCGTCGACCGCATCACACGCCAGGGGCCGCCGTATGCGGATGCCCTGCCCTTCGCCGCGCGGCTGGTTGCCGACTTCGGCGAGCGTGTGCTGTGGGGCAACGACTGGCCGCATCCCAACCACGCCGGCCCGGTGCCCGACGACGACGAACTGGTGGCATCGATCGCACGGATCGCGCCCGAGGCCGCCGCGCGCGAGCGACTGCTGGTCAGCAACCCTCAACGACTCTACCGATTCGCCGACACACCATGAGTGCTCGATTCCAGAACAAGGTCGCGATCGTCACCGGCGCCGGCTGCGTCGGCGCCGGCTGGGGCAATGGCCGCGCGATCGCCGTGAGGCTGGCCGAGGAAGGCGCACTCGTGCTGGCGGTCGACCGCGACCCGGCCCGGCTGGACGAGACGCTGCAGTTGGCCGGCGACGCGCGCGCCTCGATCCGGCCCTTCGCCTGCGACGTGACGCACGGCGACAGCGTCGCCGCGATGGCCGCCGCCTGCGTCGAGGCCTTCGGCACCATCGACATCCTCGTCAACAACGTCGGCGGCTCCGCACCGGGCGGTCCCGTCGAGATGGCCGAAGAGGTCTGGGACGCGCAGGTCGACTTCAACCTGAAAAGCGTGTTCCTCACCTGCAAGCACGTGCTGCCGACGATGCTGGCCGAGCGCTCGGGCGCGATCGTCAACATCGCCTCCACCTCGGGCCTTCGCTGGACCGGCGCGGCGCAGGTCGCGTACGCCGCCACGAAGGCCGGCGTGATCCAGCTGTCGCGCGTGGTCGCCGTGCAGCACGCCGCGCACGGCGTGCGCGTGAACACGGTCGTTCCCGGACAGCTGCACACGCCGATGGTCGAGGCGCGGCTCGCCGGCCAGCGCGCCGGCGGCGACGTCGACACGCTGCTCGCGCAACGGCTCAAGCGCATCCCGCTCGGCTTCATGGGCGACGGGCGCGACACCGCAAGCGCGGTGCTCTTTCTTGCCAGTGACGAGGCTCGCTTCATCACCGGCACCGAACTGATCGTCGACGGCGGCATGACCGCCCGTTGCGACTGAACCCGATCCAGACACTACGGAGACACAGATGAACCCGAAACGCACCCTCCTCACCCTGCTGTGCATGGCCGCGACGACAGGCGTCATGGCCCAGCCCGACACCACACGCATCGTCGTGTCGTTCACCGCCGGCGGTCCCGTCGATGCAGTGGCCCGCACGCTGTCCGAGCAGCTCGGCAAGGAACTGGGACGCACGGTCGTGATCGACAACAAGCCCGGGGCCAACGGCGCGATCGGCGCGATGGAAGTCGCGCGCGCCAAGCCGGACGGCCACACGATCTGGATCACGAGCGTGGGCGCGGCAGCGATCAATCCGGCGCTCTACGACAAGCTTCCCTACGACATGCAGCGCGATTTCGCGCCGGTGTCGGTCGTGGTCGACAACGTCGAGCTGCTGGTGGTCAACCCCGCCAACCCGGCGCGCGACGCGGCCGAGTTCGTCGCCCACGCCGGCAAGGGCAAAGACCCGACGGCGATGGCGTCGTCGGGCATCGGCAGCATCCCGCACCTGGCCATCGAGCAGCTCTCCGACGCCACCGGCACGAAGTTCCTGCACATCCCGTACAAGGGCGCCGCGCCGGCGATCAACGACCTGATGGGCGGCCAGGTCCACGGCTTCTTCGGCGATGTGCCCGGACTGATCAGCCACGTGAAGAGCGGCAAGCTGAAGGCCCTCGGACTGGCCTCCCCGAAGCGGCACCCGGCGCTGCCCGACGTGAAGACACTCGAGGAACAAGGCATCAAGGGCGTCGACACCATCAACTGGTACGCGTTCTTCGTGCCGGCGAAGACACCGCCGGCCATCGTCGAATCGCTCAACAAGGCGGTGCGCAAGACGCTCGAGACACCCGCCGTGCGTGACCGGTTGCTGAGCTCCGGCGCCGACCCCGCCCCGTCGACGCCGCAGGAACTCGCGGCGCTGGTCCAGCGCGACACCAACAAGTGGGCCAAGCTGATCAAGACCAAGAACATCAAGGCCGAATGATGAGTGCCGAGCACGTTCGCGTCCCGCTCGTGCAGCCGGGCACCCGGGCCGAACTGGCCGAGGTGGAGGCCCGCATCCTCGCCGAGCGCGGTCGCGTCTCCCTGCTCTACCAGGTGCTGCTCAACAGCGAGCCCATCGCCTCGGGATGGGAACGCCTGCTCACTGCGGTGCGTCAACAAACCGGCGTGCCGGCTAGCCTGCGCGAGCTGATCATCCTGCGCGTGGCCGTGCTCAACGGCGCGCGTTTCGAGTTCGACGCCCACGTGGCGCACGCCGAGAAGGCGGGTGTCGGCGCTCGGAAGATCGAGGCCGTGTGGGAGCCGGAGCTCTCGCCGCTCTTCGACCCGACCGAGCGCCTGGTGCTCGAGCTCGCCGACCGGATGACGCGCGACATCGTCGTTCCCGACGCGCTGATGGAACGGCTGCGCGCACACTTCGATTCAAGGGGCATCGTCGAAGTGGTGGCGACCGTGGCGGCCTACAACATGGTGTCGCGCTTGCTCGTGGCGCTGAACGTCTCGCACTGAGCTGCACCGGCCATGCAGCGACTATGGCTCCTCGACTTCTCCTGGTCCGCCGACGGCGCTTCGCCGCTGCGCATCCCCGCGCCGGTCAACGATCTCTCGCTCTGGCAATCAGAGGACGGCCAGTGGGGCCGAGCCTATGCTCGCGTCGACGCCATGCCTGGCGTCGGTTGGGAGTTGCTGAACAGATTGCAGCACCTCGACGGTGCCAGCGCCGGCCAAGCCCCGGCGTGTCACTACGTCGTCGAGACCGACGTCGCTGCCGAACACGAACGCGACTTCAACGTCTGGTACGAGCAGGAGCATCTGCCGGGTCTGGCTGCGGTGCCCGGCACGATCTCGGCGTCCCGGTACCGGCGCACGAGCGGCCATCCGTGTTACCTGGCGTGCTACGACCTGACGACGCCCGCGACGCTGCAGCGGCCCGAATGGCTGGCGGTGCGGCACACCGACTGGAGCTCGAGGATCCGTCCCTTGTTCCGCAACACGCGAAGGACGATGTTCCATCGGCCGCCCGCCGGCCGGGAGCCCGCGCGCTGACGGAGTCGGCGGGGGAGCCCTACCCGAGGTCGAGTTCGGGATACCGTCGGAAGATGCCCTCCTCGTTGAACGGAATGCGTCGTTCGCTGCGCAGATACGCTGCATCACTGCCCCAAGCTGTCCCGCACGCATCAGCGGGACAGGACACGCACCCCCTCCTCTTCTGCGCAAGGAAATCCATACAGCAGATCCGGATTGCGCCCGAGCACGGCGCTGGCCAGATTGGGATCGCCCAGCCAGTCGTGCAACACCGCTGGATCTTGCGCAGCCTGCTGTCGATCCTCATGCGCCGTGCAAGGCCAATCGCTGCCCCACAGCAGCTTGTCCGGACCGAGCAGCCCTGACCAACGTCGAGCGAGCGCCTGCGGCGTCAGCCCGTGCAGACGGTACGGTGCGCTCAGCTTGACGAACAGGCGATCCTGGCGCCCGCGCACGATCAGGTCGAGTTCGCCGCTGTCTGCGGGCCTGCCGAAATGATCCAGAACGAGAGTCAGGTCGGACGGCAGCTGCTGCAAGACCGACAGCAGCCGTCCGGGCTCGGTATGGAGTTCCACATGCCAATACAGTGACTGGATGTGGGCGAACAGCTTCTGCGACGCGGCAAGGATCCGGTGCCGCGTGCCCACCAGATTGAGCCGGACGCCGCGAACCCCCAGCCCGTGCATCGCCTCGAGCTCGGCACGTTCGATGTCGGGCGCGACGACCGCCACACCGAGCAACCGCCCCGCGGCCGTGCGCAGCATCTCCAGCAAGAAGGAGTTGTCGGAGCCGAGGAAACTGGGCTGGACGAGGACGCCGCGTGTGACACCGTGGGATTGCGCGCCGCGCCGCCATTGCTCGAGCGGGGCGCCATAGCCCGGGGCATAGCGGGCGGCGGCCACCGGCGCGATGCCTTGCGGAAACACATGGAAGTGGCAATCGGTGACATGCCCCTGCAGCCGCGGGGTTGTATTGACGAAAGAAGTTTCGATAGGCATGATGCGTCCATTCTAGTCCTATAGATGACTGGATGACAACCAGTGAACAGCACCCCTCTTTCCCGTCTCCCCACGCCCGCTCGCCCGCCGGAGAGCGGCGTGAGCCGCTACGCCGTGCTGGCTCGCGAGATGCGCGAGTGCGTGATCAGCGGCATCTGGCCCACCGGCAGCGCCATTCCGGCGGAGAGCGAGCTCGCACAGGCATTCGGCGTCGCGCTCGGGACGATTCGGCAAGCCCTCGCCGTCCTGGTGGCCGAAGGCATGCTGGAACGGGTGCACGGCCGCGGCACGTTCGTGAGCCAGGGACTGAGAGGCGCCTCGATGCTCCGGTTCTTCCGGTTTCGCGATGCCACGGGCGAGGTTCCGCGCTCGACCATCCTGAGTCGCCGCAAGGTCAGCGTCACCGTCGAACAGGCGCAGCAGCTCGCTCTGGCGCGGCCGGCACAGGCGCTTCGCCTGGAGCGCCTGCGTTCACTGCAGGGCCGCCCCGTCCTGCTCGAAGACATCCTTCTGCCCCTGCCGGCGTTCGAGGCGCTCTACCGCTTGCCGCTGACATCGTGGGAGGACCTGCTGTATCCGATGTTCTCGAAGCACTGCGGCATCACGGTGGCCCGGGCACAGGACGACCTGAGCTTCAGCGCTCTGGATGCCGAACAGGCGGCAGCGCTCGGGCTGAGGCGAGGCGATCCCTGTGTCCGGGTCGAGCGGCGGGCCTACGACTTCGCCGGCCGATGCATCGAGCTGCGCACCACCCTGGGCGAGGCCCACGCCTTTCACTACAGCGCCGAAACGCGCTGACGACATTTCCCAACTGGAGACTCCCATGACGCAACGACGCACTGTCCTGATCACCGCGGCCCTCGCCTGCCTCACCGGCGCGCACAGCATGGCCCACGCACAAAGCTGGCCCACGAAGCCGATCACACTGCTGGTCAGCTATCCGCCCGGCGGTGGTGCCGACATCATGGCCCGGCTCATCGCACCGAAGCTCGGCGAAGCGCTGGGGCAGCCGATCGTCATCGAAAACCGGCCCGGCGGCAGCGGGCAACTGGCCGCCAGCGCGGTCACCCGTGCGCCGGCGGACGGCTACACGCTGCTGTTCGATGCGTCCTCGTACGCCGTCACGCCCGCCTTGTTTCCAAACTCGCCCTACAAGGGCGGCAAGGCCTTTCGCACCGTCGCCGTGACCGCCCTCTTCCCCAATGTCGTGCTGGTCAACCCGACGCTGAAGGCGCGCTCGGTCGCGGAGCTGATCGCGCTTGCCAAAGCCAAGCCCGACGCGCTGGCGTTCGCTTCGTCGGGCAACGGGTCGGCCCAGCACCTCGCCGGCGTGTTGTTCGAACAGAGCGCAAAGGTGGAAATGATGCATGTGCCGTACAAGGGAGGTGGCCCGGCGCTCAACGACGTGCTCGGCGGCCAGGTGCCGGTGTTCTTCGGCAACGTGGCATCGACGCTGCAGCACATCCAGTCGGGCAAGCTGCGCCCGCTCGCGGTCAGCGGCCGCACTCGGTCCAGTGCCTTGCCCGACGTGCCCACCGGCGCCCAGGCTGGCGTGCCGGGCTTCGAGATCTACGAATGGAACGGTCTGTTCGCGCCCGCCGGCACGCCGGATGCCGTGGTCGACAAGCTGTCGAAGGCGGTGCAGAACGCCCTCCAGACTCAGGAGGTAAAAGAGCGCATCGCCGCGCTCGGCGGCGAGCCCTTTTCTGGCACGACCGAGGAATCCGCGAAGTTCGTGGCCGATGAACTCCAGCGGATGGGCAAGCTGATCAAGGAGCACTCCGTCACGGTGGAGTGAAGCGCTCGGCAGCGTGCACCTGTGCCAAAGCGCAGCATCCGTGCTGCGACGCTCACCTTGACATCGGCGTGGCGCGCACCGCGCCAATTCGACGCAGTCGCGCCGCACCGCCGATCGCCGCGCGCCTGTCGCTCGCGGCGCAGACGGCGCACTACGCGAGGTCGAGCTCGGGGTACCGGCGGAAGATGCCCTGCTCGTTGAACGGAATGCGTCGTTCGCTGCGCAGATAGGCGGCCACCTTCGGCAGCGCGGCGATGCGGCCATGCAACTGCAAGATCGCGGGCGCTTTGGCGAGTGCCTTCTCCGCCGCCATCGGAAACGCATAGCGCAGCCCTTCGATCAGCTGGAACAGCGACAAGTCGGCGTAGCTGAGCTTGCCGCCGACGAGATGCCGCGAACCCGCCGGGTTGCGCACCACGATGCTCTCGAACCACTGAAGGAACTTCGGCATCCGCACGCTGCAGAACTCCTTCGCGCGGCGCAGCGCTTCGGGCTTCTGCTCCTCGTAGTACAGGCCGACACCGACCGGATGGTGGGTGTCGTGCGCTTCGTCCACCATGTCGGCGATCGTCAGCTGGATCTGGTGGGTCCAGACACGCGCCTGCTCGCTTCGGGCCACGAGTTTCAGCTCCGGCGCCAGGTACAGCAGGATCGCGGCGGTCTGCCCGACGACGAAGTCGCCGTCCTTCAGGAAGGGCGGCGCGAACGGCGGATGCGTGGCCTTGCGGTCCTGCCATTGATGCAGCATCGCAGGCACGCCCTGCCCGGCGTCCTCGGCGCCGCGGGCCACGTCGACGTACGGCGCACCTGCCGCTTCGAGCGCCAGCCGGACGAACTCGCCGCGGCCCTGGATGGTCGGCCAGTAGTGGAGTTGGTATGCCATGCACGCACTGTAGCGTCCGGCAGATCTCGCGGGCCGAGTTCCCGGCCGCCATGCGCTGCAGAGGGTTTGTACGAGTGTACAGTTTTCTTGTACAGACGTACAAATTCGGTGTCCGGCACAGCATTGCCCCCCGTAGCGCTCACCCTCATCCACGAGAACCCCGATGAAACCGACCCCGGCCACCAAGCGTGCTGCCTCGCGCCGCCACGTCGAACCGACGGAGCAGGACCTGGCACCGAACCGCAAACAGAACATCCTGCTGGCGGCCGAGAGGCTGTTCGCGGCACGCGGTTTCCACGGCGTGTCGATCCGCGACATCGCCGAGGAGGCCGGCGTCCCGCTCGCGCTCGTCGGCTACTACTACGGCCCCAAAGTCGAGCTCTACCACGAGATCTATCGGCAGCGCTCGGGCTACATCGGCGAGCGGCTCCAGGGGCTCGCGCAGGCGCAGCGCTCGGCGCGCCCCGGCCACTACCTCGAAGAGATCGTCAAGGCCTTCGTGCTGCCCGTGCTGGCCGTCGCCGCCAACCCGGACGGGCGCCACTTCCTGCGGCTGCTGTCGCGCGGCATGGCCGATCACCTGGAGGAAGACGAACCGGTGATCCGCGAGCTGTTCGACCCGCTCGCCCATGCCTTCATCGATGCAATGACGGCCGCCGTGCCGGCCGCCACGCGAGCACGGATCGCCTGGTGCTACCAGTTCGCGCTAGGCGCGTTGCTTCACCACGTGATCGACGAACGCATCGAGCGCCTGTCCCACGGCGAGAACCGACCCGGCGACGGCGAGGCGGCCGGCCCGCTGCTCGTCGACTTCATCACCCACGGGATTCGCGGCGCATGCGGCGCCCCGACCCACTGACCCCAAGACCAGGAGACAGACATGAACCCCTTGCGCGCCCTGCGCTGCCTGAGCCTCGTCGCGCTGCTTGCGAGCGGCGCCGTCGCCGCCCAGACGAAGATCGTCATCGGCTACACCTCGGTGCCGGATTTCGCCGCGGCATTCATCGCGAAAGAGCGCGGCTTCTTCGAGAAGCACCGGCTCGACGTGACGCTGAAGCAGCTGCCGCTGACCTCCAACGTCCCGCCGGCGCTGGTCTCCGATTCGATCCAGATCGGCGGCACCACACCGCCGGTGTTCCTGCAGGCGGTGGACAGCGGCCTGGACCTCGTGGCCGTCGCCAGCGGCGCCACCTACGACAACACCAAGGGCTACGTCGGCGTGGTGGCCAAGGCAGGCGCCGGCATCCGCACGGCGCAGGACCTCGCCGGCAAGAAGTTCGGCGTGCCCGGCCTCGGCGGCACCTTGCACGTGCTGGTGCGCCGCTGGCTTGCCGACAAGGGCGTGGACGCAAAGAGCGTCACCTTCATCGAAGTGCCGCTGCCGCAGATTCCCAGCGTGCTGCAAGGCGGCAGCATCGACGCGGCAGTGACCGCCGAGCCGTTCGTCTCGCGCATCGTGCAGTCGAAGATCGGCGAGGCGGTGCCGGGATTCTCGAGCGACATGCCCAACGGCTTTGCCACCGTGACCTATGCCGCCACGCGCGAGTGGGCCGTCGCCAACGGCGCCGCGCTGAAGGCGTTTCGTGCGGCGATCGCCGACGCCGTGGCGTTCGCCGACAGCCACCGCGACGACGCCTACGCCGACCTCGGCAAGTACTTCAAGGTGCCCCCGCCGGTGCTCAAGGCCACGCCCTGGCCGCGGCTCGTGGCCGACGTGACCGACGCGCAGATGCGCTTCTGGAGCGACACCATGCGCGCGCAGGACATGCTGAGGAAGCCGGTGGTGCTGTCCTCGCTGCTCGCGAAGTGAGCGACGAATGGCTGCGTTGCCCCGTCCCGAGCTCAGCGTCGTGCAACCGATGGACGACTCGCCGCTGATCGTGTTCGATCGCGTCGCCCTCGACTTCGGGCCGCGGCGTGTCATCAACGACCTGAGTTTCACGATGAAGCGCGGCGAGTTCGTCTGCGTGATCGGCCCGTCGGGCTGCGGCAAGACCACGCTGCTGCGGCTGCTCACCGGGCTGGTCAAGCCCAGCGGTGGCGAGGTGCGGCGCAACGGATCGCCGGTCACCGGGCCGGCGCACGACGTGGCGATCGTGTTCCAGGACTACGCGAAGGCGCTGCTGCCCTGGCGCACCGTTGCCGGCAACGTGAGCCTCGCGCTGGAGGCGGCCAAAGTGCCGAAGGCCGATCGCGCGGCGCGCATCGCGGCGCTGCTCGGCCGGGTGGGTCTCGCGTCCCATGCGGACAAGTACCCTGGGCAGTTGTCCGGCGGCATGCAGCAGCGGCTGCAGATTGCCCGCTGCCTGGCGCAGGAGCCGGCGGTGCTGCTGATGGACGAGCCCTTCGGCGCGCTCGACGCGATGACGCGCCAGGCGCTGCAGGACGAGATGCTGCAGCTGGTGGCCGCCTCCGGCACGACGGTGCTGTTCATCACGCACGACCTCGAGGAGGCGATCTACCTCGGCGACACTGTGCTGGCGCTGCGGGCCAACCCCGGCGAGCACCCGAGCCTCGCGCAGCGCTTCGACGTTCGGCTGCCGCGCCCGCGCGACCAGCTCTCCACCCGCGAGGAGCCGGAGTTCCTGCGCTTGCGCCGGCTGGCGTTCGACCAGGTCAAGGACACGCACTGATGGACGCAAGGCGGCTGGATTGGCGCGGCCTCGTGCTGCCGCTCGCGCTGCTGGCACTGGCCGAGGCGGCGATGCGCATCAACGGCACGGCAAGCGACGCGCTCGCACGCCCGAGCGACGTGATGCTTGCGCTGTGGGAGGCGTTCGCCGACGGCACGGTGCTCACCGCCTCGCTGGAGACGCTCGGGGCCGCGCTCGGCGGACTCGCACTCGGCGGCGGCCTCGGCCTGCTGGCCGGCCTGTGGTTCGGGCTGTCCTCGCGCGCCGAGCGGTGGTCGCTGCTGTCGGTGGAGCTGCTGCGTCCGATCCCGTCGGTCGCGCTGATCCCGGTGTCCATGCTGGTGTTCGGCTTCGGCTTTCGGATGGAGATCGCGATCGTGGCCTTCACCTCGTTCTGGCCGATGATGATCCTGACGCAGGCGGCGCTTCGGCAGGTGGAGCCGCGGTTGTACGAGGTGGCGCAGGTGCTGGGCCTGTCCGCGCCCGAGCGCGTCGCGAAGATCGTGCTGCCGGCTGCGGCGCCGCGTGTCTTCGTCGCGTTCCGCCTCGGCGTGGGCATTGCGCTCGTTGTCGCGGTGACGGTGGAGATCGCCGCCAATCCGCAAGGCCTGGGCTTCGGCCTGATGAGCGCGCAGCAGAACCTGCGCCCCGACCTGATGTTTGCGCTGCTGCTGTGGCTGGGCGCGCTGGGCTGGGCCTTGTCGGCCGGGCTGCTCGCCATCGAACGACACTGCTTCCGCCATCTGCGGGCGAGCGAAGGACAGTCATGAGGCTGCCGCGCACCTTGAGCCCGGGCGCCGTCGGCGTGACGGCCGCGCTGATCGCCCTGTGGGCCGCAATCTGCGCAATGCAGTGGGTGTCGCCGGTGTTCCTGCCGTCGCCGGCGGCCACCGGGCAGGCGCTGCTCGCCGGTCTGGCGCACGGCGAACTGCTGCACCTGAGCCTGGGCACCATCGAGCGCATGGCCTACGGCTGGGCGCTGGCCTCGCTGGCGGGCATCGCGCTCGGTGCGCTGATCGGCACCTCGCCGGCGCTGCGCGCATGGCTCACGCCGACCCTCGAGCTGATGCGTCCGCTGCCCGCGTCGGCCATCGTCCCGGTCGCGATCGCGCTGGTCGGCCTGTCGCCGGCGATGGTGCTGATCGTCATCACGTTCGGCGCGGTGTGGCCGGTGCTGCTGGCGACCGTGCACGGATTCACGTCGGTGGAACCGCGGCTGCACGAAGTGGGACGCGTGCTGCGCCTGTCGCGCGCCGCATTCATCTTCAAGATCGGTCTGCCGAACGCGCTGCCCGACGCGCTGGCCGGCATGCGGCTGTCGCTGACCGTCGCGCTGATCCTGGCGATCGTCGGCGAGATGCTTGCGGCGCAGCAGGGCCTGGGCACCGCCATCCTGCACGCCGCGCGCTCGTTCCGTGCGGCCGAACTGTTCGCCGGCGTGGTCCTGCTCGGGCTCATCGGCCTCGTGAGCAACGCCCTGCTGAGCGCTGCCGAACGCGTCGTGCTGCGCTGGAAACACACCCCTTGAGAAAGCTGCCATGGCCAGACACTTCATCGACATCTCGATGCACCTCGAGAACGACGTCTCCTCCGACCCGCCGGGCCTGGGGCCCAAGATCAGCTACATCGACCACCAGACGAGCGTTCCCGACCTCGCGCAGTTCTTCCCCGGACTGAAGCAGGAAGACCTGCCCGACGGCGAAGCCTGGGCCGTCGAGAACGTGCAGCTCAACACCCACAACGGCACGCACCTCGATGCGCCGTACCACTTCGCGTCGACGATGAACGGCGGAGAGCGGGCGATCGCCATCGACGAGGTCGACCTTGACTGGTGTTTCCAGCCCGGCGTGAAGCTCGATTTCCGCCACCTTCCCGACGGCTACGTCGTGCAGCCGCAGGACGTCGAGGCCGAGCTCGCGCGCATCGGCCACACGCTTGCGCCGCTGGACATCGTGCTCGTCAACACCCGCGCGGGCACCGCCTACGGGTCGCCCGACTACACACGGGCCGGCTGCGGCATGGGCTACGACGCGACGATGCTGCTGCTCCAACGCGGCGTGCGCCTGACCGGCACCGATGCATGGAGCTGGGACGCGCCCTTCGCGCACACCGCAAAGAAGTACGCCGAGTCGCACGACGCCGGCCTGATCTGGGAAGGTCACAAGGCCGGCCGCGACATCGGCTACTGCCACCTGGAGAAACTGCACAACCTCGAAGCGCTGCCGCCGCACGGCTTCTACGTCAGCTGCTTCCCGGTGAAGATCCGCCGCGCCTCGGCCGGCTGGACACGCGCGGTCGCGATCTTCGACCCGGCGTTGAATGCGAGCCCGCGATGAGCGTGTGCCGATGAGCCCATAGCCGGGGCACCCCGCCCTTCTCCCCCCTTTTCCTTCTCCACGGAGCGACTCGTTCGAGGCGCGCCGCGGGCTTCTTCACGCCAACAGAACCACCATCCAACACGGAGACACCATGCCACGCAGAACATCCCTTACCGCAGCCGCTGTGCTCGTCACGCTGAGCGGCGCCGCCGCGGCGCAATCGAACGTCACGGTCTTCGGCCTGCTCGACGTCACCGCCGGCCGCTTCACGGGCGCGCCGACCGGCGTGAACGCGCAGGACGAGGCGACTTTTCGCGTGAGCAGCGGCGGCATGTCGACCAGCCACTTCGGACTGCGCGGCAGCGAGGACCTCGGCGGCGGCCTGTCCGCATCGTTCGAGCTCGCGACCTTCATCCGCATCGACACCGGCGCGTCGGGCCGCAGCGACTCGATCCCCGCCCCCGTCAATGTGGCGGCCGATCCGTTCTGGTCGCGCGCGGCCTGGGTCGGCGTCGGCAGCAGCACGCTGGGCCGCGTGCGCGTGGGCAACGCAACGACGCTGATGTTCCTCAACTCCATCCTGTCCAACGCCTTCGGCGATTCGACGGTGTTCTCGCCGATCAACCTCGTGACCTTCATCGGCGCGCCGCTGAGCGGCGGCACCGGCTGGACGAACTCGATCGTCTACGACAGCCCCAACCTGTCCGGCTTGAGCCTGCACGCGCAGCACGCGCTCGGCGAACGCCCCGGCGGGCACAACACCGGCCTGCGCGCGGCCTATATGCGGGGGTCGTGGGCCGCGTCCTTCGCCTGGCAGAACGTGGAGAAGGACCCGCAGACCTTCGCCGACGGCACATCGCCGAACGACACCCGCTCGTGGCAACTGGCCGCCTCCCGCGACTTCCAGGTGGTCAAGCTGTTCGCGCACCTGGGGCGCATCCGCAACGAAGGCACCGAAGCCGCGCCGCTGGACGTGGGCTACCGGATCTGGGGGCTCAGCGCCTCGGTGCCGGTCGGTACGGGACGGCTGCTCGCCGGTTATGCGAATCGCAAGACAGACGATGCCGTCGGCCCCGTGCCGGCGACCGTGGCCGGCGGCAACGTGGAGCGCGCCGTGCTGACCCTCGGCTACGACCACCCGCTGTCGCGGCGCACCGATCTCTATGCGATGGCGACGAACGACAAAACGAAGACGAACACGCTGCCCGGACCGCCGACCGTCGTGAGCGCGAGTGCCACCAACGTCGGTGTCGGCATCCGCCACCGCTTCTGACGCAGCGCCCCGCATCGTCACCACCGGACCCTCAGCATGTTGAACGAAACGCACGACCCCTCGCTGTCCAGCTGGGTGGATTCGGCCAACGCGGCCGGCACGGACTTCCCCGTGCAGAACCTGCCGCACGCGGTGTTCCGCCGCCGCGGCACCGGCGAGGCGTTTCGCGGCGGCGTCGCGATCGGCGACGAGGTCCTGGACATGGCCGCGGCGCAGGGCGTTTTCGAAGGCGCCGCGGCCGAGGCGGCGGCGCGCTCGGGCGACGCGACGCTCAATGGGCTGATGGCACTCGGTCCCGCGGCGTGGTCGCCGCTGCGGCACGCGTTGTCACGCGCGCTGCGCCGCGGCGCGTCGCAGGCGCCGCGGCTGCGCGAGTGCATCGTGCCGCAGGCGGAGGTGGAGTACGCGGTGCCGGCGGACATCGGCGACTTCACCGACTTCTTCAGCTCGTTCCACCACATGGTGAACGCGGGCCGCGTCTTCCAGCCCGACGCGCCGCCGCTGCCCAATTTTCGCTGGCTGCCGATCGCCTACCACGGGCGCGCGTCGACGATCGAGGTCAGCGGCGCGTCGTTCCACCGGCCGCACGGGCAGCGGCGATCACCGGGCGACGCGGCCCCGAGCTTCGGGCCAACGCGCTGCCTCGACTACGAAATGGAACTCGCGGCCTATGTCGGCCCGGGCAACAGGCGCGGCGAGCCGATCGGGATCGCCGACGCCGAGCAGCACCTGTTCGGCCTGTGCCTGCTCAACGACTGGTCGGCCCGCGACGTGCAAGGCTGGGAGGCGATGCCGCTCGGTCCGTTTCTCGCGAAGAACTTCCTGTCGACCGTGTCACCGTGGATCGTGACGCTCGAGGCGCTGGCGCCGTTCCGCTGCGCACTGCCGCGCAGCGCGGACGATCCGCCGACCCTGCCGTACCTGCGCGCCGGCGCAGCCCAGGCCGACGCCGGCTTCGACGTGCACATCGAAGTCTGGCTCCAGACGCCGCGCGCCGGCAGCGAGGCCCGCCGGCTCAGCCGCAGCAGCCCGCGCCATGCCTATTGGTCGCTTGCCCAAATGGTGACCCACCACACCGTGAACGGCTGCACGCTGCGGCCCGGGGACCTGCTCGGCACCGGCACGCAGTCCGGCCCCGGCGAGGGCGAACAAGGCTGCCTGCTGGAACTGACCCGCGGCGGCCGACAGCCGCTGCACTGGCCCGACGGCGAGCAGCGCACCTATCTCGAGGACGGCGACACCGTGGTGTTGCGAGGCTGGTGCGAACACCCGGGGCATGCACGCATCGGGTTCGGCGAGTGCCGCGGCAGCGTGCTGCCCGCACGGCCGGGCGCGTGACCCGGCACGAGTCGGCAGCGACGGGCAGCGCCTGCTCGTCGAATCAACGGGGCTCCAATCCCTGCCGCAGCGCCTGCGCAAACTGAAGCTGCGCGAGCCGTGCGGCACCAATCCCGCCGGCCATGCTGATGAAGCCATGCGCCAGTCCGTCGTACTCGACGATGGTGGTGGGCGTGCCGGCGGCCTGCAGCGCGTGGCCATAGGCCAGCGCCTCGTCGCGCAGCGGATCGTGGCCGGCCAGCATCACCAGCGCGGGCGGCAGACCGGCCAAGCTCGGGGCCATCAGCGGCGCACCGCGGAAGTCGGGCGCCTGGGCGACGGCACCGAAGTAGTGGGCGCCGAAGTAGTCCATGGTCCGCAGCGTGAGCGTCGGTCCGGCGGCATGCCGTTCGCGCGACGGATAGTCGCCGGCGTGGCCGCCGGCGGCCGGCGGATACAGCAGCGCCTGGAACTTGATGGTGGGCCACTTCGCATCGCGGGCCAGCATCGTCGTCACCGTGGCGAGAATCGCGCCGGCGCTGTCGCCGGCCACGGCCAGGCGGGCCGGATCGGCGCCCAGTTGCTTCGCATGCTCGCCGACCCAGCGCAAGGCCTCCCAGGCATCGTCCACCGCGGCCGGGAACGGATGCTCGGGCGCGAGCCGGTAGTCCACCGACACGACCACGGCGGCGCTGTCCAGGCACAGCTGACGACAGACGCTGTCGTAGCCGTCCAGGTCGCCGAGCACGTAGCCGCCGCCGTGGAAGTAGACGATCACGCCGTGCGGGCCTCCGTGGCGAGGCGTGTAGACGCGCAGTTTGAGCGCCGGAACGTCCGGGCGCGACGGCATCAGCCTGTCCTCGACCTGCACGTCGGCGGCCGGCCGGTCGGCCGCGGCGAGGATCTGGCGGTACAGGTCGCGACAGGCCACGGGGGGCAGGTCGCAAAGATCCGGCAAGCCCGCTGCCTGGACGTGTTTGACGATCGCGTCGAGCTGGTGATCGAGCATGGGTGTCTCCTTCTTGAAATGTGTGGGGCTGACGGGTCAGAGGTAGGTCGAGGCGAGTCCGCCGTCCACCGGCAGGTTGATGCCGCTGACCCAGCGCGCCGCGTCGGAGCAGAGGAAGGCGATCACCGGCGCGACCTCGTCGGCGAGGGCCGGGCGCTTCATGCGATGCGCATCCTTCTGCACGCGCTCCTCGCCGAGCATGCTGACAAAGTCGCCGAGGATCGGCGTGAACACCGGGCCGGGCGCGACGCAGTTCATCCGCACGCCGCGCTCGAGGAACCACTTCTGCGACTGCGTGACGCTCCAGACGATCAGCGCTTCCTTGAAGTACTGGTAGCAGGTCTCCTGCTGCACCGGATGGCGGGCCAGCCAGGCCAGGCCGGCTTCGAAGCTGCGTGTCTCGGCCAACGCCTTGTGCACGTCCAGGCGCTGCGGCCACTCGGCACCGAGGATCGACGAGATGTTGACTATCGAGCCGCCCTCGGGCAGGCGATCGAGCGCGCGCGCGCTCAGGTGGCGCAGGCCGAGGTCGTTGACCCGCGCCACCAGATCGGCCGGCGCGGTGCCCGGCACGCCGGCCACGTTGCACAACGCGTCGAAGCGCTCGGGCAGCTGCTTGAACGCCGCATCGATGGCCGCCTGCTCGGACAGGTCGGCCTTGACGAAGCCGTCGAGCGTGATCATTGGATCGTTGCGGTCGACTCCGATCACGCGGGCGCCCTGCAGGCGCAGCAGCCGCGCGGTCTCGGCGCCGATGCCCGAGCTGGAACCGGTGATGACGATGGTCTTGCCTTGCATGTTCATGGGGACGTTCTCCGGGGAGTTGAGAGGGACACGGGAAGGGGGTCGGCGGGCGAATCGGGCGGCGGGCGCAGCCGCACGCCGGTGGGCAGGAACACGAAGCCGGTGCGGCGGTGAAGCGCACCCCACAGGCCTTCGGGCAGGAACAGTGCGAACACAACCGCCGCCACGCCCAGGCCGGCGAGGTACCAGACGCCGAAGTCGCCCACCGTCTCCTGCAGCACGAACAGCAGCAGCGCGCCGATGAACGGCCCTTCGAAGCTGCGCAGCCCGCCCACCAGCACCATGAACAGCATCAGCACCGTCCACTGCACGCCGAAGTTCGTGCGCGGCAGGAAGGTGATCGCGCTGGCCAGCCAGGCCACGCCGGCCAGCGCACTGCCCAGCGCCGCCAGCACGTAGATCGCCTGGCGCGTGCGAAGCACGTTGACACCCAGCGACGCCGCGGCTTCGTCGTCGTCGCCCAGCGCGCGGGCCGCGCCGCCGACCGCGCTGCGCAGCAGCACGAACATCGCGACGGCGATCACCGCCAGCGCCGCCAGCGCGAACCAGTAGCCGAGGTTGCGCCGCAGCTCGGGCTCGACGGCGTTCAGCACGATCAGCGACACGCCGGTCTCGCCCTGGATCAGCGGGTCCAGCATCACGAGGATGCGGATGGCCTCGGCGACGACCCAGGTCGCGATCGCGAATTCGCCGTCCTTCAGCCGCAGCACGTAGAACGACATGCCCCAGGCCACCAGCGCCGCGCCGGCCGCGCCGGCCAGCAGCGCCGGGTAGGCAGACAAGCCGCCGTCGACGAGGCGCAGCGCGAAGTAGCCGCCGAGCCCGAAAAACGCCTGCTGGCCCACCGACACCAGACCGGCATAGCCGGCCATCAGGTTCCACGTGGCCGCCAGCAGCATGTAGATGAACAGCGTGGTCAGCTTGTCGACCAGCGACGCGCTGCCCAGCAGCGGCAGCAGCGCCAGGGCCACCAGCGCGGCCCCGCACAGCACGGCCGCGCGGCGGCCGGGCGCGGGCCAGCGATCGATCTGCACCCGGTTCATGCTGCCCTCCTCAACCGCAGCGCCGGCAGCCACGGCCGCCCCTGCGCGTGCCGGTGCTGGCGCCACAGCCGACCGCCCAGCACCGCCAGGAACAGCGCATGGCCGGCAAGCTCGAAGCCCTGCGGCGACACCATCGCGCCCAGGCTCTGCGCCACGCCCAGCAGCACGCCGCCGAGCAAGGTGCCCCACAGCGAGCCGATGCCGCCGATCACCACCGCCTCGAAGGCCTGGATCAGCAGCACCGGCCCGGCGTACGGCTCGACCAATGCGCGCATCGCCAGCAGACTGCCGGCGAGCCCGGCCAACGCCACGGCGATCGCGGCCGCGGCCCGGTGCACCTGGCGCGGGTCGACACCGCTGAGCGCCGCGGCCTCGGGGTCGCTGGCGGCGGCGCGGATCGCGCGACCCAGCCGCGTCGTCGACAACATCAGCTGCAGGCCCGCCAGCACCGCCACCGCCAGGCCCAGGGTCAGCACCGGCAGCTGGCCGACGACGATGCCGCCGGGCAGCGTCCAGCTCGCCCACGACAGGCCGCCGATCGCATTGCCGAGCGAACGCGCTTCGGAGCCGAACACGCCGTACAAGCCGTTCTGCAGCACCGCGCCGAGGCCGAAGGTCACCAGCAGCGGCAGCAGGATGCCGGCACGCAAGGTGCGCGCGAACAGCCAGCGCTGCAGCGCCATGCCGAGCAGCGCCATCGCCGGCAGCACCCATGCGATCGCCCACCAAGGCGAGATCTCGAAGCGCTCGACCAGCATCAGCACCGCGTACGCGCCGAGGATCGCGAGGTCGCCGTGCGCGAGGTTGACGATGCGCATCACGCCGAACATCAGCGACAGGCCGGCGGCCAGGATCGCGTAGTGCCCGCCGAGCAGAATGCCTTGCAGTACGGCTTCGGTCATCGAACGCCCTCCTCGATTGCTTCCATGCCGAAGTACGCGGCGGTCACTGCCGCGCGCGTCAGCTCGCCCGGCCGGCCGCGCAGCACGATCCGGCCTTCGCGCAGGCACAGCACGCGGTCGGCGAAGGCCAGCGCGCGGTCCAGGTCCTGCTCGACCAGCACCAGCGTCGTCAGCCGTTCCTGTTTCAACGCCGCGAGGCTGTCGTAGACACCATCCACGGCGATCGGCGACAAGCCCAGCGACACCTCGTCGAGCAGCAGCAGCTCGGGGTTGCTCATCAGCGCGCGGCCGATCGCCGCCGCCTGGCGCTGGCCGCCCGACAGCGCCGCGGCCGGCCGCTCGAGCAGCGGCTGCAGCGTCGGCAGCGCCTCCAGCACGGCGGCCAGGTCCCAGCGCCCGCGGCGCCCGTGTTCGCCGGCCACGCGCAGGTTCTCGCGCACGCTCATGTCGCCGAACAGGCGCCGGCCCTCGGGCACCATCGCCAGGCCGCGGCGCACGCGCTGGTGCGCCGGCAGCGCGGTGATGTCGTCGCCGCACAGCGCCACCCGCCCGGCCGCCGCGGGGTGCACGCCGGCGAGCGTGCGCAGCAGCGTCGTCTTGCCGGCGCCGTTGGCGCCGACCAGCGCCAGCACCTCGCCGCGCGCGACGTCGAACGAGACCTCGCGCACGGCGACCAGCTGGCCGTGCGCGGCGCGCAGCGCATCCACTTTCAACACGTCGACACTCATGCCGCCGCCCCGCCCAGGTAGGCCCGCATCACGCGCTCGTCGGCCATCACCGCTTGCGGCGAACCTTCGGCGAGCACCGCGCCGGCGTCCATGCAGACCAGGCGGCCGACGACGCGCAGCAGCGCGTGCAGCACGTGTTCGATCCAGACGATCGTCAGCCCGCCGGCGCGCAGCTCGCCGATCAACTCCACCAGCTGCAGCAGTTCGGCTTCGGTCAGACCGCCGCCGATTTCGTCGAGCAGCAGCACCGCCGGCTGCGTGGCCAGCGTGCGCGCCAGCTCCAGCCGCTTGCGGTCCAGCAGGCCCAGCGTGGCCGCGCTGCGGTCGGCCCAGGCGAGCAGGCCGGTCTGCGCCAGCGCGTCGTGCGCGCACTGCGCCGCGGCATCGCCATGCAGGCCGGCACCGTGCTGCGCGGCCACCATCGTGTTCTCGAACACCGTCATGCCGAGGAACGGCCGCGGCACCTGGTGCGTGCGCGCGATGCCGTGGCGGCAGCGGCGCGCCGCCGGCCACGCGGTGACGTCGCGGCCGTTGAAGCGCACCTGCCCGGCGCTGGCGGGCAAGGTGCCCGCCAGCACGCCGAACAGCGTGGTCTTGCCGGCGCCGTTCGGGCCCACGACGCCGAGCGCCTCGCCGCGCTCGACGTGGACGTGCACGCCCTTCAGCACCTCCAGGCTGCCGAAGCGCTTGACCACGCCGGTGCCGCTCAACAGCGCCGTCATGCGCGTCAGCCGTTCAGCGTGTAGGCCGTCATCGCCGCCGTGACCGGCACCTGCGGGTGGTCGGCGTTGGCGACGATTTCGAGATCGAACTTGCTGCGTCCGCCCGGCTTGGCCTTGACCCATTGCACGCCCACCAGGCCGGTGGGCGCGCAGTTGGGCACCGGGCCTGCGGTGAAGTCGACCGCGCCGACGGCGGTGTCGGCCTTCAACGTCGACAAGGCCTGGGCCAGCGCGGCCTTGTCTTTCGGCGCCGGGCAGGCGGCCAGCGCCGCCAGCGCGGCGTCGAACAGCGATGCGGTGGCGCCCACCTGCTGACTCCACGGTTTGTTGCGCGCCTTCTCGTAGCCGTCGGCCAGTTGGCGGCAGTCGAGCCCGGTGGCCGGCGACTTGAACGGGAACGCCCGGTGCCAGTACGCACCGGCGTGCAGCCCGACACCCAGCGGGCCCAGCGCCTCCAGCTCGGCGGCAAACAGCCCGGCCTTGGCCATCTGGCAGATCTTGACCTGCTGCGCCAGCCCGCGCTGCGCCGCCTGGCGCCAGAACACCGCGAAGTCCGGCGGGAACGGGAAGGTGTTGAAGATCTCGATGCCTTCCTTCTTGAACAGCTGGATCTGCGCCGAGAAGTCGGCCACGCCGTTCTGGTACGGCCCGGCGTCGACCACCTGGAAACCGGCCTGCTTCAGCGCCGGCACCAGCATCGCGCGGATCGCGTTGCCGTCGGCATCGGCCGGCAGCAGCATGCCGACCTTCTTGTTGGTGGGCACCTTGCTCCACTGGTCGGCGTACAGGCGCGCGAAGTTGCCCACGCCGAACGAGAAGTGGTACGTCCACTTGAACGGCGACGGCTGGCCGGGCTTGGCGCCGCGCCCGAAGTAGAAGGCTTCCCACGGCGCCGTGGTCGACAGCGCCGGCACGCCGGCGGCCTCGCAGGCGTCGGCCACCGGGTTGACGGTTTCCGGCGTCGACGTGGACAACACGAAGTCGACCTTGTCGCCGTTGATCAGCTCCTTGGCCACCTGCGCGGCGCGCACCGGGTTGGACTGCGTGTCCTTGTTGATGAACTCGACTTTCCAGCGCTTGCCGCCGGCCATCACGCCGCCGGCCGCGGTGCGGCGAACCAGGTCGAGCACGTAGCCGTCGCCGTCGCCGAAGATGCCCAGCGGGCCGGACTGCGGGCTGACGAAGCCGATGCGGATCACGTCGTCGGCCGCGCGAGCGAGCAGCGGCAGCGCGGCGGTGGCCGCGGCAGCCGCGCCGGTACGGAGGATGTCGCGCCGGGACGGCGCGCGGAAGTCGAGGGTCATGGTTTGTCTCCGGTGTGTGTGTCTTGTCTTCAGTGATCCATCTCGCCCAATCAGCCCCCAAGCGGCCGCCGCGGATCCGGCTTTGCCGGTCCGCCAGCGGCGCCCCCTGGAGGGGGAGCGCCGTAGGCGCTTCGGGGGTGGGTCATCAAAACGGGAACTGCGGCGGCGTGTCCTTCACCGTCACCCACTGCCAGGTGGTGAACGCCTCCCAGTCGCCGGGCCCGCCGTGCGAGTTGCCGTTACCGGCCACCCCGGGCCCGCCGAACGGGTTGGTGGCGTCGTCGTTGACGGTCTGGTCGTTGATGTGGACCATGCCGGCGCGCAGTTGCTCACCGACCGCCATCGCGCGGCCCACGGACTTCGACAGCACGCCTGCGGCCAGGCCGCCGCGGTGGTCGTTGGCAATGGCCACCGCCTCGGCATCGGTCTTGAACGTGATCAGGTTGACCACCGGGCCGAAGGTCTCGTCGTCGAAGCTCGGCATGCCGGGCTTCACGCCGGCCAGCACCGTGGGCTTGTAGAACAGGCGGTCGTAGGTGCCGCCGGCGAGCAGCTTGGCCCCGGCCTTCACGCTGGCCTGCACCGTCGCGTGCACCTTGTCGCGCTGGCGCTCGTCGATCAGGGGGCCCAGGGCCACCTGGCCGCTGGCGCCGTCGCCCACCGGCAGGTGCGTGGCCTTGGCCACCAGGCGCTCGGTGATCGCGTCGGCGATCGATTCGTGCACCAGCACGCGGTTGCTCGCCATGCAGATCTGGCCCTGGTGCAGCCATGCGCCCCACGCGATGTTGCCGGCCGCCAGGTCGACGTCGGCATCGTCCAGCACGATCAGCGCATTGCTGCCGCCGAGCTCCAGCGACAGCTTCTTCAGGTGCTTGCCGGCCAGCTCGCCGATGCGCCGGCCCACGCCGGCCGAGCCGGTGAACGAAATCATGGCGATGTTCGGATCGGTGACCAGTGCCTCGCCGACGTCGGCGCCGCCCGGTAGCACGTGCAGCAGGCCCGCGGGCAGGCCGGCCTGCTCGAACACCTGCGCGAGCAGGAAGCCGCCGCTGACCGGCGTGCGCGGATCGGGCTTGATCACGACCGCGTTGCCCAGCGCGAGCGCCGGCGCCACGACGCGCAAGGTGAGGATCAGCGGGAAGTTGAACGGCGAGATCACGCCGATCACACCCAGCGGCACGCGGCGCGCCATCGACAGCCGGCCCGGCGTGCTGGGCAGCAGCTGCCCTTGCGCCTGCATCGGCATGCCGGCGGCGAGCTGGCAGAACGCAATCGCCTCGCGCAGCTCGTGCTGTCCCTTGGGCAGGATGCCGCCGGTCTCGCGGGTGACGTACAGCGCGAGCTCGTCGAAGTGCTGCTGGAAGAGCGCCGCGGCGCGATAGAACACGGCCGCGCGGTCGCGCGGGGCCATGCGGCTCCAGGCGGTCTGCGCCGCTGCGGCCGCGGAGGTGGCAAAGGCCACGTCGGCCGGCACCGCGCGGCCGGTGCGGGTGAGTGGCTCGCCGGTGGCGGGCTCGATGACGTCGGCAGCGTTCGAGGCGCCGCGCCATCCGTTGGTGTAGAGATGCTCGCGCCAGAGCGCGTGGTCGAGAAAGGTCGATGAGGACATGAAGGGGTCTCCGCTGGAAGTCGTGCCGGCGGATCCAACGCAACGCATGTGCCGCAACGCGGCGCGTCGTGCCGACAGTTCAGCGCGGACGCAGCTCCGAGAGGCAGCGCCACGAGGGAGACGGAGCGCGGACCCTGGGACTTTCCCGAGGCTGCATTGCTGCGGCGCACACAAGGGTTTGCGTGGGGGCGTGTGCTTGATGAATTGAGAAAACAATCCGCAGCTCTCGGAGCGATACTTCATCAATTGAACAATTCACCGGCATGACCAAGTCCTCACGCATCTCGCTCGCCGAGGTGGCCCGGCAAACCGGCTCAATGCTGCGGCGCGGCGACAGCGCGCACTTCGTCGACGGCCAGGCGCCCACGCTGGCCGATCTGACCGAGTCGCTGTTCTTCTCGCCCGGCGACGGCCGCATCTGGCTGAACGACCAGCGCATGCTGCTGTGGCACAGCTCGGCGATGGGGCACCTGCGCCGCGAGCTGATCGACACGCTCGGCCTGGACCGCGCCCGCGGCCTGCTCACGCGCGCCGGCTATGTCTCCGGCGCGCGCGATGCGCAGCTCGTGCGCGAGCGCTGGCCCGAGCGCGATGCGGCCGCGGTGTTCATGGCGGGCACCAAGCTGCATGCGCTCGAAGGCGTGGTCAAGGTGACGCCGCTGGCCTTCGAGTTCGACATCGACCGCGGCACCTACGAAGGCGAATTCCTGTGGGAGCACAGCAGCGAAGACGATGAACACATCGCCGCCTATGGCCTGGGCACGGAAGCGGCCTGCTGGTCGCAGGTGGGCTACGCGACCGGCTACGTGACCAGCCTGTTCGGCCAGCTCGTGGTGTTTCGCGAGGTCGAATGCCGCTCGATGGGCGCCAGCGTGTGCCGCGTGATCGGGCGGCACGCCGCCGCCTGGGGCGACGTGAGCGAAGACCTGCGCTACCTGCAGGCGCGCGACTTCCGGCGCATCGCCGAAGGTGCACCGGCGCCGGTGCCGATGGCCAACATGCCGCCGGCGGCGGCGCCGGGCGGCGACCGGCACGAGCTGGTCGGCGCGTCGTCGGCGTTCAACTCGGCCTGCCACCAGCTCGCACGCGTCGCGCCCACGCAGGCGACCGTGCTGTTCACCGGCGAGTCCGGCGTCGGCAAGGAAGCCTTCGCGCAGCGGCTGCACCGCATCAGCCGGCGCGCGGACGGCCCCTTCATCGCGGTGAACTGCGCGGCCGTTCCCGAGACCCTCATCGAATCGGAGCTGTTCGGCGTCGAGCGCGGCGCATTCACCGGGGCCAGCAGCTCGCGCCCCGGGCGCTTTGAGCGCGCCGACGGCGGCACCTTGTTCCTCGACGAGATCGGCACGCTGAGCCTCGTGAGCCAGGGCAAGCTGCTGCGCGCCCTGCAGGAAGGGGAGATCGAGCGCGTGGGCGGCACGAAGACGATCAAGGTCGAGGTGCGCGTGGTCGCGGCGACCAACGTCGACCTGCAGCAGCACGTGCGCGACGGCCGCTTCCGCGAAGACCTGTTCTACCGGCTCAATGTGTTCCCGATCCACCTGCCGCCGCTGCGCGAGCGCCGCGACGACATCCCGCTGCTGATGAACCACTTTCTCCAGCGCGAGACGAGCCGGCACGAGCGCCGGCCCACGGGCTTCACCGCGCGCGCGGTGCGCGCGATGCTGCACTACCCCTTCCCCGGCAACATCCGCGAACTGCAGAACCTCATCGAACGCGGCGTCATCTCCGCCGAGGACGGAGCGGCCATCGACCTGGCTCACATGTTCCGGCGCGAGCAGCTGTCCGAGGCCGCGCTGCTCGCCATCGGCGCGCACGGCGCGTTGCAGCCGCGCCGCGGCGAGCCCGACGAAGGCCTGATCGACGACCTGGTTCGCCGGGTCGGTCCTGAAGGCTTCTCGCTGCACGAGATCGAGCAGCGGCTGATCCGCGAATCGGTCGAGGCCGCCGACGGCAACCTCGCTGCCGCGGCGCGCCGCCTGGGCCTCACGCGCGCGCAGCTGGCCTACCGCATGGAGCACAAGCTGGCCGCGCCGCGGCGCCGCCGCAAGTCCGGCTGATGCCCTTCTTGATTCAGTTGTGTCGAAGTCCTGGTCGGATTGGAAGGAAGATAATCTGCCGACGGCCAGCCGGGCCCGCGGGAGACCCAGCATGATGCGATATCAACTTGCACTTGCACTCTTGGCGCTGATGTCGGGCGGGATCGCAGCCGCACAGACGGCGAGCGGTCCTGATGCCAAACCACCGCCGAAACCGGAAAGCACCACCGTCACGGTGGTCAAGCCGCCCGAGATGTCCATCCCCCGCGTGCTGCCGCCCTGCGCGCCAGGGAAGTGCCCGTTTGCCGGCCAGAAGGTGACAGTCATCGCCACCAAGAGTGCGATCAGTTTGGCGCTGGTCGAGGTGGAGGAGGAGTTCGAGGCCGCCACCGGCGCGCAGCTGGAACTCGTCCGGGCGCCCGGTGTGGAGCACTTCCCGACCATCATCTCCGACATGACCAACCGCGTCGGCAAGTTCGACGCGTCGATCGCTGGCGGATGGTGGCTGGGCGACATGGTGGCCGGCGGGCACCTGCTGTCGTATGACGAGTTCTACGGCGACCCGCGCTTCCCGAAGTGGAGCATCGACGACGTGCTTCCAGGTCCGCGCAACCTGCTGTCCTACGGTGGCAAGAAGTACATGGTCGCCTACGATCACGACGGCCAGGTGATGTACTACCGGCGCGATCTGCTCAGCGATCCGCGGCACCAAGCGGCCTTCAGGCAGAAGTTCGGCTACGCGCTCGCGGTGCCGCAGACCTGGGCGCAGTTCCGGGACGCGGTGCAGTACTTCAACGGCCAGGACCTGAACGGCGACGGCACGCTCGATCACGGCATCGTGATGGCGCTCAAACCGGGAAGCCAGGGCATGTTCAATTTCATGTCCCTGTCGGCCTCGTTCGTGATCGGGCCGACCAACGACCGGCTGTACTGGTTCGACCCGCAGACGATGCAGCCGTTGATCGAATCTCCGGGGCATTTGCGCGCGCTCGAGCTGATCGTCGAGCTGGTGAAGTTCGGCCCGCGCGAGATGCTCGGCTGGGACCACGGCCGCGGCTGGGATCACTTCCTCGCCGGCCGAGCCGCCTTCGCGCTGACCTGGGGGGATCTCGGCGCGCTCGCGCAACAGCCGGGCAGCCGGGTGAAGGGCAACACCGGTGCAGCACCGATGCCCGGGACCCAGGAGTACTACGACATCGCCCAATCGAAATGGGTCAAGACCGAGGGCATCAACCGGGTCGGCAACACGACCGGTGCGTCCTGGGCCGGCGTGATCTCCAAATATTCGAAGGCGCCCGAAGCCACCTATTTCCTGCTCGCCCTGCTGGCCGACAAGAACAAGTCGCTGGTGTATGCGGCACGCGGCTCGGACGGCGTGGATCCGGGGCGCACCTTCCACTTCCTGCCGCCCGAGGGAACCGGCGGCGTGGGGCCGTACCTCAGCGCGGGCTGGGACGAAGCCGACGTGCGCGACTACCTGAGCGCGTTCCACCGCACCTTCAGCGAGAAGCAACAGTTTCCCTATCTGCGCATTCCGGGGACCTACAGCTACTGGCTCGCGCTCGACCTGCACCTGGTCGAAGCTGCCGGCGGTCAGTTGAGTCCGGCGGCAGCGCTCAAGGCCACCGCCGTCGATTTCGAGGAGATCACGATCCGGCTGGGTCGCGAGCGGCAGCGCGAGGCCTATCGAACCTCACTCGGATTCTGATCACCCGCATGCGCCGTGTCTTTCGGATTCCGCCTGCGGGCATCGGCACCAAGCTCACCGTCGGCTTCGGCATCCTTGTCGGGCTGACGTTGCTCGTGGTCGCGCTGGCCGTGGTGGCCGGCCGCGACGCGACGCGTGACATCGAAGTGAGCGAGGCGGTGCGGGCGCCGGCGTCCCTCGCGTCGGCGCAGGCGCAAGAGGCGCTGCTGCGCATGCAGCTGCACGTGCGCGGCTACCTGGTGCTTTCGGGCGCGGAGGACATCGAGCAGTACCACGTGGCAAGACAGGACTTCGAGAAATCGCTGGCGTCGTTGCACGCGCTCGCTGCCCACTGGGAGGCCGTCGACCAGCGCCGTGTGCAAGCCCTGAGCGATGGCTATGCCGCCTGGAAGCGCTTGCCGCTCCAGCTGTTCGAGCTCCACGAGGACACGTTGCGCAACCGGCCTGCCCTGCGCTTGTCACGTGTCGACGTGCAAGCGCGGCGTGTGCGCGTGCTGGCCGAGACCGAGGCGATGATTGACCTGCAGCGCGCGCGCGGCGGCAGCGAGGTCAACCGGGAAACGCTCGCGGCGATCTTCTCCTTTCAGAGCTCGTTCGATGCGCTGGCGACCAACGTGATGGCGTTCGGCGCATCGGGCGAAAGCAACTTCAAGCTGACCTACAGCCCGCAGCTGGTGGCCAACGCCGCCCTGTGGGATGCGTTGCAGGCACGCCGGCCCTGGTTGACGCCGCGTCAGCGAGAGCACCTCGACCGCATTGCGCAAGCGCGCGTCGAGCTGACCGAGCTGGCGTTGCAGGTGCGTGCCATCCTGGACGGCGACCGAGCCTACGAAGATCTTTTCCTCTACCGCACGGAGGTGGTCCCGAAGGCGCGCGCACTGCTCAACCTGCTGCAGGAGATCACTGCGCGGCAGCAGGCGCAGTTGCAGGTCGACCTCACGCGGGCCAAGGACAGCCTGGCACGCTCTCGCGCCCAGACCGTGGCCGGTGGCCTGCTGGCGCTTGCGCTGGGTGTGGCGATGGCGTTCCTGCTCCGGCGCAGCGTCGTGGGGCCGGTGCAGCGACTGACCCACGTCGCCGGACGGATCGCCGCCGGAGACATCAACGCGCAGGCACGCGCCGAAGCGCGCGACGAAATCGGCATGCTCGCGACGAGCTTCAACACGATGACCGCGCGCCTGGCCGAAACGATCACCAACCATGAAGCGGCCAAGAACGCCGCCGAGACGGCCAACCGCGCGAAGAGCGCCTTCCTGGCCAACATGAGCCACGAGCTGCGCACGCCGCTGAACGCGATCCTCGGCTACGCCCAGCTCCTGCGCCGCTCTGAAGGGCTGAGTGCGCGCGACGCCGCCGGCGTCGTGACTGTCCAGCGCAGCGGGGAGCATCTGCTGCTGCTGATCGACGACATGCTCGATCTGGCGCGCATCGAAGCAGGCAAGGTCGAGTTGTACGCGGAGAGCATGGACCTCGGTGCCCTGCTGCGCATCGTCGACGACATCATCCGCGTGGAGGCTCAACGCAAGGAGTTGGTTTTCGACTACCGGACCATCGGCGACCTGCCGGCGGTCGTACACGCCGACGAGAAACGGCTGCGACAGGTGCTGCTGAACCTGCTGAACAACGCGGTGAAGTTCACCCGGCAGGGTCGCGTGGCCTTGCAAGTGACCACGCTCGAGGCCGACGAGACACATGCGCGCGTGCGCTTCGAAGTCGAAGACACGGGCATCGGCATTCGGCCGGAGCACCTCGAGAACATCTTTCGGCCGTTCGAGCAGGCGGCCGATGTGCAGCGCCGCTTCGGCGGCACGGGCCTCGGGCTTGCGATCAGTCGTCAACTGGTGATGCTGATGGGCGGCGACATCCATGTCGAAAGCCGAGTCGGCATCGGCAGCCGGTTCTGGTTCGAACTCGACCTGCCTGTCGCGGCACGCGGCCCGTTCGAGGCAGTGTCGGCGATCCAGGACATCACGGGCTACGAAGGCCCGCGGCGCAAGGTGCTGGTGGTCGACGACATCGATGCCAATCGAGCACCGGTGTTGGAGTTCCTGGGTGGCCTCGGCTTCGACCTGCTGGAGGCCGACAGCGGCGACACGGCCGTGCGTTGCATCGAGAGTGAATCGCCCGATGTGGTCTTGATGGACAGTGTGATGCCGGTGATGGACGGCTTGGAAGCCATTCGCCGGCTTCGCGGCATCGAGACCTTCCGCGATCTGCCGATCATCGTCGTGTCGGCCAATGCGTCAGGGACCGACCGGCAGACCAGTCTGGCCGCCGGCGCCAATGCGTTTCTGCCGAAGCCGGTCGACTTCGAGCGCCTGCTGCCGGAGATGGCCGCCCTGCTCGGTCTGACGTGGACGCATCGCAGCGCGGCTGCGGCGGCGGGGCATGCCGAGCCTGCGGGGCCGCTGGTGGCGCCGCCGCCCGAGGAGATGGAGGCGCTCTTGCGCTTGGCCCGGATCGGCAACATGCGCAGCATTCGGGACCACGCACAGCATCTGGCCACGCTCGATGCGCACCACCGGCCGCTGGCCGAACGCCTGCTCAAGCTGGCCGAGGGTTTCGAATCCGCGGCGATCGTCGAACTGTTGAGGGGCCTGCAGGAAGGCTCGCCGAGCCCAGGCGAGGGGTCTCGCGCCATGTCCCGGCGTGAATAGCCGGGTTGAGTCGCTCGTAAATTCGCTGGGATCATGACCACGGTCGGATCCGAGAGGATCCGACCGTGGCCGTTCAACTGGTAGCCGGGGGCACTTGAAAAGCTCGCCGATAGCCGCGAAAACACGAACTCTCTGTGGCCTCTTGAAGGCAGTTGCCCCCAGAGTTACCCCCAGCCACAGGATGACTTGGTTTTTAGCCAGAACAGGCCGTACCTGCAAGAGAAATCAGTGACTTAGCGGCGCCCACAACCCGCTAGATGCAGCGCAATGCTTGAGGGCGCTGCCAGGAGTCGCGCAAAAGTCACGCAGCCTGGCCAGGCCAATGCGATGTCGTCACCTTCCGTTTTCGACCAGTTTTCGACATACGCGACCCCAGGTATGAGCGCAACAAGCGAGCACTCGCCGCGTGGGGGTCGGCGTCGCCGAGATCCACATGCGGACCCGACGGAAGAGAGGGAACAGCGGACCACGGACGCGGCGCGTGACAGTCACACCTGAGGGCGTGCCGCCTGCGGTGGCGTCGCGTGCATCGGGATCTAAGCCTCTCGGGCAGGCTGCTCCTCGGCGTCGGAGGCACTGGTCGGCGACTACGCGACCGCCAGGCAGAAGGCCCAGATTGCGAGCGGCACCAGCACCAGACTTAGATCGGCGCCGACACCTCGTCGTTGAAACGCCGCCGCAATTGCAGCAGATGTCGGTGGACGGGCGGAGGCGGCGTGCCGATGTGAGAGATCCTACGGTCGCTTGAACGAGACCAAGTAGAGGCTGGCCGACCGGTTCAGGCGGCTGTCGGTGGCGTCGCCGGTCACATGTGGCAGGTCGCTCTCAGGCATTTCGGCCGAGAAGACGCGCGCCGCCGCGATGCCGCCGGGCGTGACCATCAGCCGACGCACCGCTTCGGCGCGATATCGCGCGAGCGAAACGTTGTGCTGTTCGCTGCCGACGGTGTCGGTGCGCGTGATGATCAGCAGCGCAGTGTCAGGCTTGGCGAGCAGTAGGTTGCGCGCGTTCTCGATCGCCGTTCGGCCGGCCTCGTCAATCTCTGACTTGTCGGTCTCGAAATATACGGTGCCGGCGTCCGTCGCGCCTGTTGGCGGTGCCGGCGGCAGTTTGCAGCATTCGCTCGGCGGGTTGTTGACAACGACTGGCGGCGGCTTGTCATCCTTCTTCACCTGCACCCCGAGCGTGAACGTCAGCAGTGCGACGAGCGCGGCGATGCCCAACACGAACAGGCCCGGCATCGCGTCGCGCACGCGGCCGTAGAAGCGCAGGTAGGCCGCGTACCAGAGCATGTCCTGCTTCGCGCTGCCGAACTTGTCGATCTCCTTGACTTGGTCGGCGTAGGCGAGCTTAGCGGCTTCGGCGACGTGAACCGGCTTGTTAGCGGCGAGCGCATCCTGCCAGTCCTTGCCAAGCAGGTCGGCACTCTTCTCGGCCGCCTCGGCCTGCTCAAAGAACGCGGTCAGCGACGCGAAGTCCGGAAAGAAGTGCGGCTTGCGCAACTGGATGTCCTTGCGAATCTCTTGGATCTCGTCGCTGTCGTCGCGCGTGCCGATGGCCTGACGCGGATCGATGTCGGTGATGTAGATCAGATCCGCGCGCAGCAACTGAATCATTCGCCACAGGGCGATGCAGATGCAGACGAAGCAAGCGAGCAGCGACGCGACGCCGACCAGCTTGCGGCCCGCCGACAGCGATTCGGCGCCGAGGTTGGAGATCGGCGCGCCGGCGATCAGCACCGCGGCCAGCGCTGCGAAGATTCCGGCCAGCCACTTGATCGTGTCGCGAAGATTGGCCTTGGGCGTCGCGTAGGGATCCGCGCGGCCGCCTTCGGCTGCATCGGCCACGTCAGTCCTCGAGCAGCCTGCCGGCCACGCGCAGCGTCAGCGAGCTCAGGCCGGTCTCGCCGAGCGATGCGATGTGGCTCGACAGCATCGCGACCTCAACGCTGTGATGCGGTGGGATGTAGACGTCGAGGTCGAGCGTGCCGCCGCAGCGCGCGATCGCCTCGTGCACGCGCTCGGCCGCCTCGTCGCTCAGGCCCGTACCGACGATGTCGCGGTCGAGCCGGATCACGTAGGGGCGGACTCCGTCCGGACGCGGGCGCCCGGCAACACGCACGAGCTGAACGCTGGTCGGGAGCGGCGACCGCGTCTTCGGGCCAAGTACGATCGGACGCGGCTTGTGCTCGAGCGGCTCCTCGCCCGACGGACCCGGCGCGGACTCGGGCGATTCGTTCTTGTCGAGCGAGATCTCCGTGTCGTCATCGGTCTGGACGATCACGGCACCGTACGCATTGACCAGGATCAGGCTCATGAGACGCCTCCTCGCGGCAGCTGAGCTAGCGCACGATAGCAAACCGGCGGCGCTTTCCACATCCGCAATGTTGGGGATCGCTGGCCTCAGTAGCCTCTCAAATCCCGTCCGGCACCGCCGTCTATAGCTTGCTGAGGGTGCGCGTCAGGGCAAATTTAAACGGCCCTCGTCAAGCTCAAGTGAGTTCTTGAGGACCAGTAGCGATGCGCCGTTCGGCGCCTGCTGGCCTGCCGGCCGATGGCTTGTACGATGGGCTCCAGATCTGGCGAGCATGGTCTCAAGCCGCACACGGCGGCGCAGTCGCCCGGTCGGGCGTCCAACTTTAGGGTACCTGCTTGCGGGTAACTACCTTCGGGCCGTCACCGCCTGGTCGCCGCCGCCATCAGCGTGGCCGGATGAGATGCCGGGAAACTGTCTTTCACCTATGACAGCTCATGGCCGGGTTGGGCCAAGAGGGGCTCAGGGTGCGACGTCGGCGCCCCCGGCTGCCAAAACAGCCAGAAGTGTAGATCGCACAGTTGTGCCGGCCTCGAGGCTGTGATCGTCGGTTTTGCAGCCGGCTTGATCGATTCCAGTGGTTCAGGTGCGCGAAGAAATGG
>DATKCI010000171.1:0-28824 GCA_035513255.1 Piscinibacter sp. | reverse complement strand
GTGAACGAAGTGAGCGTGGGGGTTGTCATTTAGCAGGTACCGATGACGTAGTGGGTCGGGCCGGTTTGCTTCAAGGTCTTGATCGTGAAGGTGGTCCACAGCCCCATGTACTGATTGGAGCCTTTGGCGTAGGTGTAGCCCCAGGTCTGGTACGCCCGGCCCGCGCTCACGTGCGCGTAGTTCGATGACGTGGTGCAGGTGGCCGCAGAGCCGGTCGTCGTGCCGCTCGCGGGCGCCGACGGCGGGCTCTCGCTGCCGATGGCGTCGACCGCCTTCACGGTCCAGCTGTAGGTCGTGCCGGGCGACAGGCCGGTGTCGGTGAAGCTTGTGCCGCCGATCAGCGAGCCATTGGCCTGGGCTGCCCCGCGATAGACGTTGTAGCCGGCCGCGCCGTTCACCGCCGACCAGGCGATGACCATGCTGGTGTTCGTCGCGCCCGAGGTGCCGACGCCCGACGGGGCCGGCAGCGTCGACGGCGGCGTGCCGCTCGCGACGCGGTCGACCATCGCCTTCACAGCCGCCATTTGCGGGCCGCTTTTCTTCGCGTAGTTGAGGCTGTCGTAGCCCCACCAGTCCCAGCAGCTGTTGGTCGCCGCGAGGCTGGTCTGCGGGTACAGCATCACGATGCTGTTCGTGTCGGCCCAGCGGTTGTAGCCGGTGTTGCGCACGTACTGCTGGCCGACGTCGGCGGAGTTCTGCTTGCAGCCGTGCAGCACCACGTGCAGCCTGCAAGGCGTGCCCGCCGCGCAGGCCTGCGGCACGTAGACCCAGCCGGTGGTCGCCATGCCGTGGCCGCTGACGAATGCGGTCTGGTCGTATTCGACGAAGCTGCCGCCGAGCGTGCCGTAGTTGCGCGGGTTCAGCGCGCCGTACAGCTGCGAGAGGATCGCGCCGGCGAGGTCGAAGTTGCAGTCGTTGATGTAGGGCGGCGCCTTGATCGAGCAGCCGCTGCCGTAGTCGTCGGTCACGAACGCGTGCTCAGCCGCGATGTCGCTCTTGTAGACGATGTTGCCCGACGGCACGAAGCTCTGGTAGTAGGTGCGCAGGTCGTTCATCACCGGCGGCGTGACGGCGCTGTCGAGTGCGCCGGAAAAGAGGTAAACCTTCGAGTTCGCAAGGTTGGACACCGGATCGATGTAGCCGCTCGCCGCCCAGTTGTTTGTCGTCGTGACGAGGCTGCTGACCGGGATGGACGTGTTGTGCGCCATGCAGCGGCCGGTGGCGTGCATCACCGAGCCCTCGGCGCAAAAGAACGGTCCGCCGGCCACGACGCCGGCGCCCTTCTTGAATGTCGATGAAAACGCCACGTGCAGTTGCACCGCCATGTAGCCGCCGGAAGAAAGGCCGGACACCGTGGTCTCGGCCGGGTCGATCACGAGTTGAGGCAGGGGCGCCGCCTGCGCGGCCAGCACGAAGCCGGCGCACGCCGCGACGAACCAGGAACGCCATCCTGAGGTCCGCATGTCTTGTCTCCTGTTCGCCTCTGGCGGGCGGTGGGCGCCGCCCCTTCACGTTCGGGTGGTCGAGGGAGCTGGGGTGAGGGGCTGGAATCGGCGGCCGCGGGGACTTGTGGTCTTTGGGACGCCGCGCCCCTCACCCCAACCCAACCCCTCGCTCCGCTCTCCCCAAAGGGGAGAGGGAGCTTCTCGAGGCTCTTTCAGAGCCTGTTGTTCTTGATGGGGACGTCCATTTCTTCCGGCTTGATCTCGCGCACCAGCTCCGGCACGCCCCAGGCGAACGCCGGGTCGGCCTTGATCTTGAAGTGGTACATGCTCTGCATGGCCTGGTGGTCTTCCTTGCGGAAGGTCATCTTGCCCTTGGGCGTTTCGAAGCTCATGCCTTCCATCGTGCTGATGAGCTTGGCGGTCTTGGTGTCGCCGCTGGTCTTCTTCAGCGCTTCGACCACCGCGATGCCGGCCGCCATGCCGCCGGCCGTGAAGAAATCGGGCGGTGACTTGTAGCGGCTGTAGTGGTTGGCGACCAGCCACTCGTTGACCGGGTTCTTCGGAATGCCGAAGTAGTAGTAGGTCGCGCCTTCCATGCCGGGGAAGTTCTTGTAGGCCGCCATCGCCGGCAGGATGTTGCCGCCGGTGGCGATCTCGATGCCATAGCGCTTCAGGTCGAGGTCGGCGATCTTGAACGGGTTGCCGGCGCCGGCCCAGACGATCCAGATCACCTTGCGGCCCGGCAGGTCCTTCAGCTTGTCGATGATGCGCTGCGCGCCGGCGGTGAAATCGGTCGTGGCGGCCGGCAGGTATTCCTCGTGCACGATCTTGGCCTGCTTGACCGATTCCTTGAACGCCTTCACGCCGTCGCGGCCGAACGCATAGTCCTGCGCCAAGGTCACGATGTTGACGCTGGGCTTGTCGAGCGCCACCGCGTTGGAGATCGCGTCCTGCGAGCTGTTGCGGCCGGTGCGGAAGATGTACTTGTTCCACTTGTCGCCGGTGATCGAGTCGGCCACCGCCGGCTCGACCAGCAGGATCTTCTTGTACTCCTCGGCCACCGGCAGCAGCGCGAGCGCCACGCCGGACGAGGTCGGCCCGACCGCGAGATCGGCCTTGTCGTCGCCGTAGGCCGCGGCCAGCAGGCTCTTGCCCACGTCGGGCTTGCCTTGGTCGTCGCGTTCGAGGACAGTGAGCTTCTTGCCGGCGACCATCATCGTGCCGCCGGTGGCGTATTCGAGGCCCATCATCAGCCCGGTCTGCGTCTGCTTGCCGTAGGCTTCGAGCGGGCCGGTCTTGCTGTAGACGTGGGCGATGCGAATCTCTTTGTCCTGCGCAAAGGTGATCGCGGGCGTAACGGCAGCAGCCACGAGAGTGGCCAACAGAAGCCGGCGGGTCCGAAGGTGTTGCATGGATTTTGTCTCCTGAGGAATGAACGCTGCTTCACAACGCAAAGCCTGTGCCACGCGCCCCAGATCAGTGCAAACCCTGACCGAAGACCGCGCCAACGGCGCAAAATGCTGCCACAAAGGGCATCTGAGCCGCCTGACCGTCCGGATAAGCAGACGCTCCGGTCCGGCTCGACTGTCCATATTTCATGCATAGTCCGATTTCCAGACACACCCCGGTGACGGCCGGCCCGCTGTGCATGGTGGACCGCCGTTGGCTCGGCCTGCTGGACGGCTTCATGGCAAACGCGCCGGTGGGCATCGCGCTGACGCGCGACCGGCACATCACCGGCTACAACCCGAAGTTCGGCGAGATGTTCGGGTTCGAGGCCGACGAGGCCGTGGGCCTGCCCGGCCGCACGATCTACCGCAGCGACGAGGAGTACGACGCGCTCGGCCGCCTGGCTGCGCCGCTGCTGTCGGCCGGACGCCCGGTTTCCACCGAAATGTTCCTGCGCCGCCAGGACGGCAGCGATGTCTGGGTGAACCTGATCGGCTATGTGCAGGACCAGCAGAACCCGCGCGAAGGCACGATCTGGCTCATCGAGGACCGCTCGGAGCGCCGCTATGCCGAAGAGGACCTGAAGCGCGCCCGCGACGAGCTGACCGCCATCTTCGAGAACGCGTCAGTGGGCATCATCTTCACCCGCCAACGCTCGATCCTGCATTGCAACCATGGCGCGGCCGAAATTTTCGGCTACGACTCCCCCGGGGCGCTGGTCGGAAAACCCAGCGCGATGATGTACCCCGACGCGGCCAGCCACGAGCGCCTCGGGCGCGAGGCGGGGCCGCTGCTCGCCGAGGGCAAGTCGTTCCAGGCCGAATGGGAGTTCCGGCGCGGCGACGGCAGCCCCGTGTGGTGCCGCGTCTATGGCAAGGCGGTCGATCCGATCAGGACCAGCGAAGGCACGGTCTGGATCATCGAAGACATCACCGACGCCCGACAGACCGAGGCGGCGCTGCACCAGACGCTGCGCGAGATGGAAGGGCTGATGCGCAACGCCCCGTTGGGCATCGTCTTCACGCGCGACCGGCGCATCGTGCGCTACAACCCGCGGCTTGCGCAGATGTTCGGCTTCGACGGCGAGCAAGGCGTCGGCCTGCCGGCCCGCGTGCTGTACCGCTCGGCCGAGGAGTACCAGGCGCTGGGGGCCGTCGCGGCGCCGCTGCTGTCGCAGGGATTGCCGTTCCACACCGAGCTCTTCATGCGGCGCCAGGACGGCTCGGATCTGTGGGTCAACCTGATCGGCTACGTGCAGAACCTCGATGACCCGTCACAGGGCACGATCTGGATCGCCGAGGACCGCAGCGCCTACAAGCGCGCCGAAGAGGCGCTGCAGAGCGCCAACGCCGAACTGGTCGTCGCGAAGGAGCGGGCCGAGGTCGCCAACCGCGCGAAAAGCGCGTTCCTCGCCAAGATGAGCCATGAGCTGCGCACGCCGTTGAACGCGATCCTCGGCTACGCCCAGTTGCTCAAGCTCGACCGCGTGCCGCCCGCGCGCCGGGCCACCGGGCTGGACACGATCGAGCAGAGCGGTCACCACCTGCTGACGCTGATCAACGACATCCTCGACCTGTCCCGCATCGAAGCCGGCAAGCTCGAACCGGAGCTCGGCCAGGTGCATCTGCCGTCGTTCCTGCGCGTGGTGGCCGACATCGTTCGCGTGAAGGCGGAGCAAAAGAATCTGCTGTTCCGCTTCGAGACGCCCGCGCAGCTGCCCGAGGTCGTTCGCGCGGACGAGAAGCGCCTGCGCCAGGTGCTTCTGAACCTGCTGAGCAATGCGGTCAAGTTCACCGACAGCGGCGAGGTCGGCCTGCGGGTGCAGGCCGCGCCGGACCGCCACGCGTGCCTGCTGCGTTTCGAGGTTCGCGACACCGGCATCGGCATCGCGCCGGAGTCGATGCCCCGGCTGTTCCGGCCGTTCGAGCAGATCGGCGACGCGAGCCGGCGCGCCGGCGGCACCGGACTGGGCCTGACCATCAGCCGCGAGCTGGTGCGCGCCATGGGCGGGGACATCACGGTCGACAGCGCGCCGGGCGCGGGCAGCCGCTTCACGTTCGAGCTGCTGCTGCCGATCCTCGACTCGCAGACCGCCGACGCGCCGCGGCAGCGCCGGATCACCGGCTACCGCGGACCGCGCAAGAAGGTGCTGGTGGTCGACGACGTGGCCGAGAACCGCGCGCTGGTGGTCGACTTCCTGACGGCGCTGGACTTCACGCTGGACGAAGCCGCCGACGGCGAGGCCGGCATCGAACGAGCCGAGCACGGCAAGCCCGACCTGATCCTGATGGACAACGTGATGCCGGTGATGAGCGGCCTCGAAGCGACGCGGCGGCTGCGCGAGCGGCCCGCCTTCGCGGCAATGCCGATCATCGCGATCTCGGCCAGCGCCTCGCAGAACGACCGCGACCGCAGCTTCGCAGCGGGAGTGGATGCATTCCTGCACAAGCCGATCGACTTCGACGACCTGCTGCGGCAGATGGGCACCTTGCTGCAGTTGAGCTGGGTTCAGGTGGAAGAGAACGGCGGGTCGGCGCGGTGACGGATCCACTTGAAGTCGCGTTCGCATCTTGGTCCTCCGGTCTTCGCTGGACGCTGCTCGGCCAGCCGTAAGGACCAGCGGCTCAGAGGCTGAGAGTTTTTCGAGCGTGCCCGAGCAGCGCGCCAGAAGGTGGCCGATCCAGGCGCAAAGCACAGCCATAGCTCGGGCTATTTCGTTCGACAGGCTCACGATGATCGGTCGCCTTCGACAAGCTCAGTCGAGCATTTGCAACGACGAGCGGGCGCCTTCTGGCGTCATGAGCGGGCATGATCGAAAGACTCTCAGCCTCTCAGGCCGTCGTCGCGCGCTGCGCGTCCGCGCGCGCCAGCATCGGCAGCTTTTCGTACAAGGTCGCGCGCGAGATGCCGAGCAGCCGTGAAGCCGCGAGCTTGTTGCCGCCGGTGGCGGCCAGCGCGTCGCGAATCGCCTGGACCTCGAGTTCGGCGATGGCCTGCGGCAGCGGCTTGATCACCGGCATCGCCCGCGGCGGCGGCTCGCCGGCCTCGGGCCGCGGCGCCGAACCGCCCGGCAAGGCGTTGCAGGGGTCCGCGCCGGCCGGCGCTGTCGACTCGTCGCCATCCAGCCCCGTCGCTCTGAAATGCACCGCCGTCAGCAGCAGGTCGTCGGTCATCAGCGTGGCCTGCTCCAGCACGTTGCGCAGCTGGCGGATGTTGCCAGGCCACGGCTGCCGACCGAGCAGCTCCAGTGCGTCGGCGTTCAGGCTCTTGTGCGGCATGCCGCTGCGCCGGGCGATGTCGTCGGCCAGCGCCTCGACCAGCGCCTCCAGGTCGCCCATGCGCTCGCGCAGGGCCGGCAGGCGGATCGGCAGCACGTTGAGCCGGTAGTACAGGTCGGCCCGAAAGCCGCCCGCCGCGACCATCGCCGGCAGGTCGCGGCTGGTCGCCGCGATGATGCGCACGTCCACCCGCTGCACCTGGTTGCTGCCCAGCGGCTCGACCTCCTGCTCCTGCAGCACGCGCAGCAGCTTGGCCTGCAGCCCGACCGGCATGTCGCCGATCTCGTCGAGGAACAGCGTGCCGCCGTCGGCCAGCTTGAACTTGCCGTCGCGGCCCTTGCGGTCGGCGCCGGTGTAGGCGCCGGGCGCCACGCCGAAGAATTCAGCCTCCAGCAGCGTCTCGGGCACGGCCGCAATGTTCACGCCGACGAACGAGCGCGGCGCGCGCGCGCTGGCGGCATGGATCGCGTGAGCCAGCAGTTCCTTGCCGGTGCCGGTCTCGCCCAGCAGCAGCACCGTGCTGTCGGTCTGCGCCACGCGCCGCGCCTGCCGTTTGACCTCGAGTGCCGCCGGACTCGCGCCGATGAAGCTTGCGACCGTGTATTTCGGACGGCGCTGCGCTGCAAGCTGCTGCCGCGCGTCCTCCAGCTCGCGCTGCAGGCGGCTGAACTTGCCCATCAGCGGCTGCATCGTGGTCTCGGGATGGTCCAGCAGCACCATGCCCATCGCGCCGAGCACTTCGCCCTGCTCGTTGCGCAGCGGCAACCGGCTGACGAGAAAGGTGCCGGCCTGGTTGGTCAGCAGGTCCACGAGGATGGGCTGGCCGCTGTCGATCACCTGCGCCATCAACGTGTTGGGCACGACCTCCTCGACCCGCCGCCCGACGAAGTCGGACTCCTCATGGCCGAGCGCCGGCAGGAAGCGCTTGTAGCCTTCGCTGATCCAGACGATGCGGTGGCTGCGGTCGACGACCATCATGCCCATCGCCGTGCGGGCGAAGGTGTCGAACATCGACTGGGCGGCGAGCTTGAGCACGCCGTCGGCATCGGCGGGGAGGGTGGGAGCCAGCGGCATCGGGTCGGTCACAGGGGTCGTGTCGGCTTGTCGGACACTGTAGCGTGCGAGTCGCCACCCCTCGTCAGGGTTGACCCCGCGGCCGCATCGTTCGGGCGACCGTCGGGTGTCCGACGACGGCTCGCTTGTAATTATGAATTATTGGTTATAGAGTTCAGCGCATGGTTGCTCCCACCCCTTTGCGCCCCGCCTCGCTGCACGAAGAAGTCGCCACGCGGCTGCGGGCGATGGTGTTCGACCGGGTCCTCGTGCCCGGCCAATGGATCGACGAACTCGCGCTGGCGCGCGACTGGGAGATCAGCCGCACGCCGCTGCGCGAGGCGCTGAAGGTGCTGGCCTCGGAGGGCCTGGTCACGCTGGTGCCGCGCCAGGGTTGCCGCGTCACCGAGATGTCGGAAGACGATGCCGACGAGCTGTTCCCGGTGATGGCGCTGCTCGAGGGCCGCTGCGCTTTCGAGGCCGTGCGCAAGGCCCGGCCTGCCGACGTGAAGGAGCTGCGCCGCCTGCACGAGGTGCTCGAGAAACACGCCCGCGCGCGCAACATCGACGGCTACTACCGTGCCAACCACGAGTTCCACAGCAAGGTGCAGGCGCTCGCCGACAACCGCTGGCTCGACCGCGCGACGAACGACCTGCGCCGGTTCCTGCGGCTGCTGCGCGGACGGCAGCTGAACTGGCCGGGGCGCATCGAAGCCTCGATCAACGAACACCGCGTGCTGATCGCCGCGATCGAGCACGGCGACGCGGCGCGTGCCGAGCGCCTGATGCACGACCACCTGATGGCCCAGCTGGCAGCGTTGAAGGCGCTGCGGGCACACGAACAGCAAACGAGCACGCAGCATGCTTGAGGGACTGAAGCTCACCGCACGTCAGGTCGGCCACGACCGCGCGCTGCGCAGCCTGCTGCGCGACTGCCGCCGACTGCTGTCGGAGCGCGGCGAAGCCAACAGCGTGGCCATCGCCCGCGAGCTCGTCGCACGCTTCAGCGCCCTGCCAGACGAACAGCGCGGAAGCTTCTTCGCCCGGCTGTCGAGCGATTTCGGTCCCGACCCCAAGGCCGTGCTGCAAAGCGCGAAGGCCTATGCCGAGCAGCCGAACGCGAGCAACCTGATTCGCCTCACGCAGGCCACCGAACCGCCGCGCCAAGAGCTGCTGCGGCGCATCAACCGCCTGCCCGGCGGCACGTCGAGCATCGTCGCGATGCGCCGCGCGCTGCTGCCCCGCGTGGCCCGTCAGCCCGAGCTCGAAGCGCTGGAAGCCGACTTCCTGCACCTGCTGTCGAGCTGGTTCAACCCGGGCTTCCTGGAACTGCAGCGGGTCGACTGGAACTCGCCGGCGCAGTTGCTGGAGCAAATCATCCGCCACGAAGCCGTGCACGAGATCGACGGCTGGGACGACCTGCGCCGCCGCCTGCAACCCGACCGTCGCTGCTTCGCGTTTTTTCACCCGCAGCTGCCGGCCGAACCGCTGATCTTCGTCGAGGTCGCACTGCTGCCGGAGATGCCCGACGCCATCGCACCGCTGATCGACAAGAAATCGACGGCCTTGCCCCCGCGCGAGTTCAAGGTCGCGGCGTTCTACTCGATCAGCAACTGCCAGCCGGGACTCAAGGGCGTGTCGCTCGGCAACTTCCTGATCAAGCGGGTGGCCGAGGCGCTGCAGCGCGAACTGCCTCAGCTGAAGACCTTCTGCACCTTGTCGCCGATTCCCGGCTTCGCGCGCTGGCTGCGTGCCGGTGCGGTGTGCGAGGGGCTGGTCAAGGCACGCCGGGAGCACCTGGCGCAGGCGCGAGCCACCCTGCTCGAGGCCTGCGGCAACGACCTCGACCGGCTGGCGACCGCGCAGGCGCTGCGTGCGCTGGCCACCGGCCCACAGCAGGCCTTGACGCGGCTGGCCGCCTTTTATCTCGGCATCCACGCCACGCACCCGCAGGGCGACCCGGTGGCGCGCTTTCATCTCGACAACGGCGCGCGGCTGGAGCGGCTGAACCCGCTCGGCGATCTCTCCGCGAAGGGCGTCAAGCAGTCCTTCGGGATGATGGTGAACTACCTCTACGACCTGCAGAAGGTGGAGACCCACCACGAAAAATTCACCCAGGGCGAGGTGGCGCATTCACGGGCTTTGGCATCATTGCTCTGAGCCGCTGTCGTTCGCCGCGCCATCCCGAGCACACCACCGACGGAGACACCACGATGACCGATTCGCGCTTCCTCCCTTCGCCGACCCGCCGCCAGTGGCTGCAAGCCGGTGCCGCCTGCGCCACGCTCGCCCTGCCCTTCGCGCGTGCGCAAACGGCCTGGCCGGCCAAGCCGGTCACGATCGTCGTGCCCTTCCCGAGCGGCGGCGGCACCGATGCGTTCGCGCGTCCGCTGAGCGCGATGATGACGCGCCAACTCGGCCGCCAGATCCTGATCGACAACCGCGGCGGCGCCGGCGGCACCGTGGGCGCATCGATCGCCGCGAAGGCGGCGCCCGATGGCTACACCTTCTTCATGGGCGCGGTCCATCACGCGATCGCCCCGTCGATGTACCCGCGGCTCGACTACGACATCGAGACCGACTTCGTGCCGGTCGGCCTGATCTCCAGCGTTCCGCAGGTGATCGTCGTGAACCCGGGTCGCGTGCCGGCCAACGACCTGAAGGGCTTTCTCGAACTGGCGCGCCGCAATCCGGGCAAGCTCAACTACGCGTCGGCCGGCAACGGCACCTCACACCATCTCGCCGGCGAGCTGTTCAAGCTGCAGACGAAGACCTTCATCACCCACATCCCCTACCGCGGTGCCGGCCCGGCCCTGCAGGACCTGATCGGCGGCCAGGTCGACGTGATGTTCGACGGCCTCGGATCGTCGGCAGCGCACGTGAAGGGCGGGCGCATCAAGGCGCTGGCCGTCGCGGCGCCCAAGCGCGCGCCCGGCTTCCCCGACGTGCCGACGTCCGCCGAAGCCGGCGTGCCGACCTACCAGGTTTCCACCTGGTACGCGCTGTGGGCGCCCAAAGGCACGCCGAAAGAACTCGTCGAGCGCATGCAGGCGGCGATGGCGCAGGCTTTCGCGACGCCGGATCTGCAGGGCATCTGGACGGGGCTCGGGGCGGAGACGCCGAACCTGTACGGCGACGCATTCGGCACCTTCGTCAGCAGCGAAGTGAAGCGCTGGGCCGAGGTCGTGAAGACTTCCGGCGCCAAGCTGGAATGATCCGGGCCCCCGCGATGCCCGGCACGATCGCGCTGCAGCACCTGGGCTCCTGGGCGCGCGTGACCTTGTCCAACCCGGGCAAGCTCAACGCGATCGACATCTCGATGTGGCAGGAACTGCGCGCGGCGTTCGAGCGGCTGCAGGCCCTGCCCGAAGCGGACGCGCCGCACGCGATCGTGGTCTGCGGTGCGGACGGCCAGTTCGCTTCCGGCGGCGACATCGTCGAGTTCGCCGACTTCCGCTTCGACGAGGCGCGGCTGCACCACTTCCACGAGCACATCGTCGCGCCCGCGCTGCATGCGATGCTGGACTGCGACATCCCGAGCTTTGCGCAGATCGAAGGCGCCTGCATCGGCGGCGGGCTGGAGATCGCCGCCTGCTGCGACATCCGCGTGTGCGGATCGTCGAGCCGTTTCGGCGCGCCGATCGCCAAGCTCGGTTTTCCGATGGCACCGGGCGAGCTGGAAGTGCTCAGCCGCGTCGCGAGCGCCCCGGTGCTGCGCGAGATGCTGCTCGAAGCGCGGCTCTTCGACGCCGAGACTGCCTTGCGGCTGTCGCTGGTGCATGAAGTGGTCGCCGACGCCGAGGTGGCGAACACCGTGCAGCGCCGCGCCGAGCGCGTGGCCGAGTTGTCGCCGCAGGCGGCACGGCTTAACAAGCACACGCTGCGGCAACTCGCCGAAGGCGGGCCCAGCGGCGACCAGCGCCGCGCACACTTCGGCTACGCCGACAGCCCCGACCACCGCGAGGGCGTCACCGCCTTCATCGAAAAGCGCCCGCCTCGGTTCCAGCGTGGCGGCACAGCCTGATCATCACCAGCATGACCCTCAACGACAACCTCTTCGTCGCGCTGCGCGGCGCGTTCCCGCAAGACCTCGACGAGCCGGCGATCGAAACCGCGGGCGGCGAGACGCTGGTCTACACCTGGCGCGACCTCGACCGCGGCAGCGCGATGCTTGCCAATCTGCTGGCCTCGCTGGACCTGCCCGCGGGCGCGCGCGTGGCGGCGCAGACCGAGAAGTCGGTTGAGGCGCTGATGCTGTACCTCGCGGTGCTGCGCGCCGGATTCGTCTACCTGCCGCTGAACCCTGCGTACCAGGGCGCCGAAGTCGAGTACTTCGTCCACGACGCCGAGCCGAGTGTCGTGGTCTGCGCGAGCCGGAATTTCAGCTGGCTGTCCAAGATCGCGTTCAAGGCCGGCGTGCAGCACGTCTTCACGCTCAACGACGACCGCAGCGGCAGCCTGCTCGATCGTGCGGCGCATCAACCCGACGAGCACACGCCGGCGCGGCGCTCCGCCGACGATCTGGCGGCCATCCTCTACACCAGCGGCACCACCGGGCGCAGCAAAGGAGCGATGCTGAGCCACGGCAACCTGCTGTCGAATGCGCTGACGCTGAAGGACCAGTGGGGCTGGCGGCCCGGCGACGTGCTGGTCCATGCGCTGCCGATCTTCCACGTGCACGGCCTGTTCGTCGCGTCGCACGGCGCGCTGCTCAACGGCAGCCGGATGATCTGGTTCGGCAAGTTCCTGCCGAAGGCCGTTATCGACCGGCTGCCCTCGGCGACCGTCTTCATGGGCGTGCCGACGATGTATGTGCGGCTGCTCGCCGAAGCGGCGCTGACGGAGGCAGCCTGCCGCGGCATGCGCCTGTTCGTCAGCGGCTCGGCGCCGCTGCTGGCCGAGACCTTCGACGAGTTCCGCACCCGCACGGGCCACACGCTCCTCGAACGCTACGGCATGAGCGAGACGCTGATGCTGACCTCCAATCCGTACGACGCGCACGACGGCGAACGCCGCGGCGGCACGGTCGGATTTCCGCTGCCGGGTGTCGGTGTGCGCGTGCGCGACGACAAGGGCCTGGTCGCGCCGCCGGGCGAGATCGGCGACATCGAGGTGAAGGGACCGAACGTCTTTCGCGGCTACTGGCGCATGCCGGACAAGACGAAGGAAGAGTTCACGTCCGACGGCTGGTTCATCACAGGCGACCTCGGCAAGTTCGACGAACGCGGCTACGTCGTCATCGTCGGCCGCCGCAAGGACCTGATCATCACCGGCGGCTACAACGTCTATCCGGCGGAGGTCGAAGGCTATCTGAACGAGATGACCGACGTGGCCGAGAGCGCGGTGTTCGGCGTGCTGCACCCGGACTTCGGCGAAGGCGTGGTCGCGGTGGTCGTCCCCAGCGCCGGCAGCGCGCTCGATGCGGAGTCGCTGATCGCGGCGTTGAAAGCCCGCATCGCCGGCTTCAAGGTGCCCAAGCAGCTGTTCGTCGTCAACGACTTGCCGCGCAATGCGATGGGCAAGGTGCAGAAGAATGTGCTACGCGAACAGCACCGGAATCTGTTCGGTGCTTGAAGGAGAAAACAAGCTGGCGCCGGCCATCTGCCCGCGCTGCAGAGAAGCATTCCGGTGCGGGGCCCGGGACGCAGCGCCTTGCTGGTGCACGCGGCCGCGACTCGACGCGGCGACGCTTGCGATGCTGAACCAACGCTATCGCGGCTGCTTGTGCACGGCGTGCCTGGAGTGGCTGGCGCGCGAAGACCGGTGCACCTCTCATTCCCGTTCGGGCTGAGCCTGTCGAAGCCCCCGCACCGATCTGCGCGGGCACTTCGACAGGCTCAGTGCGAACGGACAGGCAGAGCACTCACACATCATCTGTCAGCGTCGATGTCGACATCCTTCGTCTCCTTCAGGAAGAGCATCCCGACGACGAACGTGATGCCCGCGAAGACGATGGGATACCACAGCCCGCTGTACATGTTCCCGGTGTGGGCCACGATCGCGAGCCCCGTGGCCGGCAGCAGCCCGCCGAACCAGCCGTTGCCGATGTGGTACGGCAAGCTCACCGACGTGTACCGGATGCGCGTGGGAAACAGCTCCACCAGCATCGCGGCGATCGGGCCGTAGACCATCGTCACGTAGACCACCATCAAGCTCAGGATGCCGACCACCGTCCACCAGCGCGCGCTCATGAACGGAATCGGCTGCGCCTCGGCCGGGTAGCCGGCCGTCGTCAGCGCGTCGGCGACCGACTCCCGGAACTCGGTGTCCCGGCGCCTCGCCTCGTCGGGCGCAAGGCCGTGCAGCGTGTACGACGAGATCACCCGGTCGCCGATCGAAATCGTCGCCGGGCCGGTGCCGGCCACGTTGTCGTAGCTCACCGAGCTGCCAGCCAGCACCTGCTTGGCCACATCGCACGAACTCGTGAACTTCGCGACGCCGGTCGGGTTGAACTGGAACGAGCATTCGTCCGGATCAGACGTCACGATGACGCGGTTCTGCGCCTGGGCCGCCGCCAGTTCCGGATTGGCCGTTTCGGTCAGTGCCTTGAACAGCGGGAAGTAGGTCAGCGCGGCGATCAGGCAGCCGGCCATGATGATGGGCTTGCGGCCGATGCGGTCGGACAGCGTGCCGAAGACGACGAAGAACGGCGTGCCGAGGACCAGCGAGAACGCGACCATCACGTTGGCGCTGGACGCGTCGACCTTCAGCGCGCCGGTGAGGAAGAACAGCGCGTAGAACTGGCCCGTGTACCAGACGACCGCCTGCCCCATCGTGAGCCCGAGCAACGCGAGCACGACGATCTTCAGGTTCTTGCGCCGCCCGAACGACTCGGTCAGCGGCGCCGTGGACACCCTGCCCTCCTGCTTCATCTTCCTGAACACCGGCGACTCGCTCGTCGCGAGGCGAATCCACACGCTGATCGCGAGCAGCACGATCGACACCAGGAACGGCATGCGCCAACCCCATTCGGCGAAAGCCTCGTCGCCGGTCCAGGTCTTGGTGCCCATGATCACCATCAGCGACATGAACAAGCCCAGCGTGGCCGTGGTCTGGATCCACGCGGTGTAGGCGCCGCGCTTGCCGGGCGGCGCGTGTTCGGCCACGTAGACGGCAGCACCGCCGTACTCGCCGCCGAGCGCGAGCCCCTGCAGCAGGCGCAGGCCGATCAGGATGATCGGCGCGGCGATGCCGATGGACTCGTAGTTCGGCAGGATGCCGACGATGAACGTCGACAGCCCCATCACGAGGATGGTCACGAGGAAGGTGTACTTGCGACCGATCATGTCGCCCAGGCGGCCGAACACGAGCGCGCCGAACGGGCGAACCGCAAAGCCGGCCGCGAAGGCAAGCAGCGCGAAGATGACCTGCGAGGCCGGGTCGAGCGCGGAGAAGAACTGCTTGCCGATCACGACGGCCAGCGTGCCGTACAGGTAAAAGTCGTACCACTCGAACACCGTGCCGAGGCTGGAGGCGAGCACGACGTTGCGCTCCTCCGCCGTCATCGGCGGGTTGCGCGGGGCGGGCGGACTCGCCGCGCCGGTCGGCGTGCCTGCCACCGTGCTTGCCATTCGGACTCCTGACTGCACACGCCACGGCCCGTGGCGAATGGCAAGCATCTTCGGCGTGCGCTCTGACCTCCGGCTGACGCGGTTCTGACGGCCTGCTGACGGCGGGCGCCGCGCCCGCTCAGGCCTTGCGCCGAACGCCGGGCGGCGCGACCGCGGCGGCGTCCCAGTCCGGGCCGTCGAACCACGGGTCGCCGCGCAGGCAGGCGGCGACCATCTCCAGCGAATCGACGCCCCAGAACAGGCGGCCGTCGAGTTCGACCGTGGGCACGCCGAACACGCCCTTCGCGACCGCTAGCGCCGTCGCATCTTTCAGCGCCTGCTTCACGGCGTCGCCGTTCGGATCGTGCGCGGGCGCCAGCCGGGCCGCCAAGGCGGCGAGCCGTTCGGGGTCCCTCGGGTCGGCGCCGCCGCACCAGACATGGCGAAACACCTGTTCGCACACATGGCGGCCGGGCGTGCTGCCGTCGGGTGCGCAGGCGAGGGCGAGGCGCAGCAGCGCGAGCGGGTTGAACGGATGCTGCGCGGGCATGTGCAGCGCGACATGGTCGCGGTGCGCCTGCCAGGCGACGTGGCGGAAGGTCCACGCCCGTTTCGGCTCGATCTCGGCGGGTCCCTTCTGGCCCCAATGCGACAGCATCCCGGCGAACAGCACCGGCTGATAACTGACGCTGTGCGACAGGCCGGCCAGCACATGCGGCAGGCGCTCGAACGCGAGATAGGCGAACGGCGAGATGACGTCGAAGTAGAACGTGAGGTGTTTCATTTTCGATCCGACGTGGCGAGCGGCGCGTGGCTTCGGCGATCCTCCAGCAGCGCCCACACCGCGCGCTTCGCGGGGTCCTCCATGCGCGACCACGCGGCGATCTCGTCGATCGTGCGATAGCAGCCCTCGCACCAGCCGGTGGCCGCGTTCATGCGGCACACGCTGGTGCAGGGACTCGGAACGGGGCCGGGATGGTCGGACATCGATGCGAATTGTCGCCGCATCGACTCGACCCCGCGCAGCAGCAGACTACGCCTGGACGACGTCGGCGACCGGCGCGCCGGTCAGCGCCTCGAGCTGATGCGGGCTCAGGCAGAACACGCCGTTCGGGTGGCCGGCCGCGGCCCAGATCTCGGCGAAGCGGAACAGCTCGCGGTCGATCAGCGTGACGGGCGGCGTCGCATGGGCCAGCGGTGCCACGCCACCGATCGAGAACCCCGTCTTCGTCTTCACGAAGTCGGCGTCGGCACGCCCGATCGGCCCGACCCGCGCGGCGACCTTCTTCTCATCGACACGCTTGTCGCCGGAGGTCACGACGAGCACGGCGGCGTCGTCGCTCTTGCGACGGAAGATCACGCTCTTGGCGATCTGGCCGAGCGCGATGCCCAGCGCATCGGCCGCCTCCTGCGAGGTGCGCGCCGAGATCTCGAGGAACACCGGGGCATTCGGGTGGCCGGCGGCTTCGAGCGCACGGGCGACCGCCAGGAACCCTTCGGGCCGCTCGGGTGGCATCGGCGCGCTCATTGGAAAACCTCCGCGCTGCGCGCTGCGGTGCGAGCCCCTTCGGGCGGCCGGGCGGGGCTCATTGGAGTACCTTCGTGCTCCGCACTCCGGTATGAGCCCTTGGGGCGGCCCGGCGGGCTCATGCCTGCAGCCGCCGCGTCGACTCGCGCGCAACGAGTTGCGGCTCGGGCAGGGTGACGCGGCTGCGTCCGCCTTCGATCAGCTTCAGCAGCACACGCGCCGCGGCCTGTCCGAGTTCGTACACCGGCTGGTGGATCGTCGACAGCGGCGGGATCACGTAGCGCGATCCCGGCAGGTCGTCGAAGCCGATCAGCGACACGTCCTCCGGCACGCGGATGTTGCGCTGGTACAGCGCGAGCCGCGCGCCGTAGGCCGTCTGGTCGTTCGATGCGAACACCGCGGTGAACTGCTGGCGCGCATCGATCAGCTGGTTGATCGCCAGCACGCCGCTCGGCTCGTGGAAGTCGGCGTAAGCGACGAGCCGCGCGTCGAACGCGACGCCGGCCTCGTCGAGCGCCTTGCGGTAGCCCTTCACGCGCTCCACCGAATCGGCATGGTCCTGCGGGCCGGCGATGTGGGCGATGCGCCGGTGGCCGAGCTCGATCAGGTGCTGGGTGGCACGGTACGCGCCCTTGAAGTCGTCCACACGCATGCTGGCGATGTTGTGGCCCTTCAGATTGCGGCCGGTGACGACGATCGGCACACGCTTCGCGTACTCCCGGATCTGCTCGTCGGTGAGCCGGCCGGTGAGCACGACGATGCCGTCGACGCGGCGCGACAGCAGATGCGCCATGCGCTCGGCCTCGTCCTGCACGTTCCAGTGGCCGCTGACGAACAGCGGCACGATGCCGGTGCCGGCCAGCGCATCCTCGATGCCGCGCAGCGCCTCGCCATAGAAGGGGCTGTTGATGTCCTGCGTGAGCACGCCGATGCTCAGCGTGCGGCCTTGCGCGAGGCCGCGCGCCAGCACGTTGGGCTCGTACTTCAGCTGGGCGATTGCGTCTTCGACCGACTTGCGCTTGTCGTCGCTGACACGCGCGTGGCCGGTGAGGATGCGCGACACGGTGCTTGGCGACACGCCGGCGGCCTCGGCCACCATCGCGAGCGTGACGACCTGCTGCAGCGCGGAGTCAGGGTTGCGTGCCATGCCGCTCCAGCGGTGAAAAGAAATCGGGATTCATACGGGGCAGCCTCATTGAAAGGGTCTGCGAAAGCGCATTCTCAAGCGCGCGAGCTTAGCTGGAAATCGCCATCTGCATGCGACGCAGCGCGCGATTGCCGGCCTTCGCGTTCTCCCCAATGGATTCTTGAAAGCGTTTTCACTACGCTTGTTTCCGTCCGTCGCACGCGCACGAGTGCGAGATGCCGGTCCTCCCTCACCTCCTGGAGACAGTCATGATTCGTTCGTTCCCGCCCTCGCCGCTGACGGCGCTGATGTCCATCGCACTGGCCGCCGCAATCGCTGGCTGCGCCACGCCCGGCGGGAGTGCTCCGGCAGCGTCCGCGCCAGCCGCGAAGGCGGCCGCCGCGCCCGACGCGGCCAAACTGCCGGTGATGCTGGTCTACGGCGACAAGGGCGCCGTGCAGCCGTACACGCTGTTCCTCGGCACGCCGGCCAACTTCTCGACCACCGTGCCGCAGAACGGCACCGGCTCGCTCGATGCCGGCGCGATCAAGATCGAGCCGGCCAAGGTCGGCGATGCGCCGGGCGCGAAGTTCACGTGGACCGGCGGCCTCGGCCAGTTCCACCTGCAGTCGAAGATGACCAACGACCTGCTCGACTACATCGACGCCGACAGCGCGATGGTGTTCGATGCCGTCGTCAACAAGTCGCCGGAAGACCAGGTGACGATGCGCGTGGACTGCCGCTACCCCTGCCTCGGCGTGGTCGACATGACCGACTTCTACAAGAAGGCACCGGTGGGACAGACGATCCAGGTCAAGGTGCCGCTCACCTGCTTCGAGGCGACGGGCACCAAGTTCACGGCCGTGAACACGCCGCTCGTGATCTTCACGACCAAGCCGTTCTCGCTGTCGGTGGCGAACGTGCGCTACGTGCCCGGCGCCGCGAAGGACGCCGACGCATTCAAGTGCGCCGCCTGATCGGCGGCCGATCGTCGGTGCGCCGGATCGCCGCCGCGATGCTGACGATGGCCGCGCTCCATGCCGCGCACGCGGCCGACGTGAAGGCCGGCGCCGGCCACTACACGACGCACCTGCGAGCCGGCGGCGAACGCGAGCCGCCGTCGCCGCGTCCGCGCGCCGGCGGCCTGGTGCGCCCGGTGGCGACCAACCAGTGGTACTCGTCGCTGTTCTTCGAGCGCTGGCCACAGCCGATGTACGCGCAACCGGGCTCGTACCGTCCGACGTCCGACGGCTTTCACATCGACCGGCCGCACAAGGAAGTCTCGTTCGCAGCGCAACGCGACGAGAACGACATCGTCGCGATGCACCGCTCGGTGCTGACCGTCGTGCCCGACTTTCCGCTCACCGGGGCGCAGGCCGGCAAGACCTCGGACTGGGCCGTCGACGTGGTCACCGGCGACGGCACCGACGCGATGACGGTGACGATCGCCCACGGCAGCCCCTACAGCTTCCACCGGCTCACGCGCGGCGACGTGAGCTTTCGCGCCGACCGCCCGCTCGAGGTGTTCGAGCGTTCCGCCGATGGCCGCTCGCTCGGCGTCGTTGCGGCGGACGGCAAGGCCTTCGGCCTGTTCGCGCCCGCCGGCAGCCGCTGGCAGACGAACGCCGAAGGCCGCGTGCGGCTGAGCCTGCCCGACGGCAAGCGCTTCTTCTCGGTGGCCGTGCTGCCGAGCCGCGATGCCGGCGTGCTGGCCACGTTCCACCGGCACGCCTACGCCTTCATCACCGACACACGCGCCGAGCACGCTTACGACGAGAAGCGCGGCGACGTCACGACGACCTTCACGGTGAGCACCGAGGTGCTGGAAGGGAACGACACGGGCACGCTGCTCGGTCTCTATCCGCACCACTGGCATCGCAATCCGCTGCTCCCCGCCACGCTGCCGTTCCAGTACGACGCGATCCGCGGACCGATGAAGGTGCTGGCCGGTACCGGCTTCCAGACGCGGCGCAGCTACACCGGCGTGATGCCGTTCTGGCCCGGGTTGGCTGAACCTGCCGCGGCCGCGCAGCTCACCAAGTTCCTGGACGAGGACACCCGCTTCGGCCCGGAGGCCTTGCTGGGCAACCGCGGCACGTATTGGGAAGGCAAAGGGCTGAATCGCGCGCTGCAGGTGATGAACATCGCCGAGCAGCAAGGCGACCTGAAGCGACGCGATGCAGTCCTCGCCGCGCTGAAGAAGCGCCTCGAACGCTGGTTCAAGCCCGAGCCAAACGCCGAGCACTACTTCCATTACAACAAGAAGATCGGCACGCTGATCGGCTACCCCGACGAGTTCGGTTCCGCCGAAGAGGTCAACGACCACCACTTCCACTACGGCATGTGGATCCAGGCAGCCGCCCAGATCGCGCTGCGCGACCCCGCATGGGCCGCGCGCGAGCGCTGGGGCGGCATGGTCGAGATGCTGATCGCCGACATCGCGACGACCGAGCGCAACAACGCGATGTTCCCGCGGCTGCGCAACTTCGATCCCTACGAAGGGCACTCGTGGGCGGCGGGCCTTGCGCAGTTCTACGACGGCAACAACCAGGAGTCGTCGTCGGAGGCGATCAACACCTGGGCCGCGCTGATCCTGTGGGCGGAGGCCACCGGCAACAAGGCGCTGCGCGATTTGGGCGTGTCCCTCTACACGACGGAGGTCGAAGCGGCGAACACCTACTGGTTCGACCTGCACGGCCTGGTGTTCGACAAGGACTACCGCAACACGGCGGCGGGCATCGTGTGGAGCAACAAGTACGTGCACAACACCTGGTGGACGACCGATCCGCGCGAGATCCACGGCATCAACTTCCTGCCGATCACGACCGCGTCGCTCTACCTCGCGCGCGATCCGGCCTACATCAAACGCAACCTCGCGGCGATGGACGAGGAGTTCGAAGGCTTTCTCGAGCGCGACGGCAAGGCGCCGCGCGACATCTGGCAGGACATCCTGTTGTCCACGCTGGCGCTCGCCGACCCGCAGGCCGCGATCGAGCAGTGGAACCCGGCCGGATTCGTCGAGGACGGCGAGACACGCACGCACACGTTTCACTGGCTGCAAAGCCTCGCCCGTTTCGGGCGACCGAACCTCGACGTGACGGCCGATGCGCCGCTGTACGCGGTGTTCGAGCGGGACGGCACGCGCACCTACCTGGCCTACAACGCGGCATCGACACCACGGAAGGTGAGCTTCAGCGACGGCGCGGCGCTCGTCGTCGGCCCACGCTCGCTGGGCATGCGTTCCGGCCCATCGTCGAAGCCGACCGCCCGGCCATGACGGTGCGCCTGCCAAGCCTCTTCGCTGCCACCGCCGCCTGTGCGTTCGCCGTAGCCTGCGGCGGAGGCGGCAGCGGCGCGGCTGCGCCCTCCCCGGTACCCGACGTGCCGGCCGGCGGCGTGCCGGCGGGCTGGCGGCTGGTGTGGGCCGACGAGTTCGACGTCGACGGCCTGCCCGATGCCGCCAAGTGGGACCACGACACCTACCGCAACGTGGCCGGCTGGTACAACGCCGAACTGCAGTACTACGCCGCGAACCGGCCGGAGAACGCGCGCGTCGAAGGAGGCAAGCTGGTCATCACGGCGCGCCGCGAGCGACTCAGCACGGCCGCGGACTTCGGCGGACAGGACTACACGTCGGCGCGGCTCGTCACCCGCGGCCGCGCGGACTGGACCTATGGCTTCTTCGAGGTCCGCGCCAAGCTGCCCTGCGGCATGGGTACCTGGCCCGCAATCTGGATGCTGGGCTCGCTCGGCACCTGGCCCGCCGACGGCGAGATCGACATCATGGAGCAGCGCGGGAACGCGCCGGGAACCATCCTCGGCCACGCGCACATGAAGGCCCATCACGGCAGCACCGGGCGCGGTTCGACCACGCAGGTGAACGACACCTGCAACAGCTTTCACAACTACCAGGTGCACTGGACGGCCGATGCGATCGCCTGGGGCGTCGACGACGCGACCTACTTCCGCTACGTGAAGCTGCCGGGGGCCACGTACGCCACCTGGCCGTTCGACTTCCCGCAGCACCTGCTGATGAACATCGCCGTCGGCGGCCACCTCGGCGGCACGCCGGACGCCTCGGTTTTCCCCGCCCGCATGGAAGTGGACTACGTGCGGGTCTATCAGCCCTGAGCCAGAGGAGCGTGGGGAGAACGCGACACAGGCTGTTGCATAGGGTTTCACCGAGGCCGCAGGCGCCGGCTGGTCACTATGATTGCCGATATGAAATCGCTTTCAGAATGCGATTTCACAACAGAGCACGAAGACGAGCCCGGTCCGCGCCGTCATGAGTGTCGATATCCACGGGACACCAATCGAGGAGATACCAATGTTGAAGAAGCACGTCTTGTCTGCCGCCATCGCCGCCGTCGTCGGCGGTGCATTGAGCGCGCCGGCCGCGGCTCAGGTCTCGATCAACGGGGGGGTACAGGGACGTTTCGGCCATCTCTCGCGCGACGGCGACACCACGCAAATCGGCGCCGCCGGCGAACCGGTGGAATACGGCAACGGCGGCACGTCGATCGACGGCTTGTTCGTGCTCTTCATCAATGCGACCAAGGACCTGAAGGGCGGCTACAACGCCGGCTTCAACTGCGTCACGGTCGCGACCACGGTCGACGGCGCGAACGCGGGCTTCACCGGCGAAGCGATCCCGATCAAGCACGACTGGGACAAGTTCTTCGCCGGCAACGACAACTGGTCGCAAAGCCAGGGTGGCTTCTCGTCCTACGGCGACGTGCAAGGCGACAGCAAGGGCGTGCTCTGCAACGACGAGGTCAGCGGCTTCCTGCTCACGCCGTTCGGCAAGTTCGCCGCCGGCCACATCATGAACCCGCTGCGCAACCTGTACGACACGTTCACCGTCAACCCCGTCTGGGCGAACCAGCGCGGCTACTACCAGATGGCCGACGTGCGCGGCAACGCGCTGCGCTACAGCAACGACGTCGGCCCCTTCGCGCTCGAAGTTCAACTCAACACCGCGAGCGACGCCAAGGCGCCTGAACCCGGCAGCAAGCGCGGCTACGCGCTGACCGGTGTCGTGACCTACGACTTCGGCAACGGTTTCGGCGTCGGGGCCGGCTACATGGGCGCAAAGGGTGACTTCGTCAACAAGTACGTCACCGCCCAGACGCCGAACGAGCACACCGCCTTCGGCCTCGCCGCGAAGGGACGCGTCGGCCCGGTCACGCTCGGCTACACGTACATGGGCGGCAAGAACACCCCGTCGCCCGACTTCGCGTCCACCTACGGCCGCGACTTCATCAAGGAATACGACCACACGGTCAAGGTCGGCTACGACATCGGCCAGTGGAACTTCCAGGGCTTCGTGCAGAAGGAATACTTCGCCGCAAGCACCGGCCAGTGGGGCGGCATGTACCACGACAACCGCTTCGGCAACACGACGCCGGCCTTCGGCTCGGTCAAGATCGACCGCACGCGCTTCGACCTGTGGGCGCTGTACGACATGGGCAAGGACGTGAAGACCTACCTGCGGCTGGACACGATCCAGAAGAAGTGGACCTCGCCGGAACTCGCGAGCTTCTCGGCCACGATGCGCTCGACGAAGCTCGAAGGCGGCTGGCTGATCAATTTCTGACACCCGTCCCCGGGCGGCGGCGATGTGCATGCACATCGTCGCCGCCGCAGTCCCGAACTGGAGACAGAACGATGAAACGCACCCTCTTCGCCGCCGCGGCCCTCGCCTCGCTCGCCGCCCACGCGCAAACGACGCTCACCGTCGCCGCCTTTCCCGCCGTCGACAAGATCGTCAAGTCGGCCATTCCCGGCTTCAAGAAACTGCACCCGACCATCGACATCAAGGTCGTCGGCCGCGAATACGCCGACCATCACAACGCGATGGTGACCTCGCTGGCCACCGGCACCGGCCTGCCCGATGTGATGGCGGTGGAGCTCGGCTTCCTCGGGCGCTTCGCCGAGGGCAAGACCTTGACCGACCTGTCCAAGCCGCCGTTCAACGGCTTGCCGCACACGACCAAGTTCGTGCCCTACACGATTCCGCTGTCCATCAACAGCGCCGGCGAACTGTCGGCCATCCCGACCGACATCGGGCCCGGCACCCTCTTCTATCGTGACGACCTGCTGAAGAAGGCCGGCGTGACCGAGAAGGATCTCACCGCGTCGTGGGAGTCGTACGTGGAGGCCGGCAAGAAGATCAAGGCCGCCACCGGCGCCTACCTGCTGGCCGGCGCCAGCGACATCCAGCGCATCGTCATCCGCACCGGCCTGAAGAGCGGCGAAGGTGTGTTCTTCGACAAGAACAACAAGGCGCTCGTCGACAGCCCGCGCTTCGTTCGCTCGTTCGAGCTGGCCAAGCAGATCCGCGACGCGAAGCTCGACGCCAACGTCGGCGCCTGGAGCAACGAGTGGTCCGAAGGCTTCAAGCGCGGGACGATCGCCACGCAGATGATGGGCGCCTGGCTGGGCGGCCACCTGCAGAACTGGTTGGCCCCGAACACCCGCGGGCTGTGGCGCGCGGCCGACCTGCCCGGCGGCGCCTACGGCTCGTGGGGCGGCACCTTCTATGCGATCCCGAAGAAGAGCCAGAACAAGGAAGCCGCCTGGGAGTTCATCAAGTACATGACCTTGAACAAGGACGTGCAGCTCGCCGCCTTCAAGGCCGAAGACGCCTTCCCGGCGCTGCTCGAGGCGCAGAATGACCCGTTCTACGAGCAGGGCGTGGAGTTCTTCGGCGGTCAGAAGACCCGGCTGCTGTGGCGCAACGCCGTGCCCAAGATCCCGGCGGTCGAAGTGGCCAAGCACGATTCGGTGGCCGAGGAAGTGATCGCCACCGAACTCGACAAGGTGCTCGAACAAGGCAAGGACATCAAGACGGCGCTGGCCGATGCCAAAGCCTTGATCGAGCGGCGCGCCCGGCGCTGACCTTCTTTCGCGAGCAGTACGAGATGAGCTCACTTCAGCCGCCCACCGGCGGCCCCGACACCTTGCCGCGGACGCCGGCGGTCCTCGCACCGCCGGCGCGGCGCCGGCGGCTCAAGCCGTGGCATTGGGCGCCCTACGTCTTCATCAGCCCGTTCTTCATCCTGTTCCTGGTGTTCGGGCTGTTCCCGTTGCTGTTCTCGCTGTGGCTCGCGTTCCAGAGCGGCAGCCTCGCGGCCGGCATCTCGGAGATGGAGTTCGTCGGCATCGAGAACTTCGAGTTCGCACTCGGCGACGAGTGGCTGTGGAAGTCCTTGTGGAACACGCTGTGGCTGGGCGTCGTGTCCGGCGCGCCGCAGCACCTCGTGGCAATCCCGCTCGCCTACTTCATTCACACGTCGTTCAAGCGCTGGCGCAACGCCGTGCTCGGCGCGTACTTCCTCCCGTACATCACCTCCACGGTCGCGATCGCGCTGATCTTCACGACGCTCTTCTCCACCGACTTCGGCGTCATCAACGTGGCGTTGAACGAACTGGCGCGCATCCCCGGCCTCGGCTGGCTGTTCCCCGACGAGAACATCAACTGGATGGGCAAATCGGAACACTTGAAGCCGGCCGTCGCGATGGTCGTCTTCTGGCGCTACGTCGGCTTCAACACGGTGCTCTACCTCGCCGCGCTGCAGACGATCCCGAAGGACCTCTACGAAGCCGCCACGATGGACGGCGCCACGCGCTGGCAGCAGTTCCGCTACATCACGCTGCCGCTGTTGAAGCCGATGATGTTCTTCGGCGTGACGCTGTCGGTGATCGGCGGGCTGCAGCTGTTCGAGGAGCCGTTCATCCTCACCAACGGGCGCGGCGGCACCGACCAGGCCGCGATGACGACGGCGATGTACATGTACCGCACCGCGTTCGAATTCAACGAATGGGGCACCGCCAGCGCGATCTCGTGGCTGCTCTTCATCGTGATCGCGGTGCTGACCTGGCTCACGACCAAGGCCTTCGCCCGCGGCGGCATGGACCACTGACGATGAATCGCAAACCCGCATTCGACCTGCAGCGGCTCGCGGCCTACGCGATCGTCGGCATCGGCGGCGTGCTGATGCTCGCTCCGTTCTACTTCATGTTCGTGTTCGCCACGCACACGCGCAGCGACATCTTCAGCCTGCCGCCGCCGGTGTGGTTCGGCGACGCGCTGTCGCTGAACATGGGCCTGCTGCTGGACGCCGTGCCGCTGTTCTGGCGCAACTTCGGCCTGAGTGTCTACATCGGGCTGATGGCCACCGCGCTGTCGCTGTTTTTCTGCTCGCTCGCCGGCTTCGCGTTCGCGATGTACGACTTCCGCTTCAAGAAGGCGGCGTTCGCGATCGTGATGGCCACGCTGCTGCTGCCGCCCTTCCTCGGGATGATCCCGACATTCATGATCATGGACTTCCTCGGCTGGCTGAACCAGCCCCGGGCGCTGTACCTGCCGAGCGCGGCCGGCGCGTTCGGCATCTTCCTGATGCGCCAGTACATCGCATCGGCGATCCCGAAGGAGCTGATCGAGGCCGCGCGCATGGACGGCTGCGGCGAGTTCCGCATCTACTGGAACATCGTGCTTCCGCTGACCACGCCGGCGCTGGGCACGCTGGGCCTGATCACGTTCATCGCGTCGTGGAACAACTTCCTCGGTCCGCTGGTCGTCATGCGCGAGATGGAGTCCTACACGCTGCCGCTCGCGCTGCGCAGCATGCAAAACCCCGTCAACACCGAGTGGGGCGCGGTGATGGTGGGTTCGGCGGTGGCCGTGCTGCCGCTGCTCGTCCTGTTCGTCCTTTCCTCGCGCCGTCTGATCGACGGCCTCACTGCCGGCGCAGTCAAGAGCTGACGCCGACTCACCGACCGACCCCACGTATGCTGACCTCGACCCATACCTTCCCGAAAGACTTCGTCTGGGGCGCCGCGACGAGCGCCTTCCAGATCGAAGGCGCCGCGTCCACCGACGGGCGCGCCGCCTCGATCTGGGACACCTTCTGCCGCCAGCCCGGCGCGATCGTCGACCAAAGCAACGGCGACGTCGCCTGCGACCACTATCACCATCTCGACGCCGACCTCGACCTGATGCAAAGGCTCGGCCTGCAGGCCTACCGCTTCTCGACCTCGTGGTCGCGGGTGCAGCCCGACGGCATCGGCGCATGGAACCCGAAAGGTCTGGACTTCTACGACCGGCTCATCGACGGGCTGCTCCAGCGCGGGATCACGCCGTACCTGACGCTGTACCACTGGGACCTGCCGCAAGTGCTGCAGGACCAGGGCGGCTGGGCGAACCGCGAGGTCGCGCTGCGCTTTGTCGACTACGCGGAGACGATGGCCGAGCGCTACGGCGACCGCGTCGCGTCGATCGCGACGCACAACGAGCCGTGGATCGTTGCAACGCTCGGGCACGAACACGGCATTTTCGCGCCCGGCATCAAGAATCGCCGCACCGCGTTCCAGGTGTCGCACCACCTGCTGCTGGCGCACGGCATGGCGCTGCTCGCACTGCGCGCGGCCGGCGTGAAAGCCCCGCTGGGCATCGTGCTGAACCAGGGGCCGATCGTGCCCGCCACCGACAGCGAGAGCGACCGCGCCCAGGCGAGGTTCGAAGACGGCCTGCTGATCCGCTGGTACATGGATGCGCTGTTCCACGGCCACTATCCGGCCGACGTGCTCGCGCACCTGGGCGACGATGCGCCGCAGGTGCAAGACGGCGACATGCGCGTGATCCGCACGCCGCTCGACTTCCTCGGCCTCAACTACTACACCCGAAGCATCGTCGGCAGCGAACCGCCCACGCACCCGCCGGGCACCGAGCTGACCGACATGGGCTGGGAGGTCTATCCGCAAGGGCTCACCGACCTGCTGGTGCGCCTGGGCCGCGAGTACCCGCTGCCGCCGCTGTACATCACCGAGAACGGCGCCGCCTACCCCGACGTGCCCAGCGGCGAGCACGTGCACGACCCCCTGCGCGCGGACTATCTGCGGCGCCACATCGGTGCCGTGCGCGAGGCGATCACCGCCGGCGTGGACGTGCGCGGCTACTTCGTCTGGAGCCTGTTCGACAACTTCGAGTGGGCCTTCGGCTACAGCAAGCGGTTCGGCATGGTCTATGTCGACTACGCCAGCGGACAGCGCATCCCGAAGGACAGCGCCTTCTGGTACCGCGACTTCATCGCCGCGCAATCCGCGCGGCACGTCACCCCTCTTTGAGCGAGCGCATCACGATGGGAACGGTCAGCCTCAGAGGCATCGAAAAGTCGTACGGAACCACCCGCGTCATCCACGGCGTGGATCTGCAGGTCAACGACGGCGAATTTCTCGTCTTCGTCGGACCGTCGGGCTGCGGCAAGTCGACGATCCTGCGGATGATCGCCGGACTGGAGGACATCACCGAGGGGGTGCTGGCCATCGACGGCCAGCCGGTCAACGACGTGCCGCCGGCGCATCGCGGCACCGCGATGGTGTTCCAGAACTACGCGCTCTACCCGCACATGACGGTGGCGCAGAACATGGGCTTCGCGCTGAAGCTCGCCGGCACGCCGAAGAAGGAAGCCGCGCAGATCGTCGGCAAGGCCGCCGAGATCCTGCGCATCTCCCACCTGCTGGAGCGCAAGCCCAAGGCGCTGTCCGGCGGCGAACGCCAGCGCGTGGCCATCGGCCGCGCGATCGTGCGCAAGCCCGTGGTGTTCCTGTTCGACGAGCCGCTGTCCAACCTCGACGCCGCGCTGCGCGTGCAGATGCGGCTGGAGCTGTCGCACCTGCACCGCGAACTCGGCACGACGATGATCTACGTGACGCACGACCAGGTCGAGGCGATGACGATGGGCGACCGCATCGCCGTGTTCAACGCCGGGCGGGTGGAGCAGATCGGCGCGCCGCTGCATCTCTACGAGCGGCCGGCCAACCAGTTCGTCGCCGGTTTCCTCGGGTCGCCGCGGATGAACTTCCTGCCGTGCGAGGTGGTCGGTGCACAGGCGAATCGCTTGAACGTGAAGGTCGCGAACCGGCTGTCGCTGACCTTGAACGCCGCGCGGCCGACGGCGCGCGCCACGACGCTGGGCGTTCGTCCGGAGCACCTGGACATCACGACGATGGAAGACGGCGTGCCGGCCCGCGTGGAACTGCTCGAGCACCTCGGCGACGTGACGATCGGCCACTTCCGCATGCCCGACACCGAGTTGCTGCTGGCCGCGAAGGTCGACGTGCAGCACTCGGCCGCGTTGCAGCCGGGCATGCGAGTCGGCCTGATGCCGCGGGCCGCGCATTGCATCCTGTTCGATGCCGATGGGCGGGCCTGCCACGGGAGTTCTCCCTCTCCCTCCGGGAGCGGGTTGGGGTGAGGGCGCGACGGGCGCCGGCCACGCAGCCTGTTCTCACACGCCGCGCCCTGCCCTCTCCCGGCGCCGTCACCCATCGCCGTCACCCATCGCCGTCACCCATCGCCGTCACCCATCGCCGTCACCCATCGCCGTCACCC
>DATKCI010000170.1:0-8518 GCA_035513255.1 Piscinibacter sp. | reverse complement strand
GTCGGACGCCGCGGCCAGGTGCTCCGGCATCACCAGCGGGCCGCAGCCGATCGCGTGAATCACCCGGCACGGGCCAAGGTAGGGCGCGAGGTCGACCTCGCCGATCGCCCGTTCATCGTCGCCGTAGTGCAGCGGCGCGTCGGCATGCGCGCCGATGTGCGGCGACATCGTGATTGCCGTCAGGTTCACCGGGCACCCCGGGCCGATGCGCGCGGTCCAGCGTTGCGAGTACGCCTCGTCACCGGGGAACAGTGGCGAGTCCGGCGAAATCGGCGGAGAAATGTCCCAGAGTCTCTTCATGGCGACCGCACGTTAGCACCGGTCGCGCTCGCGTGGTGTCGGTTATTCCGCACACCGCGATGAGGGTTTGCATTTATTTGACATCTCAAATATCGTGGCCTAAAGTGATCACCTGACGTTCAGCAACCACGAGCAGCATCCATGCGCATCACTTGCATTGGCGGGGGCCCCGCCGGCCTGTATCTGGCCTTGCTGATGAAGAAGCACGACCCCTCGCACGAGGTGACGGTGCTCGAGCGCAACCGCGCCGGCGACACCTTCGGTTGGGGCGTCGTGTTCTCCGACCAGACGCTGTCGGCGCTGCAGCACGCCGACCCGAAGAGCGCGACGCAGATCCTCGACGCGTTCAACCACTGGGACGACATCGAGGTCAACTTCAAGGGCGAGTGCATCCGCTCGTCGGGCCACGGCTTTTGCGGCATCGGCCGGAAGCGGCTGCTCGGCATCCTGCAGGATCGCTGCGCGGAACTGGGCGTGAGCCTGCGCTTCGAGACCGACGTGGTGGATGATGCCCCCATCGAGGCCGACCTGATCCTCGCCGCCGACGGCCTGAACAGCCGCATCCGTGCCAAGTACGCGCAGACCTTCCAGCCCGACACCGACCTGCGCCAGTGCCGCTTCGTCTGGCTCGGCACGCACAAGCTCTTCGACGCGTTCACGTTCGCGTTCGAAAAGACCGAGTGGGGCTGGTTCCAGGCGCACGCCTACCGCTTCGACGCCGACACGTCGACCTTCATCGTCGAGGCGCCGGAACCGGTGTGGCGCGCGGCGGGCCTGGCCGACATGTCGAAGGAGGACGGCATCGCGTTCTGCGAGAAGCTGTTCGCGAAGTACCTCGATGGCCACGCGCTGATATCGAACGCGGCGCACCTGCGCGGCTCGTCGCAGTGGATCCGCTTTCCCCGCGTGGTCTGCAAGACCTGGGTCCATCCGAACGGCGGCGCCGACGGCCGCACGCCGGTCGTGCTGATCGGCGACGCGGCGCACACGGCGCACTTCTCGATCGGCTCGGGAACCAAGCTCGCGTTCGAGGATGCGATCGACCTCGCGGCGAACCTCGTCTCGCAGCCCGACGACCTGGCGGGCGCGCTGAAGACCTATGAGGCCCACCGCAGCGTCGAGGTGCTGAAGATCCAGAACGCGGCACGCAACTCCACCGAATGGTTCGAGAACGTCGAGCGCCATGCGCGGCTTGCGCCGGCGCAGTTCGCCTATTCGCTGCTGACACGTTCGCAGCGCATCTCGCACGAGAACCTGCGCCAGCGCGATGCCGGCTACGTCGGCGGCTTCGAGCATTGGATCGCCGAGCGCTCGGGCTTGTCGGTGCCGGCCGGCGTGCCGCCGATGTTCACGCCGTTCCGCCTGCGCGGGCTCACGCTGAAGAACCGCGTCGTCGTCTCGCCGATGGCGCAGTACAGCGCGGTCGACGGCCTGCCGACCGACCACCACCTCGTGCACCTCGGCGCGCGCGCGCTGGGCGGCGCCGGCCTCGTGTTCACCGAGATGACCTGCCCGACGCCCGATGCACGCATCACCCCTGGCTGCACCGGGCTGTACAACGACGCGCAGACGGCGGCGTTCAAGCGCATCGTCGACTTCGTGCACGGCGGCAGCAGCGCCAAGATCGCGCTGCAGCTCGGCCATGCCGGCGCGAAAGGCTCGACCTGCGTGCCGTGGGAGGGCGAGGATATGCCGCTTCCGAACGACGCAAGAGAAGGCAACTGGCCGCTGATCTCGGCGTCGCCGCAGCAGTACATCGACGGCGTCAGCGACTGGTCGCGCGCGATGACACGCGCCGACATGGACCGCGTGACCGCCGACTTCGTCGCAGCGACACGACGTGGTGTCGAGGCGGGCTTCGACTGGCTGGAACTGCACTGCGCGCACGGCTACCTGCTGTCGGCCTTCCTGTCGCCGCTGACCAACCAGCGCACCGACGACTACGGCGGCTCGCTCGAGAACCGTTTGCGCTGGCCGCTCGAGGTGTTTACCGCGATGCGTGCGGTGTGGCCCGACGACAAGCCGATGTCGGTGCGCATCTCGGCGCACGACTGGGTCGACGGCGGCAACACGCCGGAGGATGCGATCGCGATCGCGCAAGCGTTCAAGAACGCCGGCGCCGACCTGATCGACGTGTCGTCCGGCCAGGTCAGCAAGGCGCAGCAGCCGGTCTACGGCCGCATGTACCAGACGCCGTTCGCCGAGGCGATCCGCAACGAGGTCGGCATTGCGACGATGGCGGTCGGTGCGATCTTCGAGGCCGACCACGTCAACAGCATCATCGCCGCCGGCCGCGCCGACCTGTGCGCGATCGCGCGGCCGCATCTGGCGAATCCCGCGTGGACCTTGCTGGAGGCGGCGAAGATCGGCCACACCAACGGCATCGGCGCCGACTGGCCGAAGCAGTACCTGTCCGGCAAGAGCCAGCTCGAGCGCAACCTCGAGCGCGAGCGGGCCATGGCCGCGCAGACCGCGGGGCTGTCGGCGCAAGAGCAGGCCAACTTGGCGCTGGGGGTGTGACGATGCGCGGCCTGCATGCAATCGTCACCGGCGGCGGCAGCGGCATCGGCGCGGCCATCGCCACGGCACTCGCGGCCGAGGGCGTGCAGATCACGCTGATGGGCCGCACGTTGAAGCGGCTGGAGGCGCTGGGTCTGCCCGGTGCGCACTGCATCGTCGCCGACGTCTCCGACGCCGCCAGCGTGCAAGCCGCGTTCGATGCCGCCGCCGAGTTCGGCCCGGCCGATATCCTCGTCAACAACGCCGGCGAGGTGGAGAGCCAGCCTTTCGGCCGCACCAGCCTCGACGTCTGGCAGCGCCTGCTCGACGTCAATCTCACCGGCAGTTTTCTCTGCACGCGCCAGGTGCTGCCGGGCATGACCGAACGCGGCTTCGGCCGCATCGTCAACATCGCGAGCACGGCCGCGCTGAGGGGCTATGCCTACGTCGCGGCCTACTGCGCCGCCAAGCACGGCGTGCTCGGCATGACCCGCGCGCTGGCGCTGGAGGTCGCGCGCAAGGGCGTGACGGTCAACGCCGTCTGCCCGGGCTACACCGAGACCGCGATCGTCGACGATGCGATCGATCGGATCGCCGCCAAGACCGGCCGCAGCATGGAACAGGCCCGTGCCGAACTCGCCGCGAGCAACCCGCAAGGGCGGCTCGTGCAGCCGCACGAAGTCGCGCAGGCGGTGCTGTGGCTGTGCCGCCGGGAATCGTCGGCGATCACCGGGCAGGCCATCGCGGTCGCCGGCGGGGAGGTCATGTGAGCGCCTTGCCCGAAAGCGCGGTCGCGGACCTCGAGTCGCGTGTCATCGGCGACCACCACCAGGCGCTCAAGCTGTGGCTGCGCCTGCTCGCCTGCACGACACGTGTCGAAAGTGTCGTGCGCAACCGGTTGCGCAGCGAGTTTGCGACCACGCTGCCGCGCTTCGACCTGCTCGCGCAGCTCGAGCGCGAACCCGATGGCCTGACGATGGGCGAGCTGTCGCAGCGGCTGATGGTGACCGGCGGCAACGTGACCGGCGTGACCGACCAGCTCGAGGCCGAAGGCCTCGTCAAACGCACGCCGCACCCCGGTGACCGCCGAGCCTTCGCGGTGCAGCTCACCCCGGCCGGCAAGCGCCAGTTCCGCCGCATGGCCGCGGTGCACGAGCAGTGGGTGGTCGAACTCTTCGACGGGTGGGACGCCGAGCAGAAGGCGCAGGTCTATGCGCTGCTCGCCGGGCTGAAGCGCCACCTCGCGCAGGTCGATGCCGCACCGCCGAAACGAAACCGAAACAAGGAGAAGACTGCATGAGCCGAGAGATGAATTCGCATCTGGCGAGCGGCAACCGGCAAGACGCCGCTGGCCGCACGATGAAACACGTCGGCTGGTCGGTGGAAGGCAAGGTCGGCGTGATCACGTTGAATCGGCCGGAACGCAAGAACCCGCTGACCTTCGATTCGTACGCCGAGCTGCGCGACCTGTTCCGCGCACTGGCGCAGGCCGATGACGTGCGGGCGGTGGTCGTGCAGGGCGCCGGCGGCAACTTCTCGTCGGGCGGCGACGTGCACGAGATCATCGGGCCGCTCACGAAGATGGGCATGCCGGACCTGCTGACCTTCACCCGGATGACCGGCGACCTGGTGAAGGCGATGCGGGCCTGCCCGCAGCCCATCGTCGCGGCGATCGACGGCGTGTGCGCCGGTGCCGGCGCGATCATCGCGATGGCGTCGGACCTGCGCATCGGCACGGCGACCAGCAAGGTCGCGTTCCTGTTCGCGCGGGTCGGGCTGGCCGGCTGCGACATGGGCGCGTGCAGCATGCTGCCGCGCATCATCGGCCAGGGGCGAGCCTCGGAGCTGCTCTACACCGGCCGCCCGATGAGCGGCGACGAGGCGCTGGCGTGGGGGTTTTACAACCGCATCGCGCGGCAAGACGACCTCTTGCCTCACGCCGTCGGCTGGGCCGCCGAGATCGCCGCCGGACCGAGCTTCGGCCACGCGATGACCAAGCGCATGCTGCATCAGGAGTGGGCGATGGGCGTGGACGAAGCGATCGAATCCGAAGCCCAGGCGCAGGCGATCTGCATGATGACGCAGGACTTCCATCGCGCCTACGAGGCGTTCGCGGCGAAGACCAAGCCGGTGTTCGAGGGGGATTGAGCGTGGACACCGCACACCTCGACTGGCCATTCTTCGACGAGCGCCACCGCACGCTGGCGCGAGAGCTGGGCGAATGGGCGCCGGCGCATCTGACGCACGCCCAGGGTGACGTGGACACGCAGTGCCGCGCACTGGTGCGCAGCCTCGGCGAAGCCGGTTGGCTGCGGCATGCGGTGGCCGGCACGTCGCACGGCGGGGCGGCCGACGTCATCGACACCCGCGCGATCTGCCTGCTGCGCGAAACGCTGGCCTGGCACCACGGACTTGCCGACTTCGCGTTTGCAATGCAGGGCCTGGGCTCGGGCGCGATCTCGCTGCACGGCACGGCGGCGCAGCAAGAGCGCTACCTGTCGCGTGTCGCGCGCGGCGAGGCGATCGCGGCCTTTGCGCTGTCCGAGCCGAACGCCGGGTCCGACGTGGCGGCGATGGCCTGCGAGGCGAAGGACACCGGCGACGGCTACCTGATCAACGGCGAGAAGACGTGGATCTCCAACGGCGGCATCGCCGACTTCTACGTGCTGTTCGCGCGCACCGGCGAGGCGCCCGGCTCGCGCGGCATCTCGGCCTTCGTCGTCGACGCGGACAACCCGGGCCTGCAGATCGCCGAGCGCATCGACGTGATCGCGCCGCATCCGCTGGCGCGGCTGCGGTTCGCCGATTGCGCCGTTCCGCGCACGCAGTTGCTGGGAACCCCTGGACAGGGCTTCAAGATCGCGATGCAGACGCTGGACATCTTCCGAACGTCGGTCGCCGCCGCCGCGTTGGGCTTCGCGCGCCGCGCACTGCACGAAGGCCTGGCGCGCGCGACCTCTCGACCGATGTTTGGTCAGCGCCTGGCGGATTTCCAGCTCGCGCAGGCCAAGCTTGCGCAGATGGCGACCACGGTGGACGGCGCCGCGCTGCTGACCTATCGGGCCGCCTGGCAGCGCGATCAAGGCCACAACGTGACGCGCGAAGCGGCGATGGCCAAGATGGCCGCGACCGAAGGCGCGCAGCAGGTCATCGATGCGGCGGTGCAGCTGTTCGGAGGCGAAGGCGTGCGCTCGGGCCAGGTCGTCGAGTCGCTGTACCGTGAGATCCGCGCGCTGAGGATCTATGAAGGCGCCACCGAGGTGCAGCAGTTGATCATCGCGCGCGAGCTTTTGAAGGGGGCGTCGGCATGAGCTCGAAACGCGGAGCGGGCACTTCGACAAGCTCAGTCCCTTCGACAGGCTCAGGATGCACGGGCACTTCGACAAGCTCAGTGCGGACGGGGTGTGGAGGTTCGCCGCCGCAATCGAGAGCCGTCGCACGCCACTCCAACCCGTTCGGGCTGAGCTTGTCGAAGCCTGCGCTCCAGCGGAGCATCGGAGAACGAACATGACCCACTCCGCCCACATCGACGACTTCTGCGCCCGTCATCTGCCGCCGCCCGCGTGGCTGCCCGAGTTCCGCTTCGACCTGCCCGAGCTGCACTTCCCCGATCGGCTCAACTGCGCACACGAACTGCTGGACCGCTGGGTCGAGCAAGGCGACGGCGAACGCTTGTGCCTGCAAGGCCATGGCGTGCGCTGGACCTACGCCGAGCTGCAGGCGCAGTCGAACCGCATCGCCCGGGTGCTGGTCGAAGACATGGGCCTCGTGCCGGGCAACCGCGTGCTGCTGCGTGGGGCCAATTCGCCGATGCTCGCCGCCTGCTGGTTCGGCGTCGTGAAGGCCGGCGGCATCGCGGTCGGCAGCATGCCGCTGCTGCGGGCCCGTGAGCTCACGCAGATCGTCGGCAAGGCGCAGATCAGCCACGCGCTGTGCGACCAGCGTCTCGCCGAAGAGCTGCGGCTCGCCGCGCCGCAATGCCCCACGCTCACCCAGGTGCTGCACTTCCACAGCGACGCACCCGATGCGCTCGAAGCGCGCGCCGCCGCGAAGCCGGCTCAGTTTCGCAATGTCGACACCGCCGCCGACGACACCTGCCTGATGGCCTTCACGTCGGGCACCACCGGCACGCCCAAGGGCACGATGCATTTCCATCGCGACGTGATGGCCGCCTGCGCCTGCTGGCCGGTCCATTCGCTGCGCGCGTCGCCCGACGACGTGTTCATCGGCAGCCCGCCGCTCGCGTTCACCTTCGGCCTCGGCGGCTTGCTGCTGTTCCCGCTGTCGATCGGCGCGTCCAGCGTGCTGCTCGAAAAGGCCTCGCCCGACCCGCTGCCGGGCTACATCGCGCAGTACCGCGCCAGCGTCTGCTTCACGTCGCCGACGGCCTACCGAGCGATGGCGGCGGCCGTGGCCCGCCACGACGTGTCGTCGCTGCGCAAGTGCGTCAGCGCCGGCGAAGCCTTGCCGGCGGCCACGCGGCGCCTGTGGAAGGAGACGACCGGCATCGAGATGATCGACGGCATCGGGTCGACCGAACTGCTGCACATCTTCATCTCGCACACCGACGACGACGCCAAGCCCGGCGCCACCGGCAAGCCGGTCCCCGGCTACACGGCCTGCGTGCTCGGCCCCGACCTCAAGCCGCTGCCGAGCGGCCAGGTCGGCCGTCTCGCGGTCAAGGGCCCGACCGGCTGCCGCTACCTCGCCGACGAGCGCCAGCGGCAGTACGTGCAGGACGGCTGGAACCTGACCGGCGATGCCTACCTCGTCGACGAGGACGGCTGGTTCGTCTACCAGGCGCGCACCGACGACATGATCGTCACCGGCGGCTACAACGTCGCCGGCCCGGAGATCGAGAGCGTGCTGCTGCAGCACCCGGCGGTCGCTGAATGCGGCGTCGTCGGCGTGCCGGACGAGGAACGCGGCCAGATCGTCAAGGCCTTCATCGTCCTTCGGCCGGGACACGACGCCTCGGAGGTGATGGTGAAGACGCTGCAGGACTACGTGAAGCAGAACATCGCGCCGTACAAGTACCCGCGCGCAATCGAGTTTCGCGAGGCGCTGCCGCGCACGGAAACGGGCAAGTTGCAGCGGTTCAGGCTGCGAACGGAGGCGTCGAGATGAGAATCCTGCAACCTCCCGACTGGACCGCCCCGCGCGGCTATGCCAACGGCGTGGCCGCCAGCGGCACCACCGTCTTCGTGGCCGGGCAGATCGGCTGGAACGCCAAGTGCGAGTTCGAGAGCGACGACTTCGTCGACCAGGTGCGCCAGGCGCTCGTGAACGTGCGCGCCGTGCTGGCCGAGGCCGGCGCCACGCCTGAGCACATCACCCGCATGACCTGGTACCTCACCGACAAGCGGGAGTACCTGGCGCGCGCCAAGGAGGTCGGCGCGGTGTTCCGCGAGGTGATCGGCGCCTACCACGCGGCGATGAGCGCGGTGCAGGTCAGCGCGCTGATCGAGGACCGCGCGAAGGTGGAGATCGAGGTGACGGCGGTGATGCCGCCGCTCGGATAAACGCCGCTCCCGGATTTCATCCGGGCGACGAGGCTGTGTTGAAGATCAGCGTTGAAGGACCCGCAGCCGAGGTCACCGCTTCTGACGAACATGCACGGACGTGGACCTTGGGAGGCCGCTGGCCCTCACCCCAAGCCTCTCCCAGAGGGCGAGGGAGAAATTGCCCCCTGCCTTCGTGGCCCTGGGAGAGGAAGAAA
>DATKCI010000169.1:0-2307 GCA_035513255.1 Piscinibacter sp. | reverse complement strand
CCGTCCACGCCGTCGACTGGGGCGGCTACTTCCGCGCCGGCCCCGGCGCGACGAAGAAAGACGTCTCGCGCGCCTGCTACGGCCTGAACGGCCCGGGCCTGAAGTACCGCCTCGGCAACGAATGCGACTTCTACGGCGAGTTCCTGCTCAGCCAGGGCTTCGAGGCCGAAGGCGTCGCCTACAAGGCCCACCTGATGACGAACCTGTTCAACGGCGCCACCGACACCGGCGACTCCGACCTCGGCATCAACCAGATGTACGTCGAAGGCAAGGGCTACGACATCGCCCCGGACGCCACCTTCTGGATCGGCAAGCGCTTCTACGGCCGCGCCGACGTGCACATCGTGGACACCTTCTACGTCAACCTGTCCGGCGTGGGCGCCGGCGTGGACGGCATCGCCGCCGGCCCGGGCAAGCTCAACCTCGCGTGGTTCCGCACCGACGGCGGCGCCACCGAGCCCGGCTCACGCTTGAACGCCGACCTGACCGACATCGCGGTCAACCCCGGCGGCAAGCTGCGCCTGACCGGCACCGTCACCGACGGCAGTTTCGACGGCGGCACCAGCGGCGTGGGCTTAAGCGCACAGCACAACCAGGACAACGTGTTCGGGCTCGGCGGGGGCAACACGCTGTGGCTGCAGTACGCGCAGGGCTCGGCCGGGCTGGACGGCAACTTCGGCACCTTGACCGCGCCGTCGGGCAGCAAGTCGTTTCGCATCGTCGAGAGCCTGACCTGGCAGATGGGCGCACTCGGCGGACAGGCGCAGGCGATGTGGCAGAACGACAAGGACGGCGTGACCGGCGTGAAGACCAACTCGAGCACGATCGGTGGGCGCATGTCGTATGCGCTGACGAAGCACCTGAAGCTGCTGGCCGAGGCGGGTTACTCGCAGAAGAAACCCGACGGTGCGGCGACGCAGAAGCTCGCCAAGCTGACCGTCGGCCCGGCGCTGAGCACCGGCCCGGGGTTCTGGAAGCGCCCGGAACTGCGCCTGTACGTGACGACGGCGCGCTGGAACCAGGCGGCCAACGCGGCGGCCGGCGCGGGCGGCGTCATCGGCATCGAGGGGGAGACCGACGACAAGACCCGCGGCACCAGCTATGGCGCGCAGGTCGAGATCTGGTTCTGACGCCGTTCATCCAATTCCCGTGGTGCAGGGCCGACCCTGCCGCTTGAAGAGAGCAAGCGAGCAGGGACGACGATCGGCCTGCCACCTTTGGTCCGCCTTGTGCGGACCTTCTTTTTCCTGGGTCTTCGAGTTGCAACGAGCCGTATTGCTCCCTCTCCCTCTGGGAGAGGGGACAAGTCCACGCGAGCTCAGCGATGATCGCCACTTCGCCGACCGGCACCACGCGACCTCTCCTTGCTCGACCTCGCCACCGTCACCCTCGCTTCGCTGTTCGCCGGTTTTGTCGATGCCATCGTCGGTGGCGGCGGCCTGATCCTCGTGCCGGCGCTGTTCAGCGTCTTTCCGGGGGCCGCACCGGCCACGCTGCTGGGCACCAACAAGGCCGCATCGGTCTGGGGCACGGCCTGGGCCACCGGGCAGTTCGCGAAGCGGGTGCAAATGCCGTGGAGCGCGCTGCTGCCGGCGGCGGCTGCGGCGGTCGTCGGCAGCGCGGCCGGGGCATGGACCGTCACGCTCGCCAGCCCCGACGGCTTGCGCAAGGCGCTGCCGTTCATCCTGCTCGGGGTGCTGCTGTACACGCTCGCCCGGAAGGATCTCGGCCGGACCCACACCCCGCACTGGACAGGCAGAACGCAGGCGCTGCTGGCCTCGGCGGTCGGCCTCGTGGTCGGCTTCTACGACGGCTTCTTCGGGCCGGGCACCGGCAGCTTCTTCGTTTTCCTTTTCGTGCGCCTGCTCGGCTACGACTTCCTGCATGCGAGCGCGAGCGCGAAGCTGCTCAACACGGCGACCAATGCATCGGCGCTCGTGCTGTTCGCGCTGAAGGGCCACGTGTGGTGGCACATCGCCGCGGTGATGGCGGTGGCCAACGTGCTCGGCAGCCTGCTCGGCACGCGGCTCGCGCTGAAACACGGCGCCGGCTTCGTTCGAGGCGTGTTCATCGCCGTGGTGGCCGCATTGATCGTGAAGACCGGATACGACGCGTTCTTGCAGCCCGGATGAAATCCGGGAGCGGCGTCTCGCCCACGACCGCCGACACCCCGGATTTCATCCGGGCTTGTATGTTCTGTCTGCACCCACAGACGCAGCGGATGGGGGTGTCGAGGTGGAGGGACCATCCGGGCAATCTGCCGTTCACAGCGGACAGACTACAGGTAGTGAACGTCCCATCTCGTTT
>DATKCI010000168.1:0-27287 GCA_035513255.1 Piscinibacter sp. | reverse complement strand
CGCGCTTCGCTTGCCAACAGCCGTCGAAAGGAGATCAAGGAAAACAGACCACCAAGCCACTCAACTTCAACAAAATTCCCCCGCCTCCAACCGGACAGGATAGTTGTCGTCACGTGGACTCGCTAGTTGACGCCGGCCAGGCTGGGCCACATCGAAAAGCCGTCGTGGTGCTTGGCGACCAGCACGATCATCTTGCCGTCGAATTGCTTCACGGCGCGCAGCCACTGCGTCGCGTCGAGCGCGCTCGGATTGAAGATCGCCGGCTCTTCCCTGCCGCTGCCCCACTCCACTTCGTTGAACGTGTTCACGCCGAAGTGCAGGAAGAAGGTGCGCTCCAGCCGCATCCAGGCCGACTGGTTCGGCCGCGGCAGCACCTTGGCTGCCTTCTCCACGATGACGGCCTCGGAGTCGCCCTCGGCGATCACATGCTCGTGGGCGAACGGATCGGCGCCGCGCAGGCGGCCGCGGCCAGCACCAGGGCGAGCGCCAGCAAGGTGGATGCGGTTCTGTTCATGTGGTGGGCGAGCGATTCGCGCCTTCTACCAGTGCCGTGATTGCCCGGGACTGACAGGCCTCGGCCAAGGCGGCCAAGCGCGCCCCGAACGAAGCGTAGCGCGCATCCAATCTCTGCAAGTACTCGGCGCGCTCTCGTATGGACCGCATATTGCCGATGCGGGCGAGATCGCGCAGCACCTGCATCTCTTCCGGTGGCGGATACACGAGGCTGCGATCGTCGTCGCCGCTACCCGCGCGTTCTGCGGTGCGGGGCTCCGGTTCTTCGTAGATCCACAACAGACCCATCAACTTTCCCAAGGCTTCGAGCAGGGCGTTCTGATCGATCGGCTTGGAGATGAAGGCGTCTGCGCCCGCCGTGCGGAAGCGCGCCTCGACATCCCGGGTGGGGCTGGCCGAAGTCGCAATGATCGGCACGTCGGCCAGCGCCGGCAACTGCCTCAAGCGCCGGGTCGCCTCAAAGCCGTCCATCACCGGCATCATCGCGTCCAACATGATGAGATCGGGCCTGGTTCTGCCGGCCACCTCCAGGCCCTCCTTGCCGTCGCCCGCCTCAAGGACTTCGATTCCCAGTGAGCTCAGGGCATCGAACAGCATCGCCCGGTTGTGCGGCACGTCGTCGATGACCAGTACCCTCCTGCGCGGCCCTTCGTAGCCGATCGGCGTGCCGCTCCCAGGCGCAATCGGGGCCTGCGGCTGCGCAGTCGGCAGCTCGAGCTCAAAGGAGAAGACGCTGCCTTTGCCCGGCTGGCTATGCACCTGCACATCGCCGCCCATCAGGCGTACGAGCTGGCGGCTGATGGCCAGGCCGAGGCCGGTTCCGCCCTCGCGGCGCGGGGTGTCGGCGACCTGTTCGAAGGGCTGGAACAAACGTGCCAGCTGCGCTTCGCCCATGCCGATACCACTGTCTTGCACCTCGAAGCGCAGGCGCACCATCGTCTCCGTACCCTCTGCATCCCGCCCCGGCTGCGGGCTCGCAGCCAGCGCATGCACGCGCAGCGTGACTTCTCCGCTGTCGGTGAACTTGATGGCGTTGGACAGCAGATTGAGCAGCACCTGGCGCAGACGCTTCTCGTCGGCCCGCACGGCAGCCGGCAGCCTGCCCGCCGTGCGGTAGTTGAACAGCAGGCTCTTCTCCTCGGCCTTCACGCGCACGATGTCGCACACCGCCCGCAAGAACACCGACAGGTCGACCTCGGTCGGGTCCAGGACGACCTTGGCGGCGTCGATGCGCGCCATGTCGAGGACGTCTTCGATCAGGCTGAGGAGGTGCCGCCCGCTCTCTTCGATGATCTGCAACGCCCTGGTCTGGCGCTCATCGAGAGACTCGTCGCGCTGCAGGATCTGCGCGAAGCCCAGGATGGCGTTGAGCGGCGTGCGCAGCTCATGGCTCATCTGCGCCAGGAACTCGCTGCGCATGCGCGCCAATCGTTGCGCCTCGGCCAGCGCGACTTCGCGGGCAGCCTCGGTGGCCTTGCGCTCGCTGATGTCGCGGGCCACGCCGACCGTTCCCAGCACCGTTCCGTCCTCGTCGAGCACCGGTGCCTTGAAGGTTTCCAGCCAGATCGTTCCGCCGGGAAGCCTGTGAGCTTCTTCCAGGGTCTTCTGGCGGCGCGAGGTCATGACCTCCATGTCGTCAGCCCGGTAGGCGTCGGCCTGTTCGCGCGGCGACACATCGTGATCGGACTTGCCGACGAGCTCGTCGGGGCTCAGACCGCGGGTTCCGGCTGCGGCCTGGTTGACGGCCAGAAAGCGGCCATCGGTGTCCTTGAACCACGCCCACATGGGCAGCATGTCGATCAGCGTGCGAAGGTAGCGCGCCTGCTGGCGCAACTCGGCTGTGCGTGCCTGCACGCGTTGCTCCAGCGTCTCGAACGAATGCTGCAGTTCGCCGATCATGTCGTTGAAGGCCCGGGCCAGCGCACCCACCTCATCCGGCGCCTCGATGACGACGGGCTGCAGCCGCTCCAGCACCTGCTGTTGCGGGCCCACGTCCAGGCGGTTTCGGGAGGTGATGCCCTTCACCGCGGCGGTCAGGTTGACGATGGGGTCCATGAACCGCTTCACCCACCACAGGCCCACCGCCACGCTCAGCAGCAGGGTGGCGCCAGCAGCCAGCAGGATCGCCACGACCGTCTGCTGGATGTTGCGCAGCGTGCTGTCTCGCGGTGTGGCCAGTGCCAGCATCAGACGTGGCTGGTTCTCGAACTGCCAAGGCAGCAATGCGACGTAGAACGACTTTTCGCCGACAGTGACCGAGCGCTGCAGGGGGGCCGACGCCTGGGGCAACAGCGTGGCCTGGGCTTGCTGCAGCATCTCCGGCGGGATGACGGGCTGGTCGTCCAGCTGCTGCCTGTGATGGCCGTCTGGCGACAGCAGGACGGGTGACTTGCCGGTCTTCTGCGTCACGTTCTCCAGCATCGCGCGGCCGATCAGCTTGCGAAAGACGACCACGGCAACGATGCGCGGCGTTCTGCCTGGCGGGCGCGCTGCGGACTTCGCTGTGGTGGCGTTGGGCGGTCCCGGTTCGCCGGCCACTGAAAGTTCCGAGAAGAAGCGCACGACAGGGGCGCGCAGGGCATCGGTCAGCACGTCGTCGACGTAGCCCTGCACCGGGACTGCGATCTCCAATACGGCCTCCCCCGGTCTGGGAAAGACGAATGAAACGCCGGGCTGCTCGGGCGCCGCGTGGAGACGATCGTCCGCCACCGGCACGGGCGCTTCGCTCCAGGCGGGCCAACTCTGGAACGGAATGTCGCCTTTGGCGTTCGCCGTCGCGGTGGTCCATGCCTGACGGCCGTCCTCCCGCCTGACGCTCATGCCCGCGTCGACCGCCGAGATGACATGGCTCAGCTGCCCCCGGGTATAGACCGCAATGCTCGTGAAGCCCCCGGTGCGCAACGCCAGCTGCAGGCGGTTCAGGGCCACCGTCTTTCGATAACCCAAAGTCCTCGCCATCTCTCGTCGCTCGGCGGCCCGGGCGGGGTCCGCGAGGTTGAACTCCAGCGACATGAGCTCGCCGAGTTGATTGAGAATCGCCGCGTCGCCGACCGTGGCGAGCGCAACGCCCTTGAGTTGCTGGGTCATGGCCTGCAGATCGCTCTGCCACGCCTGCAGATCGCTTCTCAGGCTGGCGAAGGCCGCCTCCTCGTTCTGCCTGTTCGTGAAGAAGGAGGCGAGCAGCGCGTTCAGCGCCGTGCTGAGCGCCAGAACGCCGACCAGCACGAGCAGGATCTTCTGTTTGATGCCGAACTTCATCGCCGTGCCCCGGGCCATGGCAACGGTGCTCCGCGCTGGCTGCGTCATTGCGGATACCCGCGGTTGGCCGCGATGTCTTCGTCGATCGTGTGAGCGGCACGAGTCAGCTCGGTCTGCACGTCAGCGCCGGCAATGATGGCGCCCGCGGCCGTCGCAAACGCCTTGCTGATCGTGCCGTAGCCCGGCGTTGCCGGACGCGGGAATCCGTGACCCATGAAGAGCTGCTGCGCGAACACCTTCAGCGCGCCATGGCTGCCGGTGAGCTTGGACCGCGCGAGCACCGACTTGCGGGCGGGGACTGCACCGATGGCATCGGAAATGCGAAGGACTTCGTCCGCGGACATCAGATAGGAAAGAAACGCCCACGCGCCGGCCGGCTCCGGGCAGGTGCTCGTGATGCTCCAACCCCACGAGCCCATGCCGGTCTTGAGCCCGTGCCCGAAATCGGGCAAGGGCAGCAGGAGCAGGTCGTCGCCCAATGCCGCGCGGAAGGGGGTGTACCGCCAATGCCCTGTCCATGCCAGGGCCGTCTTGCCCTTTTCAAAGTCGTCGTTGCGATCGACCGCACGAGCCCAGCCCTTGCGGAACCAACCCTGCAGGCGCGTCATCGCCGCGACCGACTGCGGCCCGTCGAGCACGCCGCCGGCCTTGGGGTAGCTCGCGCGGTCGATGAAGTCACCTCCGAAGCCGGCCAGTATCGGCAGGTAGGCGTAGGCAAAGAACTCGCTCGCTCCTGTGTAGACGGCGAGGTCGAGCGGATAGTCCACGCCATCGACCCGGGCGAGCTTGTCCATCGCCTGCTCGAACTCCGCCAATGTCCACGGCTGGGCGACGGTCGGGATGCGCACGCTGGCGGCCTTGAGGTAGCGGCGGTTCGCCCAAAGGCCGAGCCCGGAATCGCGTTGTGCGAGGCTGTACAGGTGTCCGTCGTAGGTTCCCTGAGCCAGGATGGATGGCAGCAAGTCGCTTCGCATTTCGGGCGAGACGAACTTGTCCAGCGCCTGCAGATAGCCTCGCCAGGCGAATTCGGCGACGAACGGCCCGTCGACTTCCAGCAGGCACGGCAGCGCTCCGGAGACGGCTACGCTCTGCACCCAGTCCGCATAGTTTTGGTAGTTGGCCGCAAACAACTCGGCCCTGTAGGCCTGCTGCACACTGTTGAAAGCAAGCGTCGCGGCCTTGAGCAAGCCTCTCTGGTCGGTACTGCCCGACCACACGGCAATCGTCTTCGGGGCGGCCACGGCGACGTCCGCACCGGCGGCAATCAGCAGGACGAAGAGGAGACTGCGGCGCCATGGGCGGCAAAGTAGGCTGTGAATCATTGCTAGCACGTGGTGACCATCATGCCTGGACAGCCGGGCAGTGCCGCTCGATGTACGCGCGATGGGTCGGCAGGCCCTGTGCCGCCTGCGCCATGGCCAGGCGCAGCTTCTCGAGGTACTCGGTGTCGTTCGCGTCGCGGTAGTCGATCAAGGGGTCGTTGCGCTCGGGCCAGTTCATCTGCCCCATGTGCACCGCGAGCCAGCTCGCGTTGCCGAAGAGGTCCATGTCGCCGGGGATGAGCCTGCCGAAGCGCTTGAAGTGGTCGATTCGGTACTGCAGCGTGTCCGGGATCGGCATCTGCGCGCAGTAGCCACAGCTCGCTGTCGGTGCGCGTCGTCAGGTGGTAGTGCAGGATGATGAAGTCGCGGATCCGCTCGACTTCCGTCGCCGCCACCCGATTGAATTCGTGGCTGACCAGCGGGTCGAAATCAAGGTCCGGAAAGTACGCCAGCAGCTTCGAGATGCCGGCCTGGATCAGGTGCAGGCTGGTCGACTCCAGCGGCTCCAGGAACCCGCTGGACAGGCCGATGGCGATGACGTTCCTGTTCCAGCATTGCTTGCGCCGGCCGGTGGTGAACCGGATGAGCCGCGGCTCTGCGCGCTGCGCGCCGTCGAGATGGCTCATGAGGATCTGCGCCGCCTGCTCGTCGTCCATGAACGCCGACGAGTACACGTGCCCGTTGCCCGTGCGGTGCTGCAACGGGATGCGCCATTGCCAGCCCGCGGTGTGTGCGGGGGACTGCGTGTAGGGCGTGAAGTGCACGGTCTCGCCGGGCACGGCGAGTGCGCGGTCGCACGGCAGCCAATGGGTCCAGTCGTCGAAGCCCGTCTTCAGCGCGCCTTCAATCAGCACCGCGTGCAGGCCCGAGCAATCGATGAACAGCTCGCCCGCTATGGCCTCGCCGCTGTCGAGCGTGAGGCTCTCGATGAAGCCGGTGTCCGCGTTCTGCTGCACCGACAAGACCTTGCCCTCGACCCGCTTTACGCGCCGCGCCTGCGCGTACTCGCGCAGGTGGCGCCCGTAAAGCCCGGCGTCGAAGTGGTAGGCGTAGTCGTAGGTCGACAGCACGTGGCGAGGATCGGGCGACGGATGATCGAATCGCCCTTCCTTGGCGGCCGCCCAGGCCATGCAGTACTCGTCGAGCGCTTGCGCGTGGCCTTGCGCGTGCGCACGCTGCCACCAGTGCTGGATCTGCACCAGGTCGAACGGACGACCGTAGCTGCCGAACGGATGGAAGTACGAGCGGCCAAGCAAGCCCCAATCGACGAAGCGGATGCCGAGCTTGAGCGAACCCTTGGTGCGGCGCAGGAAATCATCCTCGTCGATGCCGAGCATCTGGTTGAACTGCCGGATCGGCGGGATCGTGGCTTCGCCGACGCCGGCCGTGCCGATCTCCTCCGACTCGATCAGCGTGATGTCGCAATCGCGTTGGATCGACTTGGCCAGCGCCGCGGCCGTCATCCAGCCGGCAGAGCCTCCGCCCAGGATGACAACGCGGCGAATGAGAGCCATCGCGGCCCTTCAGAACTCGTAGTTCAGACTGAGCACCACGGCGCGCCCATTGAGGACACCGCCTGTACCGACCGGCAGCCCATTGATCGTGCCGTTGCTCTGCAGACCGGCGAGGCTGCTCTGGTTCAGATGGCCGTCGGCCAACAGCTTGTTGAACAGGTTGTGCACGTTCAGGCCCACGGTGGCGCCGGGCATGAATCTCCAGCTCATGTTCATGTTCACCAGCACCTCGGCCGGGGCCAAGTACTGCGAGCTGGTGTTGACGTTGGAGCGCCCGCGGCCGACGATCATCACGCCGCCCGTGAAGTCGCCGGTCTGGTAGCTCGGCGCGAGCATGTACATCAGGCTCGGCACGCCCGCGGGCCGGTTGCCGACGCCAGACGAAACCAGATCCTGCGGAGTGGGGCCTTGAGCGTTGGCGGTGACCTTCGCGTCGGTCCAGGTCATGCTGGCCACCATCGCGAAGCCGCCCGACCTTAGCGAGCCCTCGAGCTCCACACCGATCGACTTGTAGGCGCTCTGGTAGTAGGTGCCGGTCGGGCCTTGCGTGAGGTCGAAGTTCGAGGCACCGTAGGTGTTGTGGAACAGCGTGGCATTTGCGCTGTAGGTCACCTCGCCGACCCGCCCGCGATTCTTGACACCGACCTCCTGCTGATTAACGTAGCTGACGACCTTCTGCCTGCCAGAGTCGGTGAGCGAGCCGTCGGCGTTGGTGTAGCCGGACAGGATGTTGCGATCGACGTTGAAGCGGCCGCCGCGGCTCGCGCGCACGAATGCGCTGGTGTCGTTGTTCACCGCGTACAGGGCGCCCACCGAGTAGGAGTTGTAGCTCGCGTTGTAGTGCAGCGCCTCGCGGGTGGCTGGGTCCAGCACCGAACTCGACACGAGCGAGCCGCCGATCAGGCTGGTCTGGGTCGTCGCGGCACTGGCGGACTCGGCCCAGCCGGTGACGCGCAGCATGTCGTGGCGCACACCCAGGTCGAGCTGGAGGGCGCCGCTTTCCCAGTTGGCGTTCAGGTAGGGCGCGGTGTTCGCGGCGCTGATGTCGTAGGCGCGGTTGACGCCAGAGCCCCGGGCCGTGTTGAAGCCGGACACGCCGTTCAGCGACAGCAGCTGGCCCGTGGTGCTCACCAGATCCAGGCCCGCCGGGTTCACGCCCTCGAGCGTCTGGTAGTGCGAGTTTATGTGCCAGTCCTGCACGATGTGCTGGTCCATGTAGAACAGGCCACCGGTGACGTTCATCTTGCCGCCCGCAAGGTCGAAGGTCTTGCTCGCGTTGAGGTCGTTGGCCACGCTGCCCATGTCGCTCATGCGCGTGAAGGTCTGCGTGCCGGTGTTCAGGTAGCTGCCGGTGAACGCCTGGCCCTTGGACGGGCCGTTGGCGTAGACGATGCTACCCACCGTCTGGCCGTTGACCGTCGAGCCGATGATGTTCGACGCCATGCCCAGGCCCATTTGGTTGGTCGAGAACGTGCCGCGCATCTGCGTGTATCGGAACTTGTTGTCGACCGTGAAATCACCGCCCGGTGTCAGGTGCAGCCTGACACCGTAGGCCTTGGCCACCGGATGCAGGCCGTCGGACTTGTGCTGGGTCAACTGGCCCGTTGTGCTGTCGAGGACGTTGATCACCTCGTTGTACACGCCGACCGTGGAGCCGGTGCGCGCATCGAAGCCCGGGTACGCCGAGATGCCGGAGAAGCCGCTGGCACCGGCATGCACGAGTGAGGGGTACGAGGTGTAGAGCGGCTGGGTGTCGTCGAGCAGCTTGACGTTGAAGCGGATGTAGCCGAGCGTGCCCAGGTCCTTGGTCAGGTTGGCCTTGATCTGGTAGCCCTTCTGCGCTTTGAACCCCTGGTCGCGCAGGCCGGCGCCTTGGTTCACGAAGCCGTCGGCGTGGAAGTTCAAATCTTCAGCGAGCGCGCCGCCCGCCGAGAAGCTGCCCTTGGTCGAGTTGTAGTTCAAGCCCGCTTCCAGGCCGATGGAGCCGCCACTCTCCTCGCCGGTGTTGGACACGTAGTTGATGACCGCGCCGGGGGCGCCCGACGCCAGCACCGAGGCCGAGCCACCGCGTACCGCCTCGATGCTGTTCGAGCGGTTGAAGCGGACCCAGTAGTCGTTGTTGCCGAAATTCATGTCGCCGAAAAGCACGGTCGGCAAGCCGTCTTCCTGGATCTGCACGAACGGCGAGCCGCCCGTGGTGACCGGCAGGCCGCGCACGGTGATGTTGGCGTTGCCGCCGGGGCCGTTGCCGCCTTGGTCGACCATGCCCGGGATGAGGCGCAGCACTTCGGCCTGCGTCTGCGGGTTCATCGCCTTGACGAGGTCGTCGTCGATGGTGGTCACCGACAGCGAGCTCTTCAGCTTGGACTTGGCCACCGACGTGGCGGTCACGACGACGCGCTCGAGGTTCAGCGAATCGGCCTGCCGGGCGGGCGCGGGGGCGGCATCTGCCGTGTCGGACACCGGCGCGGAGGCCGGGGCGGCCGCGGGCGCAACCGCGGTCTGGGCCATCGCGGGCCCGGCGAGAAGCGCCGTGAACGACGATGCGGCAAGCTTCGCGGCGAGCGGGGTCAGGTGTAGCGGCCCGAGCGAGCCGAGCGGCGCGTGATTCACGGTGCCTCCTCTTGGGAGTGGTGTGCACAACGGATGGTCCGTCGTCCGGTGGGCGCGGTCAAGGTCCGTGGCCTACGCCAAAAATGGTAACGCGCCTGACCTCAGGGACGCGCTCGGCCACGCCGGCCGCGTCGCAGTGGTAGCGGTTGATGTCGCGGCCGACGCCGGTGCGCTCGCACCTAAGCCGCTGGCCGAGGCGCGCGGTGAGATCCAGTACGCCGCGTCGTACATCGAGTGGTACGCCGAGGAAGCCCGCCGCATCTACGGCGACCTGATTCCCTCGCCCTGGGGCGACCGCCGCATCATCGTCACGAACGAGCCGCTGGGCGTGTGCGCCGCCATCACGCCGTGGAACTTTCCGGCGGCGATGATCACGCGCAAAGTGGCGCCCGCGCTGGCCGCCGGCTGCACGATGGTCGTCAAGCCGGCGCTGCAGACACCGTTGTCGGCGCTGGCGCTCGGTGAGCTCGCGCTGCGGGCCGGCGTGAGCGCCGGCGTGTTCAGCGTGGTGACCGGAGACGCGGCCGCGATCGGCGGCGTGTTCACCGCCAGCCCGGTGGTGCGCAAGCTCAGCTTCACCGGCTCGACCGGCGTCGGGCGGCTGCTGGCCGCGCAATGTGCGCCGACGCTCAAGCGCCTGTCGCTCGAACTGGGCGGCAACGCACCGTTCATCGTGTTCGACGATGCGGACGTGGATGCCGCAGTGGCCGGCGCCATCGCGTCCAAGTTCCGCAACAGCGGCCAGACCTGCGTCTGCGCGAACCGCCTGCTGGTGCAGGACGGCATCCACGATCTGTTCGCCGAAAAGCTGGGGGAGGTGGTGGCGCGGCTCGAGGTCGGCCACGGCACGCAGCCGGACGTCACGCAGGGGCCGTTGATCGATGCGGCGGCCCTGGGAAAGGTCGAGCAGCTCGTGGCCGATGCGCTGTCGAAAGGTGCGCGATGCGTCGTCGGTGGCCGGCGCCATGCGCTGGGCGGCACCTTCTACCAATACGTGTGCCTCGGCGGTTTGTGACCACGGGCCCCTTTCGGAATCTCACGAGGAGACTTCTCATGGCAGACACGACTTTCCCTCCCGCCACCGTGCCGCGCCCGCCGCGCTTCAGCCGCGAGGAGTGGGACGCCCGCGTCCAGCTCGCGGCGGCCTACCGCATCGTCGACCACCTCGGCTGGGGCGAGCTGATCTACAACCACATCTCGCTGCGCGTGCCGGGCCCGGACCCGCACTTCCTGATCAACCCCTTCGGCCTGCACTACAGCGAGGTGCGCGCGTCGAACCTGGTGAAGGTCGACGTGAAGGGCAACGTCATCGGCCACAGCGACTGGCCGATCAACCCGGCCGGCTTCACCGGCGTCGGCCGAGAACCCGGCGGCCTGGTGCGCGTGGCCACGATGGCCGACTTCTTCGACTTCTTCCCGATGGAATGGCTGGCCGACTTTCTGGCCGCGCATCCCCCCGTTCGGCTCGCACGCTGCATGACTTGGTGGACTACGACTGCGTGGTCAGTTCGACTGCCTTCGTCGCCACGATCACCTGGAAATTCCCGAAGAACACCGTGTGCCGCTCACACGTGATGCCAGGCATCGCGCTCAGTTGCGCCAACGGTTCGTGGCTGCTCCACAGCGCCAGTCCGAGCGGCTCGAAGACCTTGAAGTAGGTCCAGCTCAGCGCGCGCAAGCTGCGCAGACGCGGTCGGTGAAACTCGGCCAGGTACAGCTTGCCGCCGGGCGCGAGCACCCGGCAGGCTTCCTTCAGCGCCTGCGACTTCAACGGGTGCGGCAGCTCGTGCAGCAGGAAGAACAGCACGTTGGCGTGGACCGACGCGTCGGGCAGCGCGAGCGCCGTGGCGTCCTGGCGGTGAAAGCTCAAGCGCTGCGCCATGTCCTGCATCTTGCGCCGCGCGTGCAGCAGCTCGTTCTCGATGATGTCCACCACCTGCACCTCGTTTGCGCCGGCGTCGCGCGCTGCAAGCGCGACACGCGGCATCACATTGCCGAAGGCGCACGAGGTGATGAGCGTGCGCTTGCCGCGCAGGTCGGTCGAGCGCAGCCCGTCGACGATGGTCGAGACCAGCCGGTCGTACTGGAACAGCAGGATCGCGGCGATGATCGGCTGGAAGTCGACCAGCCGGATCAGGTGCATGTTCGAGTAGATCGGATACACATGGTCGGCAGGCTTGCGCTCGCCTGGCAGCAGCCCGCGAACGAGCAGGGTGCCTCGCGTCGTCATGAAGAAGAACGCCGCGGTGCCGACGAGAACCGTCAGCACCGACAGCAGCGTGTGGGTGAGCCAGGAAGACATGACAGGTCCGTTTCTGCACCGGGGCCGTCTACCGGATGGCGTGTCAGGCCAGGGCGCGAATCCATTGGGACACTCCCGAGCCTGCGCCGGTTTGCGATGGCGCAAGCCCGTCGCGCGTCGCGCCGGCGCCCACGGCAGCGGCCGTGCCGGGCTGCGGTATAACGGGCACGCCATCCTGGAGATGAGAGTGACGACGGGCTCGAACGGCGTTCGACAAGCCATCCTCGACGCGGCGCTGGAGCTGGGCGAGCAGCACGGCTGGGACGATGTGCAGCTGCACGAAGTCGCGCTCCGTGCGGGCGTCACGCTGGCGGAGATTCGCCATCACTTCGAGCACAAGGACGCGTTCACCGAAGCCTGGTTCGACCGCGCGGACGCCGCCTTGCTGGCGATGCCGCAAACACCCGGCTGGGACCGGCTGACGCCGCGTCAGCGCCTGCACGCGGCCATCGCCGCATGGCTCGATGCGTTGGCGACCCACCGGCGGATGACAGCGGTGATGGTGCGCTACAAGTTCCAGCCCGAGCACCTGCACCTGCAGGCAATGGGCGTGATGCGGATCAGCCGCACGGTGCAATGGATCCGCGACGTGGCGCTGCTGCCTGAAGTGGGCTGGCGGCGCGAGGTCGGCGAAGCAGCGCTGACGACGATCTACCTGGCGACCTTCGCGCGCTGGCTGGCCGACGACTCGCCGGGCGCGCAGAAGACGCTGGCCCTGCTGGACCGTCTGCTGGCGGCGGCCGAGCAGGCGGCGCTGCGGTTCACCCCGCGCGGCTGACTTCAGAATCCGATCGCGAGCAGCCCCACCGCCGCGACCACCGTCACCGCGAGCGCGCCGCCATAACACAGCAGCTTGGCGAGCGCACCGGTGTGCAGCCCCAGGTCGTGCAAGCTGTGGAAGATGCGATGTGCCGCATGCCACGCGAACAGCGCCACGACGGCGAAGACAAAACCCTTGCCGATCCAGTTCTGCGCGAAGCCCAGCATGCGCGGATAGCTCATCAGGTCCGCGTTCAGCGGCCAGCCGAGCGGCACCGCGATGCCGGTGATGAACACCAGCGTGGCGCCCAGCAGCGCCGACAACATGCCGCCGGCGCCGAACAGCAGCCAGAACACCGGTGCGTTGGAGCGCTTTGCCATCACGACCCCCACCAGGCCGCGAGCGCGAGCACGACCAGCGAGACGAGCAGCGTCGCGGCCCAGCCGGTACGGGTGATCGTCGAACCCGGCACACGCTTGCCGCCGACGAACATCATCGGCATCGTCTTGGGCATGATCTCGAACCAGCTCTTCGCATGCACGAGCATCGCGACCAGCAGCACGCCGTGCAGGAGCAACGACCCTGGCGTGCGCATCGCCGCCAGCCAGCCGTTCCACGCCGCTTCGCCCTGGGCCAGGCAGACCACGCCGGTCATCAGCACCAGCGCATAGACGGCCACCGCGACCGCGGTCGCCTCGCGCACCATGTAGCGCACGAAGAACGGGTCGCGCCGCCACCAGCCCTGCATCGGCCGCACATAAGGACGCCGGACGGTGCCGACCTTGCGGTTCATTTGTGCATCCCCTTCGGCGACAGGAAGCGCAGGAAGTAGTCTTTCGCGCTGTTGACCTTGTTCTGGTTGACGGCATTGGCCGGGTCGACATGCTTGGGGCAGACCTCGCTGCAGTAGCCGACGGCCGTGCAGGCCCACACGCCTTCTTCGGCGTTCATGACTTCCTGGCGCTGTGCACGCCCGCCGTCGCGCGAGTCGGCGTTGTAGCGATGCAGCAGGGCCAGCACGCCGGGCCCGGTGAAATCCGGGTTCAGCCCGAACTGCGGGCAGGCCGCATAACACAGCATGCAGTTGATGCACGAGCTGAATTGCTCGAAGCGCTCGAGCTGGGCCGGCGTCTGAAGGTACTCGCCTTGCGCCAGCGTTCGCTCTTCCTTCGGGATGAGGTAGGGCTTGATGCCCTCGAGCTTCTCGATGAAGCCTTCGACGTTGACCACCAGGTCGCGCTCGATCGGAAAGTGCGCCAGGCCTTCGATGCGCACGGGCCCCGGCAGCAGGTGGCGCAGGAAGGTCTGGCACGACAGCTTGGGCTGGGCGTTGACCATCATCCCGCAGCTGCCGCAGATCGCCATCCTGCACGACCAGCGAAAGCTCAGCGTGCCGTCGAGCTCGTCCTTGATGTATTGCAGGCCCTGCAGCACCGACATGTCGTCGGTGAAGGGCACGGTGTAGCTCTGCCAGACCGGCTCCTCGTCCTGCTCCGGACGGTAGCGCAAGACCCGGATCTCGATCGTCTGCTGCGCCTCAGACATTCGCGGACTCCTTGCTCGCGCCGCGCTCGGCCTCTGCCTTGTCGCCGGCGGCGCCGTAGGCCCGGGTGCCGGGGGGCGACGTGGTGATCCGGACCGGCCCATAGGCGATGCGCGGCGCGTCGCTGCCATTGCGGTAGGCGAGCGTGTGCTTGAGAAAGTTGACGTCGTCGCGCGCCTCGAAGCCGTCGAGCCGCTGGTGCGAGCCGCGCGACTCGCGTCGTTCGAGCGCCGAATGCGCCATGGCCTGCGCCACGTCGAGCAGATACCCGAGCTCGATCGCGAGCAGCCAGTCGGTGTTCCAGGCCTTCGAGTGGTCGTCGACCTGGACCCGCTGGTAGCGCTGCTTCAGCTCGGCGAGCTTGTCGCAGGTGGCCTGCATGGCCGACGCGCTGCGGTAGATGCCGCACCCGTCTTCCATGCTGCGCGCCATTTCCTTGCGCAAGGTGGCGATGCGTTCCTTGCCGTCGGTGCGCGCGACGATCGCGAGCGCCTTGCCGCGCGCTTCCTCGGCCAGGATGCCGAGCGTGGCCGCCGGTCCGTGGGGCACCGTTCGCGCATGCCGTGCCGCCTGGATGCCGGCCACCTTGCCGAACACCAGCAGCTCGGTCAGCGAGTTGGAGCCGAGGCGGTTGGCGCCGTGGATGCCGACGCTGGAGCACTCGCCGACCGAGTACAGGCCCTTCAGCGGCGAGGCGGTGAGGCCATCGGCCAGGATGCCGCCCATCGTGTAGTGCACCGCCGGCAGCACCGGGATCGGCGCCGTGGCCGGGTCGACGCCGAGGTACTCGACTGCCAGCTCGTAGATCTGCGGCAGCCGCTCGCGCAGCTTTTGCTCGCCGAGGTGGCGCAGGTCGAGGTGAACGACGGCGCCGTGCGGGCCATCGATGGTGCGGCCCTTCTGCTTCTCGTGCCAGTAGGCCTGGCTCAGGCGGTCGCGCGGGCCGAGCTCCATCGCCTTGTTGCGCGGCGTCGGCTCGGCAGGACCGAGTCCGTAGTCCTGCAGGTAGCGGTAGCCGTCCTTGTTGAGCAGGAAGCCGCCGTCGCCGCGGCAGGCCTCGGTGAACAGCAGGCCGGTGCCGGGCATGCAGGTCGGGTGGTACTGCACGAACTCCATGTCGCGCAGCGGAACGCCGTGGCGGTACGCGAGCGCCATGCCGTCGCCGGTGACGATGCCGCCGTTGGTGTTCTCGCGGAACACGCGGCCGGCGCCTCCGGTGGCGATGATCACTGCCTTGGCCTGGATCAGCCGGAACTCGCCGCTGGCGATGTCGATGGCCACCACGCCTTGCACGGCGCCGTCGTCGCTGACGAGGTCGACGCAGAAGTGCTCGTCGAAGCGCCGGATGTTCGGATGCTTGATCGACGTCTGGAACAGCGTGTGCAGCATGTGAAAGCCGGTCTTGTCGGCGGCGAACCACGTGCGCTCGATCTTCATGCCGCCGAAGGCCCGCACGTTCACGTGGCCATCGTCCTTGCGGCTCCAAGGGCAGCCCCAATGCTCCATCTGCACCAGCTCGCGGTGCGCCTCGGCGACGAAGAACTCCACGACGTCCTGCTCGCACAGCCAATCGCCGCCGGACACGGTGTCGTGAAAGTGCGCCTCCAGGCTGTCATGGGCTTGCGTGACCGCGGCGGCGCCGCCCTCGGCGGCCACCGTGTGGCTGCGCATCGGGTAGACCTTGGAGATCAACGCCACCGTGAGCGACGGGTCCGCTTCGGCCACGGCGATCGCCGCGCGCAGTCCGGCGCCGCCGGCTCCGACGATGGCGACATCGGCCTTGAAGACTTCCATTTCAGCGCACCAGGACGAGCTTCTGGTACAGCCCGCCGAAGTACGTCTGCTTGTCGATCTGCCCGGACGCGCACGGCAGGAACGACTCGACGTCGTGGCGCCACAGGTCCATCGCATACGGCTCGAGATGGCGGAACACCAGGTGCATCAGCGGCCGCAGGGGATGCCATGCCACCGGCCGGTGATAGTCGACGATCACCACCTTGCCGCCCGGCTTCACCACGCGCATCGCCTCGGCCAGCGTCGCGCGGCGCACCGCCTCCGGCTGCTCGTGCAGCAGAAAGAACAGCAGCACCTGGTCGTAGGTCGCGTCGGGGCAGGCGATCGAAGCGGAGTCGCCCTGAACCAGCGCCACCCGCTCGTCGGCCGGCAGTTTCTTCGCGAGGTTGGACAGCTGCACCGGCAGGATGTCCATCACGTCCAGCTCCGCATCCGGCGCCAGGCGCTGGTGCAGCTTCGGCGTGAGGTTGCCGTAGACACAGGCCACTTGCAGCGTCCTGCCGTGCACGCGCTCGCCGAGCTCGGCGAGCGCCAGGTCGCGCAGCCGGCCGTAGTTGTTGAACAGGATCAGGTTGACCAGCCACTCGCGCTCGAAGAGCTGCACCGCGGTCGGGTGCACGTAGGCCCACCAGTACACCTGCTCGAGGTAGCGGGGAATGGGCACCAGGCGCGAAGCGACGAGCTCACGCCCTTCGAGGGTCGCTTGGATCAGCGGAGGTGTCATGCGTGCTCTCCTCGTGTCGATGAGCCATCATGGAAGGCCGCCCACGCCTGATGCGTGACACAGATCAAATCCAGGGCAGGAAACCGAGGCCCGCGCGCATCGCCACCACCGGCACGGCGGCCGGCAGGGTCGAGACGACCATGCAGCCGAAGGGATCGGTACACCTGCTGCCGGATCATGACGTGCTGCTCCTCGCGGGTGAGGGGATGACAGTGAGCGAGCGTACGCCTTGCGCGCCGCGGACGAGCACGCCCTCGATGTCCGCGGTGGCGGAAGGTCCCGTCATCAGCACCGCATAGCGGGCATGCAGGAAGCCTGGCTGCAGGTACGCGTGGTGGAGGTCGGGAACGATGTCCTTCGGATCGAGCAGCACGACGAGGTGTTGCGGCAGGAAACCCAGCGCGTTGACGCCGAACTCCTTCTCGCTCACCCACACCGAGCCGGTCTCGGCCACGCCGAAGGCGGCGCGCAGCACGCCGACGTCCACGTTGTCGAGCTCCGCAGCCTGGCGCACCGACTCGATCGATTGCGTGCCGCGCACCTCCGTCGTTGCCGAGCAGATGACCAGGGCCTTCGGAAAACGCTCGAAGATGAAGCTGTCGAGCGACAATCCTGCAGGGCAGTGGGCGACGGCGCCGCCCATGCGCGCGAGCGCAGCGGAGAAGGTCTCCAGCGGTGAATGGGTCTCGCGGTCGAAGCGCGGAATGTCGGGCAGCGGCACGGGTGGCGGCTGGTTGCGGCGCACACGGGCGAGGATGCGGTCGCGGGTGGTCATGGTTGCTCTCGACGGTTCGCCAGGTACCACTGGCGGAAGGTCTGCGGCGGCGACGCCGGCACTTCGCGCTGGCGTCCCCATGCGTTGAAAGGGTTGTAGACAAGCGAGCGCGGCAGGTGCTCGATGCCCGCCGCGGCCGCCTCGACGGCGGCGCGGTAGAGGCGCGGGCTCGCGAGCACCTTGCCGGCGAGGCGCATCGCCTCCTTCTTGACCATCGGCAGCTCGTGGCGCTCGGCGATGACCTGCCGCCACTTGTAGATCTGCTCGTGGATGTTGATCTTGACCGGGCAGACGTTGCTGCAGCTGCCGTTCAACGTGCTGGCAAACGGCAGCGCGCTGTACTTGCGCAGGTCCTGCGCCGGGTCGAGGATCACGCCGATCGGCCCCGAGTACGTGGCGCCGTAGCTCAGCCCCCCGCTGCGCCGGTACACCGGGCAGGTGTTCATGCACGCGCCGCAGCGGATGCACTTGAGCGAGTACCAGAAGTCCTCCATGCCGAGGCGCTCGGAACGGCCGTTGTCGACCAGCACCACGTGCATCTCGCCGCCGGCGCGCGGTGCGCGAAAGTGCGAGGTGATCTGCGTGATCGGCGAGCCCAGCGCGCTGCGCGACAGCATGCGGACGAACACGCCGAGGTGCTCGATCTTCGGGATCAGCTTCTCGATGCCGATCGATGCGATGTGCAGCGGCGGCAGGTTGGCGCTGAGGTCCGCATTGCCCTCGTTGGTGCAGACGATGAAGCTGCCGGTCTCGGCGACCGCGAAGTTGGCGCCGGTCATGCCTGCGCCGGCGGAGAGGTAGTACCCACGCGTGTCCTGGCGCTGGCTCTCCGCCAGGTAGGGCACGTCGTCGTTGCTCGGGTCGGTGCCGATCGTGCGGCCGAACAGCTCCGCGACGTCGCCACGCAGCTTGTGCACGGCCGGCACGACGATGTGGCTGGGCGGCTCGCCGTCGAGCTGCTGGATGCGCTCGCCGAGATCGGTTTCGACGATCCGGATGCTTCGCTTTTCGAGATACGGCCGCATCTCGCATTCGTCGGTGAGCATCGACTTGCTCTTCACGAGCAGCGTGACGCCGCGCTCGCTGAGGATGCCGTGCACGATCCGGTTGTGCTCGGCCGCGTCATGCGCCCAGTGCACGACCATGCCGTTGGCGGTGGCGTTGCGCTCGAACTGCTCGAGGTAGTCGGCCAGGTGGGTGAGCGTGTGCTCCTTGATGCCCGAAGCGAGCTCGCGCAGCGTCTCCCACTCGGGCAGGGCATGGCTCTCGGCGTCGCGCTTTTGCCGCAAGTCCCACAGGCGCTTGTCGTGGAACTCGATGTGGCGGGTAGCGGCGATGAACTTCCGGGACGCGCCGGCGTGGTCGACGCGCTTCATGATCGCGCTCCGTTCAGCACCTGCGCGATGTGGATGAACTTCAGCGGCAGGCCCAGCCGATCGGCGCAGCCCTTCTGGTGCATCACGCACGACATGTCGGGCGACACGATGTAGTCGGCGCCGGCGTTGCGGTGGTCGGTGACCTTGTCCTGCCCCATGCGGGCGGACACGGGCTCCTCGAACACCGAGAAGGTGCCGCCGAAGCCGCAGCATTCGTCGGGCCTTTGCGGCGTGACGAACTCCAGGCCCTTGACGGCCGACAGCAGACGCTTCGGCTTGTTGAACGCGGGCTCCGCCACCTCGGAGGTGCTGGCTTCGCGCAGGCCGCGCAGCGTGGCGCAGCCGATGTGCAGTCCCACCTTGTGCGCAAACTCGGCCCAGGGGAACTCGCGCACCTGCAACACGTCGTGCAGGAACTCCACCAGCTCGACGGTGTTGCGCCGCACCTGCTGCACGGCGGGCGTCTGCTCGATGGCCGTCATGTGATCGCGCACGTGGTGCGCGCAGCTGCCGGAGGGGGTGACGATGTGGTCGTAGCCGGCGAAGTTCTTCGCAAACAGCGCCTCGGTGGCGCGCGCGTCGCGGTGGCAGCCGCTGTTGGCCATCGGCTGGCCGCAGCAGGTCTGGTCGAGCGGGTAGTCCACCTCGCAGCCGAAGCGCTCCAGCAACTCCAGTGTCGCGATGCCGACTTCGGGGAAGAAGGCGTCGACGTAGCACGGCACGAACAAGGCCACTTTCATCGCGATGGTCCCTTTCTCGGTCGGCGCGCCGTCAGATCGACTCGGGCACCATCTCGATCGCCCCGCAGGGGCACTCCGAGACGCACAGCCCGCAGCCCTTGCAGTAGTCGTAGTTGAACTCGAAGCCGCGGCCCGGCCCCAGCTTGATCACCGCGTTGTCGGGGCACACGCCGTAGCAGTTGTCGCACTCGAAGCAGTTGCCGCACGACAGGCAGCGGCGCGCCTCGTACAGCGCATTGCCCTCGTCGAGGCCGCCTTGGACTTCGTCGAAGGTCGACTGGCGGCGGATGAGGTCGAGTACCGGCCGCACGGTCTTCGGGGCGTCGGCGTAGTACCACGGGTTCAGCGTCTCGAAGTTCGCGACCGCATGCTTGGTCGAGGGCACGTGCTCGACGTCGCGCAGCCAGGCGTCGACGTGACGTGCCGCCTTCTTGCCGTGGCCGATGGCGACCGTGACGTTGCGTTCGGCCGGCACCATGTCGCCTCCGGCGAAGATGCCGGCATGGCTGGTCATCATGCGATGGTCGACCTGCACGACGCCGTCCCGCACGACCAGGTCGGGCACGCCGTCGAGGAGCGACAGGTCGACGTCCTGGCCCAACGCAAGCACGAGCGAATCGGCCTCGAGCGTTTCGATTTCGCCGGTCGGCTGCGGGAAGCCCTGCTCGTCGAGCGCCATCTTCTCGATCGTCACCTCGCCGTCGCCCGCCTGCCGGATCGTCGACAGCCACTTGACCATCACGCCTTCCTCGAGCGCCTCTTCGACCTCGCAGTCGTGCGCCGGCATCTTCTCGCGCGTGCGACGGTAGACGATGACGGCGTCGGTGGCACCGAGGCGCCTGGCGGTGCGGGCCACATCGATCGCTGTGTTTCCGCCGCCGTACACGACGACGCGGCGCCCCAGCAGCGGCGGCTGTTCGCCCTCCATCGAGCGCAGCACGGCGATCGCGTCGAGCATCCTGGCCGAATCGCCGGCGGGAAGGAAGGCGCGCCTGGCGATGTGCGCACCGACGGCGAGGAAAGCGGCGTCGAAGCGGCCAGCCTGCATCGTCGCGAGGAGGTCGTCGACCTTGCAGCCGTATTCGATCCGCACGCCCAGCTCGACGATTCGTCGGACCTCGGCGTCGAGCACATCGCGCGGGAGGCGGTACTTCGGGATCCCGAAGCGCATCATGCCGCCGGGCAGCGGGCCGGCCTCGTGCACCGTCACCCGATGACCCAGGCGCGCGAGGTGGTACGCCGCCGACAGTCCGGACGGACCCGCGCCGACGACCAGCACATGCTTGCCCGAGCTTGTCTGCGGTGCGTCGAAGCGCCAGCCTTGCCGGATCGCCTCGTCACCGAGAAAGCGCTCCACCGAATTGATGCCCACCGGCGCGTCGAGCCGGCCCCGGTTGCACCGGCTCTCGCAGCTGTGATAGCAGACGCGCCCCATCACCGCGGGAAACGGGTTGTCGCGCACGAGATGGCGCCACGCGGCTTCGTAGTCACCCGATTCGGCATGGAACAGCCAGCCCTGGATGTCCTCGCCGGAGGGGCACTCCTGGTTGCACGGCGGCAGGCGGTGCAGGTAGACGGGACGCTCGGTGCGCCACGAGCCGGTGCGGTTGGCCAGCGACGAGCCGACGTCGAGCGTGATCGCGAAAGGCTTGCGCATCGTCATGGCGAGGACTCCAGGAGCCCGTAACGCTGAATGTTCCGATCGGCCATCGCCTGAAGCTGCGCCAGCGCGGCGAGATCGGGCTGCTCGCCGAACAGATGCGCGAAGCGGCGCTGCGGCCGCAGGTAGTCTTCCACCGGCACGCGGCGGCGAATCTTCGAGACCTGCACCACCTCGCCGCACATCGCCTCGAACACCGGGAACAACCCGCTTTCCTGCGCCAGCCGTGCGAGCCGGATCGTGTCCTGCGACGCCGCTCCCCAGCCCAGCGGACAGGGCACGAGGATGTGGATGTAGCGCGCCCCCTGGACGGCCATCGCGGTGCGCACCTTGCGCTCCAGGTCGTGCAGGTCGGCCACGGTGGCGGTGGCGACATACGGAATCTCATGCGCCATTGCGATGCGCGGCAGGTTCTTGCCCTGTCCGAAGACATTGCCGGGCTGCGCGCCGACCGCCGGCGTGGTGGCGGTGCGTGCCGCCGCCGGCGTGGCGGACGAGCGCTGCACGCCGGTGTTCATGTAGGCCTCGTTGTCGTAGCAGATATAGAGCACGTCGTCGTTGCGCTCGAACATGCCGGACAGGCAGCCGAAGCCGATGTCGGTGGTGCCGCCGTCGCCGCCTTGCGCCACGACGCGCACGTCGCTGCGGCCCTTCACCCGCATCGCGGCGGCGATGCCGGTGCCCACCGCCGCGGCATTGCCGAACAGCGAGTGGATCCACGGGATCTGCCACGAGGTTTCGGGGTAGGGCGTGGAGAAGACCTCCAGGCAGCCGGTCGCGTTGGCGGCGATCAGCCGGCCCTGCGCTGCGCTCATCGCGGCGTCGATCGCGTAGCGCGCACCGAGCGCTTCGCCGCAGCCCTGGCAGGCGCGGTGCCCCGAGTTCAGCGAATTCGTGCGCCGCATGTTGGCCTGCACCGTACGCTGCTCCGGCGCGAGCAGGCGGTTGCCGACGGTGAAGGTGCCGGTCTGGTAGAACTTGACGACGGTGTCCACGTCTCGTGCCTCATCCGATGCGGGAAGCCACCGTGCCGATGTCGCGCAGCACACCTTCGGCCACCGGGCCGGAGCGCCGGCTGTGCTTCTCGCGTGCGAGCACGCGGTTGACGATGGACCAGTCGAGGTCGAGGAAGGTGAGCGGCTCCAGCTGGTCGGCCATCGCGGCGCGAAACACGCGTTGCAGCGAGGCCTTGGTGATCGCACGCCCGCCCAGGCCGGCCACGACCGTGACCACCGGCTGAGGTCGGTCACGCAATGCCATGCGCACGTCGCGCGAGACGATGCCGCCGATGCCCACCGCGAAGCACTTCTCGACCACGACCACGCGCCGGGCCTGGCTCAGTGCCGCACGCAGGGCGGCGATGGGGAAGGGCCGGAACGAGGTGATTCCGATGGCGCCGATGCGTTCGCCATCGTTGCGCAGGTCGTCGACCGTGTCCTTGATGGTGCCGAGCACGGAACCCAGCGCGACGACGATGGTGTCCGCGTCGTCGCAGCGGTAGCGCCCGAGCAGGCCACCGGCCGCGCGTCCGAACGCCCGCTCGAACTCGTCGGCCACCAGCGGCATCAGCTCCAGCGCCTGCAGCTGCTTGGCGTGCGCGAGGTAGCGGACCTCGGTGAAGGCCTCCGGCCCCACCATCGCGCCGATGCTCACGGGATCGTCGGGGTCGAGCACCTGACGCGGCTCATAGGGCGGCAAAAAGCGATCGACCGCGTCCTGCGCCGGGAGGTCCACCCGCTCGACCGCGTGCGTGAGGATGAAGCCGTCCATGCACACCATCACCGGCAGCGACAGCTCCTCTGCGATGCGAAAGGCCTGGAGGTGAAGGTCGACCGCGTCCTGGTTCGACTCGGCGAAGAGCTGGATCCAGCCGGCGTCGCGCATCGCCATGCTGTCGGTGTGATCGTTCCAGATGTTGATCGGCGCGCCGATCGCGCGGTTGGCCACCGTCATCACGATCGGCAGCCCGAGGCCCGACGCGTTGTAGACCGCCTCGGCCATGAAAAGAAGGCCCTGGCTCGCCGTGGCGGTGTAGGCGCGCGCGCCTGCCGCGGAGGCGCCGATCGCCACGCTCATCGCGGCGAATTCGGACTCCACGTTGACGAACTCGCAGCGCGTGAGCGCGCCGGACTTCACCCTCTCGCCGAGTCCTTCGACGATGTGGGTCTGCGGCGAGATCGGGTACGCGCAGATCACCTCGGGACGGCACATCGCGACCGCGTGCGCGACCGCGTGCGAGCCTTCGCACTGCTCAAGCATGATGCGCCTCCACCTGTCGCCGTTCCGCAAGCACGATCTCGTGCGCCTCGGTCGCCGCCGCCGCATTGCCTTGCGCCACCGCGCCGGCGAACCGCAGACGGATCGCCGCCAGCACCGCACCCAGCGAGACCGCGCCATCGAGGGCCGCCAAGGCACCCAGCAGGGCCGCGTTGGGCAGGGGTCGACCGACATGCTTGAGCGCCAGCTCGCTCGCGGGCACCGTCAGCAGGCGCTCGCGGCTGAAGCCCTTGACGAAGTCGCCGAGGCCCAGCGCGTCGAAGCTCTTCGCGGTGTTGATGAGAATGAAGCCGTCCCGCGACAGGCCGCCGAACACGTCGACCTGGTGCAGCAGCGTCGGGTCCTGGATGATCAGGGCATCTGGCGCCATGACCGGCTCTCGCAGTCGAATCGGCGCGTCGTCGATCCGGCAGAACGCGACCACCGGTGCGCCGGTGCGCTCGGACCCGAAGCTGGGAAAGGCCTGCGCATGCCTGCCGCCGAGGAAAGCCGCCACCGACAGCATCTCCGCGGCAGTCACCACGCCCTGGCCGCCACGGCCGTGAATGCGCACCTGGAACATGGCACAAGGCTAGACGCACCGCGGAACGACCGCTTGATCTGGCGCAACTTTCGAAGACGGCACGTGGCCGAACGGGTGAAGGCGATCGAGGCCCGCTCGGTGCCTGACTCGCCATCCGGCGTATGCCGGTTCAACCCGCATGTATCGGGCATGTATCGCGCGCGCAATTCCGGCCCGCCGCAGGCGCAGCCGCCCTAGACTCGTGCCATGCAGCGGGATGACGTCATCGCCGGGGCTGGCGACCCGGAACTTGAAAAGCTGAACACGCAGCTTCACTCGCTGCGCCGCGTGGCGCTGGCGGTGGCGCATCCGGGCGGCGAATCCTTCTTCGACGACCTGGTGCGCGAGCTGGCCGATGCGCTGGGCGTCGCAGCGGTCTTCGTGGCTGTGTTCGCCGACCACACGCACGCCGTCATGCGCACGCTGGCGGCCCGCCTGGATGGCCGTGCGCTGAAGAACTTCGACTACCCGCTCGACGGTTCGCCTTGCAGGCATGTCGTGGGCCGCGACTTCCGCTACGTCGGCCAGGGCGTGGCGGCGGAGTTCCGGCCCGGCCCGACTTTTGGCGCCGAGGGCATGGACTCCTACGCTGCCTATCCGCTGCTCGACAGCGGCGGCCAGCGCCTCGGCCTGCTCGTGGCGATGGACCGCCATCCCATCGCCGGCGGCGACCCGGCGCATGCCGAGGCGATGCTGAAGATCGTGGCCGGTCGCCTGGCCGCCGAGATGGAACGCAGCCGCACTGACGAGGCCTGGCGCTCGGCGGCACTCGCCGTGTCGGCCGCGCGCGGCGACACGGTGTTCGACCAGCTGGTGCGGCTTCTGGCGACCATTCTCGACGTGGAGGTGGCCTTCATCGCGCGTCATGACGCGGACGATCCGCAAGGTCTGCGCATGCTGGCCATGTACTACGACGGCGAGATCCTGCGCGACATCCGCTACGCCATTGCCGGCACGCCGTGCTCCATGGTGCTGGGCCGGTGTTTCCAAGCCTATCCGCGCAACTTGCAAGCCCTGTTCCCGGACGACGACGACGCACGGATGCAGCGCACCGAGAGCTACGCCGGCTATCCGCTGGCTGCGCTCGACGGCACGCCGCTGGGCATCGTCTCGATCGCCTCGCGCCGGCCCCTCCTGCAGGTGGGCCGCGTGGAATCGATGCTCAAGGTGTTTGCCGTGCGGGCGGCGGCCGAGGTCGAGCGGCTGCGCGCGAACGAGGCGCTGCAGCGCTCGGAGGCCAGCCATCGCGCCATCTTCGAGGCGGCCGAGGACGCGATCTTCATCCACGACTGGGACACCGGCGCGATCGTCGACGTGAACCGCAAGGCCTGCGAGACCTTTGGCTACACCAGCGAGGAGATGCGCCACCTCCACCTGAGCGACGTGAGCTCGGGCGAACCGCCCTACACCGCTGGGGAGGCGCTGCGCTACATCCAGCTCGCCAAGGAAGGACACTGCCCGCCCTTCGAATGGCATTGCCGCAACAAGGACGGCAGCTTGCACTGGGACGAGGTGCGGCTGAAGGCCGCCATGATCGGCGGCCGCCCCCATGTACTTGCCTTCACCCGCGACATCACCGAGCGCAAGCTCGCTGAGGAGGCGCTGCGCCTGCGCGAGGGGCAGTACCGCGCCGTGTTCGAGGGCTCGGCCGATGCGCTCGGCGTTTGGAGCCGCGACATGCGCATGGTGGACGTGAACAGTGCGTTCACCCGCATGTATGGTTACACCCGCGAGGAGGTGGTCGGCCGCGGCTTCGGCCAGAAGCTCGCCCCCGAGGACGTGCAGCGCCGAGTCGAGATGATCGAGCGCGCACTCGCGGGCGAAGAGGGCACGCTGGAGACGCACTTGCGCCGCAAGAACGGCGAAGAGTTCGAGGTTGAGCTGCGCTACCTGCCGATCATGCATCGCGGCGAGCCGCATGTGCTCGTGATCGGGCGCGACATCACCGTGCGCCGGCGTGCCGACCAGGCCCTGCGCGACAGCGAGGCGCAATACCGGGCGATCTTCAATGCCTCGGCGGATGCGCTGGTGCTGCGCGCCGCCGACTTCAGCATCGTCGACGTCAATGCCACCTACGAGGCGATGAGCGGCTACGCGCGTCACGAGGTGCTGGGGGTGAGCCGTGTGCTCGCCAACCCGCCCGAGGTGGCAGACGTGATCCGCGGCCTGCACGATCGCGTGCTGGCCGGCGAGCCGATCGCGCTGCAAACCCCGTTCGTGAGGCGAGATGGCGAGCGCTATGACATCGAACTGCGCGGCGTGCCGATTCGCCACCGCGGCGAGCCGCACGTGCTGTACATCGGGCGCGACATCACCAAGGCGCGGCGGGCCGAACTGGCGCTGCGTGCGAGCGAGGAGCAGTACCGCGCGATCTTCAACGCGTCGGCTGACGCGCTGATCCTGCGCGACGCCGGGTTCCGCGCCGTCGAAGTCAACCCTGCATACAGCGCGTTGAGCGGCTACAGCCGCGCGGAGCTGCTCAGCTCGCCGCGGGTGCTGATGAGCGAGAACGAGGACGCCGTGCACCGGTCCTACCTCGAGGACCACGCGCGCATCCTGGCCGGCGAAGATCTGCGCTTCGAGCGCACCGCTCGCCGCAAGGACGGTCAGCGGCGCCAAGTCGAGGTGCGGGGCACCTCCGTGTCGTACCGCGGGGAGCTCCACGTGCTGTACGCGGTGCGCGACATCTCCGAGCGCCATGCCTCCGAACTGCAGCGCACCGAACTCGAGGCGCAGCTGCGCCAGGCGCAGAAGATGGAGGCGATCGGCCAGCTCACGGGCGGCATCGCGCACGACTTCAACAACATCCTCACCAGCGTGATCGGCTACCAGGTGCTCGGCATGGAGCGCGCCGAGGCGCTGGGCGACGCGGCGCTGCTGCGCCAGCTCGGGCAGGCCAACCTGGCGGCGCAGCGCGCACGCGACCTGATCGGGCAGATGCTCGCCTTCGCCCGCCGCCAGCGCGGCGAGCGCCGCGTGCTGGCCCTGGCGCCGCTACTGCGCCAGTCGGTGCAGCTGCTGCGCGCGACGCTGCCCTCGTCCATCGTTCTCGACGCCACCGAGCTCGACACCCATGCCCAGGCCTGCGCAGCGGCAGTGGAAGCAGACATGGTGCAGCTGGAGCAGGTGATTTTCAACCTGTGCATCAACGCGCGCGACGCCATGGGCGGCGCTGGCCACATCCGCATCAGCCTGCACGAGGTGGCGGGCGGCGGCTGGTGCTGCGCCTCCTGCGGCAGCCGCATCGCCGCCGGCCGCTGGGTCGAACTCAGCGTGAACGACAGCGGCGCCGGCGTGCCGCCCGAGGTGATGGAGCGCATGTTCGAACCGTTCTATTCCACCAAGGAAGTCGGACGCGGGTCGGGCATGGGCCTGGCCATGGTCCACGGCATCGTTCACGACCATGGCGGCCATGTGCGGGTGGACACGCGGCCGGGTGGCGGAACAACGTTTCGGGTGCTGCTGCCGGCGGTGCGGGCCGGCGCGGCCGCCGAGGTCCCGGCGCTGGAGCCGGCCGAGGCCGCGGCCTTCGCGCCCCTGGGGGGCCGCGTGCT
>DATKCI010000167.1:0-26707 GCA_035513255.1 Piscinibacter sp. | reverse complement strand
CCTCTGGGGGAGGGCCGGGGTGGGGGCCGCCGACCTCCACCAGCCACTTCGGCACGATGAACAGCGAGATGCCCCTCGCGCCCGGCACGAGCTTGCCGTCCGCCCCCGGAATCTTCGCGAGCACCAGATGAATGATGTTCTCCGCCAGCTCATGCTCGCCGTTGGAGATCCACATCTTGTTGCCGCGCAGCCGGTAGCGCGGCCCGAGCGGGTCGCTGTCGAAATCGTCGCCGTCCGGCGCGGCGCGCGTGGCCACGTCCGACAGGCTCGAGCCGGCTTGCGGTTCGCTCAGGCACATCGTGCCGAAGAAGCGCCCGGCAAACTCGTTGTTCGCGAACACCTCGCGCTGCAGTGGCGTGCCGTGCGCCATCAGCAGGTTGGCGTTGCCGCTGGTCAGCAGGCCGCCCCCGCCGATGCCGACGCCCGCCTTCGAGAAGAAGCTGTTGGCCGCCATCTCGACGACACAGGGCAGCTGCATGCCGCCGATGTCGTAGTCCTGCGCCGCCGCCAGCATGCCGGACTCGACATACGCGCGCGAGGCTGCGTGGCTGGATTCGGGCAGATGCACGCGCTCGCCGTCGAACCACGGCTCCTCGGTGTCCGCGATCCGGTTGAACGGCGCGAATTTTTCGCGCGCGATGCGCTCGCAGGTGTCGAGCACCGAGTCGAAGGTGTCGCGCGAGTGGTCGGCGAAGCGCGTGCGGGAGCGCAGCGACTCGACATCGAGCCAGTTGTAGAGGAGAAAGTCAGTGGTGTCGCGGTAAGTCATGGGCGCACCTTGAAGTAGTTCCCCCTCTCCACGGGCCACGAAGGGGCCCCTTCGTGGCCCGTGGAGAGGGAAAAGACGCCTCAGAGCACCTCGAACACACCCGCCGCGCCCATGCCGCCGCCGATGCACATCGTGACCGCGACACGTCTCGCGCCGCGGCGCTTGCCCTCGATCAGCGCATGCCCGGTCAACCGCTGCCCGCTGACGCCGTACGGATGCCCGACCGCGATCGCGCCGCCGTTGACGTTCAGCCGATCCATCGGAATGCCCAGCGTGTCCGCGCAGTAAAGCACCTGCACCGCGAAAGCCTCATTCAGCTCCCACAGGTCGATGTCGTTCACCGTGAGGCCCAGGCGCTTGAGCAGCTTGGGCACCGCGAACACCGGGCCAATGCCCATCTCGTCGGGCTCGCAGCCGGCGACGTTGAACCCGAGGAAGCGGCCCAGCGGCTTCAGCCCCTTCTGCTCGGCGAGCTTCTCGCTCATCAGCACGCAGGCGCCCGCGCCGTCGCTGAACTGGCTCGCGTTGCCGGCGGAGATCACGCCGCCCGGCAGCGCCGGCCGAATGCCCGACACGGCTTCATAGGTCGTGCCGGCGCGCAGGCCCTCGTCGGCACTGATCGTCACTTCCTTCGTGCGCAGCCCCATCACCGGGTCGGCGACACCGGCGAGCGTCTTCACGGCCACCATCTCGTCGTTGAACTTGCCGGCTTCCTGCGCGGCGCAGGCGCGCTGCTGGCTTTGCGCGCCGTACTGGTCCATGCGATCTCGGGGGATGTTGTAGCGCTTGGCGACCTGCTCGGCGGTCTGCAGCATGCTCCAGTAGATCTCCGGCTTGTGCTCGACCAGCCACGGATCGGCCAGCATGTGGCGGTTGGACTCGTTCTGCACGCAGGAGATGCTCTCGACGCCGCCGGCGACATACACGTCGCCTTCGCCGGCGATGATGCGCTGCGCGGCCATCGCGATGGTCTGCAGGCCACTGGAGCAGAAGCGGTTCACCGTGACGCCGCTGGTGGTGATCGGCAGCCCGGCGCGCAGCGCGATCTGGCGCGCGATGTTGCTGCCGGTCGCGCCCTCCGGCGTCGCGCAGCCCATCAGCACGTCGTCGACGAGCGCACCGTCGATGCCCGCGCGCTCGACGGCGGCCCGCACCGCGTGGCCTCCGAGCGTCGCGCCATGGGTCATGTTGAAGGCGCCCTTCCAGCTCTTGGCGAGCGGCGTGCGGGCGGTGGAGACGATGACGGCGTTGGTCATGATGTCGGTCCTTGTTTGATCAGGAGAAGCTCTTGCCTTCGGCGGCGAGCTTGGCCAGCAGCGGCGCGGGCTGCCAGAACTCGGCATCGTCCAGCGGGTTGCGCGCAAAGCGCTTCATCGCCTGCACGACGTTGAAGAGTCCCACCGTGTCGGCATAGCACATCGGGCCGCCGCGATGCAGCGGGAAGCCGTAACCGGTGAGGTACACCATGTCGATGTCCGACGCGCGCAGCGCGATGCCTTCCTCGACGATCTTCGCGCCCTCGTTGACCATCGCATAGACGAGGCGGTGCACGATCTCGTCGTCGCTGATCTTGCGCGGCGTGACGCCGAGCTCTTTGCGGTGCTTCTCGATCATCTCGACGACCACCTGCGACGGGATCGCGTCGCGCTTGCCCGGCACGTAGTCGTACCAGCCTGCTTGCGTCTTCTGGCCGAAGCGGCCCATCTCGCACAGCAGGTCCGCCGTCTTGGAGTAGCGCATGTTCGGCTTCTCCTGGTAGCGGCGCTTGCGGATGTACCAGCCCACGTCGTTGCCCGCGAGGTCGCCCATGCGGAACGGACCCATCGCGAAGCCGAACTTCTCGATCGCCTTGTCGACCTGCTGCGGCGTGCAGCCTTCTTCGAGCAGGAAACCCGCCTGGCGTGAGTACTGCTCGATCATCCGGTTGCCGATGAAGCCGTCGCACACGCCGGACACGACCGTCGTCTTCTTGATCTTCTTGCCGAGCTGCATCACGGTGGCCAGCACGTCCTTGGCCGTCTTCTCGCCGCGGATCACTTCCAGCAGCTTCATGACGTTGGCCGGGCTGAAGAAGTGCATCCCGATCACGTCCTGCGGGCGCTTCGTGAACGCGGCGATCTTGTTCACGTCGAGCGTGGAGGTGTTGGACGCGAGGATCGCGCCCGGCTTCATCACTTCGTCGAGCGTCTTGAACACCTGCTCCTTCACGCCGATGTCCTCGAACACCGCCTCGATGACGAGGTCGGCGTCCTTCAGGTCCGCGTAGTTCAGCGTGGTCGACAGCAGCGCCATGCGCTGCTCGTACTTGTCCTGCTTGAGCTTGCCCTTCTTGACCTGGGCTTCGTAGTTCTTGCCGATGATGCCCAGACCCTTGTCTAGCGCTTCCTGCTTCATCTCGAGGATGGTCACCGGAATGCCGGCGTTCAGGAAATTCATCGCGATGCCGCCGCCCATCGTGCCGGCGCCGATCACGGCGACCTTCTTGATGTCACGCACCGGCGTGTCGGCCGGCACGTCGGGGATCTTGCTCGTCGCGCGCTCGGCGACGAAGGCGTGGCGCAGCGCCTTCGACTCCGGCGTGAACATCAGCGCGGTGAAGATCTCGCGCTCGAAGCGCATGCCGTCGTCGAACTTCTTGTCGATGGCTGCGGCGATCGCGTCCACGCACTTCAGCGGCGCGGGGAAGTTGCGGCTCATCGCGCCGACGGTGTTGCGGGCGAACTGGAAGTAGGCGTCGGCGTTCGGGTGCTCGGCCTTCATGTTGCGCACGAGCGGCAGCGGCCGCACGTCGGCCTTCTGCTGCGCGAAGGCGATCGCGGCGTCGAGCACGTCGCCGTCGACGAGCTGGTCGAACAGCTTCTGGCCCGGGGCCTTCGCGAGCAGTTCACTCTTCACCGGCTCGCCGGTGACGATCATGTTCAGCGCATTTTCGATGCCGAGCACGCGCGGCAGGCGCTGCGTGCCGCCGGCGCCGGGAATCAGGCCCAGCTTCACTTCCGGCAGCGCCACCTGCGTGCCCGACGCGGCCACGCGGTAGTGGCAGCCGAGCGCCAGCTCGAGGCCGCCGCCCATGCAGACCGAGTGGATCGCCGCGACGACCGGCTTGCTGCTCGCCTCGACGGCGAGGATCACGCTGAGCAGGTTGGGTTCGGCCACCGCCTTCGGCGAGCCGAATTCGCGGATGTCGGCGCCGCCCGAAAAGGCCTTGCCGGCGCCGGTGATGACGATGGCTTTGACGGCCGCATCGGCCTGCGCCTTGTCCAGGCCGTCGGTGATGCCCTTGCGGGTGTCCAGGCCGAGCCCATTGACGGGCGGGTTGTCCAGGGTGATCACGGCCACATTGCCGCGGACTTCGTAATTGGCGCTCATGGTGACCTCGTCAGGAGAACGGGTGAAAAAAAGAACGACCGTGCGATTCTAGGCAGGCAGAAGCGGCGGCGTTGTCTCTGCGGCGACAAGGCCATCCCGCGTGACGGGCAGGAGATGCGGCGGCGGCCAGGCCGCCGCGGCGCGAGCCGTCAAACTTCCAGCCACTCCTTGCGAATGTAGGCGTTGGCGCGCAGGTCTGCCGGAGTCCCCTCGAAGACGATGCGGCCATGGCCCATCACATAACACCGCTCCGAAATCTCCAGCGCGATCGTCAGCTTCTGCTCCACGAGCAACACCGACACACCGCGCCGCTTCAGCTCCTTCAGGTACCCCGCGACCAGCTCGACGATCTTCGGCGCGAGGCCCTCGGTGGGCTCGTCGATCATGATCAGATCCGGGTCGCCCATCAGCGTGCGGCACAGTGTGAGCATCTGCTGCTCGCCGCCCGACAGCACGCCGGCTTCGGTGTGCTGGCGTTCCTTCAGACGCGGGAACAGCTCGTACATGTCGCCGAAAGTCCAGCGCGGCTGCTTGTTCGCGCGCTTCTCGCCGAGCATCAGGTTCTGGTGCACGGTGAGCTTCGGAAAGATGTCGCGGTTCTCCGGCACGTAGCCGATGCCGTCATGGGCGATCTCGAAGGCCTTGTGGCCCAGGATCTCATTGCCGCGAAAGCGCACCGAGCCCCGCCCGTCGACCAGGCCCATGATGGTCTTCACGGTCGTCGAGCGGCCCGAGCCGTTGCGGCCCAGCAGGCTCACGATCTCGCCCTCCCCCACCCGCATGTCGACGCCGTGCAGAATGTGGCTCTTGTCGTAAAACGCATGCAGGTCGCTGAGTTGCAGCATGCTCATGACAGCCCCTTGTCCGATGGGTACATCGGCCGATCCCCGGGGGCCACGTGGGGCCCCTTCGTGGCCCTTGGGATGCGGGCCGGCTTGGGAGCGGCCCGGCGCTCGGCCCGCGAAAGACAGGTTGACACTGGGTGTCTCATGCCGTTGCCTCCGCCGCCTGCTGGTCGGCCAGCACCGAACCGAGATACGCCTCCTGCACGCGCGGATTCGCACGCACCGCCTCGGGCTCGTCGAAGGCGATCACCTCGCCGTACACCAGCACGGCGATCTTGTCAGCCAGGCCGAACACCACGCCCATGTCGTGCTCCACGGTCAGCAGCGTCTTGCCCACGGTCACCTCCCGGATCAGCTCGATGAAGCGCCTGGTTTCGCTCTTGCTCATGCCGGCGGTCGGCTCGTCGAGCAGCACCACGCCGGCGCCGCCTGCGATCGTGATGCCGATCTCCAGCGCACGCTGCTCGGCATAAGTGAGATTGGTGGCGAGGATCTCGTGCTTCTTGTCGAGCTTGATCATCTTCATCAGCGCCTCGGCCCGGTCGTTGGCGTCGGTCAGCCGCGACAGCCGATGCCAGAACGAGTAGCGGTAGCCCATGGACCACAGCACGCCGCAGCGCAGGTTCTCGAACACCGACAGCCGCCCGAAGATGTTGCTGATCTGGAAGCTGCGAGCGAGCCCCAGGCGGCTGATCTCGAACGGCTTCTTGCCGTCGATGCGGTGGCCGTCGAGCAGGATCTCGCCGGAGGTCGGTCCGAAGCGCCCGCTGATCAGGTTGAACAGCGTGGACTTGCCGGCGCCGTTGGGGCCGATGATGGCGACGCGTTCGCCCGGCGCCACGGCCAGGTTCGCGCCGCGAATGATCTCCGTCTTGCCGAAGGACTTTCGCAGGTCCTTCAGTTCGATCGCAAATGTCGACTGCGTCATCACAGGGCCTCCCTGCGGCGGATTTCCTTGTCGATCTCCGCCTGGATTTCGCCCCACTGCAGCGCGAAGCGCCGGCGCGTAACCTCGAAGAGGCCGAGACCGACCAGCACCACCATGAAGGCGCCGACCCAGCTCTCCGCGGCCATCGCGTCGAGCGTCGCACCCATGAAGCGCAGCGTGGAGCCGGCCATCGCGCTGTCGAGCTGCAGGTGGTAGATCATCTCGATCATTGCCGCCGCGCCCACCAGCATGACCAGCGCCGTGCCGCCGAGCGCGAGGTAGGACGGCCACAGCCGCCGCAGCTTGCCGAACGCGGCCACGCGCAGGTTCATCATGATCAGGCTCGCGATGCCGCCGGGCGCGTACATCACCATGAAGAGGAACACGAGCCCGAGGTACAGCAGCCAGGCCTTCGTGAACTCCGACAGCAGGACCCCGGCGACGACCATCAGGATCGCGCCGATGATCGGCCCGAAGAAGAAGGTCGCGCCACCCAGAAAGGTGAATAGCAGGTAGCCGCCCGAGCGGGCCGCGCCCACCACTTCGGCGGTAGCGATCTCGAAGTTAAGCGCGTACATGCCGCCGGCGATGCCCGCGAAGAAGCCCGCGATGATGAACGACAGGTAGCGCACGCGCTGCGTGCTGTAGCCGATGAACTCCACCCGCTCGGGGTTGTCGCGCACGGCGTTGAGCATGCGCCCGAGCGGTGTGCGCGTGAAGGCGAACATGGCAGCGGTACAGATGAAGGTGTAGATCGCGAGCAGGTAGTACACCTGCACGGCCGGACCGAAGGTGATGCCCATCACCGCATCGCCGATCACGCGGTTGGCCGACACGCCCGCCTCGCCGCCGAAGAACTCCGGCACCATCAGCGACATCGCGAACACCAGCTCGCCGATGCCCAGTGTGATCATCGCGAAGGTCGTGCCCGCCTTCTTGGTCGTCACGTAGCCGAGGACGACTGCGAACAGCATCCCGGCCAGTCCGCCGGCGAACGGCACCAGGCTCACCGGAATCGGCAATCCGCCGCCGATGCTGTTGAGCAGGTGAATGGCGACGAAAGTGGCGAGCCCGGAGTACACCGCATGTCCGAAGCTCAGCATGCCGCCCTGCCCCAGCAGGATGTTGTAGGACAGGCAGGCGACGATCCCGATGCCCATCTGCGACAGGATCGTGCGCGACAGGCTGCTCGTGAACAGCAGCGGCGCCGCGAGCAGCACGAGCGCGAACAGCGTCCAGATGACAACGCGCCCGACGTTGTACGGGCGGAAGGAGTACACCGCGGAGGGCGGCGCGGCTGCCGCGGGCGCGGGCGCGGGCACTGATGAGGTTGGGGACATGGCGGCGGACATCGTTCAACCCTCTCTGGTGCCCAGCAGCCCCTTGGGCCGGAAGATCAGAATCAAGACGAGGAACAGGAACGGCAGGATCGGCGCGATCTGCGAGATCGTCAGCGTCATGAAGGTGTTGGACGCCGCGGCGCCGCTGAGCTGCAGGCCGAGCATCGACAGCACGCTCAGCACCGAATGGTCGAGCGACACGGCAAAGGTCTGGATCACGCCGATCAGGATGGAGGCGAGGAAGGCGCCGGCCAGCGAGCCCAGCCCACCCACGACGACCACCACGAAGATCACCGAGCCCACGGTGGCCGCCATCGCCGGTTCGGTGACGAAGGTGCTGCCGCCGATCACGCCGGCCAGCCCGGCGAGCGCGGCCCCCGCGCCGAACACCAGCATGAACACGCGTGGCACGTTGTGGCCGAGCGACTCGACCATCTCCGGGTGCGTGAGCGCGCTCTGAATCACGAGGCCGATGCGCGTACGCGTGAGCAGCAGCCACAGCGCGACCAGCATCATCAGCGCGACGAACATCATGAAGCCGCGCGTGGCCGGGAACGGCGAGCACACGACGCGCACGGCCGCGTCGGCCGCCGCGCACATCTCGGCCGGCGCCGCGCCCCAGACCACGCGCATGCCGTCCAGCGACGAGGTGACCAGCGTGAAGGCCGGTCCCAGCAGCGCGGCGGGCGGATTCAGCTCCACTGCCGAGCGGCCCCAGATCAGCTGCACGAGCTCGAGAAGCACGAAGGACAAGCCGAAGGTGATCAGCAGTTCCGGCACATGGCCGAACTTGTGCACCCGGCGCAGCGCGTAGCGCTCGAACACCGCGCCGAGCGCGCCGACGACGAGCGGCGCGATGACCAGCGCCGGCCAGAACCCCACGAGGCGCGAGATCGTGTAGGCCACGTACGCGCCGACCATGTAGAAGCTCGCATGCGCAAAGTTCAGCACGCCCATCATGCTGAAAATCAGCGTGAGGCCGGAGCTGAGCATGAACAGCAGGAGCCCGTAGCTCAAGCCGTTGAGCATCGATATCGTGAAGAACTCCATGCTTGGTATTCCTGGCGCCGCGCAAGGGCTAGAAGTGAAGAGGGCCCGATGAGATCAACCCGATCGGGCCCCTCTGGAGACGCGAGGGCCTCGTCAGCTTGCGGAAGGCCGCTTCATCTGGCAACTCGTGGGCGTGCTCGACACGAAGGACGGGAACTCCTTCACCGGCACCAGCGTCATGCCGGTCTTTTCCGGGCTGTACGGGTGCTTGGCGTCGGTCTTTTGCCAGACCGTGAGGTAGAGCGGCTGCTGCAGCTGGTGGTCCGCCTTGCGCATTTCCACCTCGCCGTTGAAGCTCTTGACCTTCAGGCCTTCCATCGCCGCGGCGACCTTGACCGGGTCGGTGGACTTCGCGTTGGCCATCGCCTGCGACAGCACGCTGAAGACGTGGATCACCGAGCCGGTATAGAAGTCGTCGTTGAACTTCTGGTTGAACTCCTTCATCCACTGGTCCATCTGCCCGCCCATGTTGTAGTGGCTGTAGGCGATCTGGTAGACCCGCCCGGCGCCGCCCTGGCCCAGCGCCGTCGGCGTGCCGGTGACCCCGGTGTAGTAGGTGTAGAACTTGCCGTTGTAGCCGCCCTCGTTGGCCGCCTTGACCAGCAGCGACAGGTCGGAGCCCCAGTTGCCGGTGATCACGGTGTCGGCGCCCGAGGCCTTGATCTTGGCGATGTACGGCGCGAAGTCGCGCACCTGCGCGAGCGGGTGCAGGTCTTCGCCGACGATCTGGATGTCCGGGCGCTTGCGGCTCAGGTTTTCCTTCGCGAACTTCGCGACCTGGTGGCCGTGCGAGTAGTTCTGGTTCAGCAGGTACACCTTCTTGATGTCCGGCTGGTCCTTCATGAAGGTGGTCAGCGCCTCCATCTTCATCGACGTGTCGGCGTCGAAGCGGAAGTGCCAGTAGCTGCACTTGCTGTTCGTGAAGTCGGGGTCGACCGCGGCGTCGTTCAGGTAAACGACTTCCTTGCCCGGGTTGCGTTCGTTGTGCTTGTTGACCGCATCGATCAGCGCACCGGCCACTGATGAGCCGTTGCCCTGGATGACGAAGCGCACGCCCTGGTCGATGGCCGCCTTCAGCGCGTTCAGCGATTCGGTCGGCGACAGCTTGTTGTCGATGCCGGTGACCTCGAACTTCACGCCGGCCGGGTTGTTGGCATTGAACTTCTCGGCGAAGAACTGGTAGCTCTTCAACTGGTTGGCGCCCACCGGCGCCATCAGGCCCGACAGGGCGTCGATGCGAACCAGCTTGACGGTTTGGCCGGCCAATGGCTTGGCCTGCGCGAGGGCGGCGCCCGCGGACATCAGCAAACCGGTGCCGAGCGCGATGCTGAACGTGATTTTCGAGAGCTTCATGTGCCTATCTCCTGCGGCTTGGGAACAACGGACAACGGTAACGGAAACGGGGCGGCGAGGGGACAGGGATGACCCCCGCCGTTTGTCTCCGGAGAGACAGCGCTGCGGCCCTCAGGCCGTCGGAAGACGGTGGTCCTTGAACTGCTCGCGCAGCTTGAGCTTCTGGATCTTTCCGGTGGCGGTGTGCGGCAGCTCGGCGACGAACAAGACGTCGTCCGGGATTTGCCACTTCGCAAGGCGGCCCTCGAAGAATCCGAGAATGTCCGCAGCCGTCGCTTCGGCATTCGGCTTCTTGACGACGACGAGCAGCGGGCGCTCGTCCCACTTCGGATGCCGGCATGCGATGGCCGCCGCTTCGTGCACCGCCGGATGCGCCATCGCGATGTTCTCGAGGTCGATGGAGCTGATCCACTCCCCGCCGGACTTGATCACGTCCTTGCTGCGGTCGGTGATCTGCATGAAGCCGTCTTCGTCGATGGTCGCCACGTCGCCGGTGGGGAACCATTGCCGGCCGTCCACGGTCACGAGCGGCGACTTTTCCACCTGGAAGTAGCGCTCGATGACCCACGGGCCGCGCACGACCAGGTTGCCGGCGGCCTTGCCGTCCCACGGCAGCGGCTTCTCGTCGTCATCGAGGATCATCATGTCCACGCCGTAGACCACGTGGCCCTGCTTCTCGAGCAGGCGGTGCCGCGCTTCGGGATCCAGCGCCTCGTGCTTGGCCTTGAGCTTGGACAGCGTGCCGATCGGCGACATCTCGGTCATGCCCCACGCGTGGATGACTTCAACGCCGAAGTCGTCCTCCAGCGTTCGCATCATCGCCGGCGGACAGGCCGAACCGCCGATCACCGTGCGCTTGAAGGTGCTGAACTTCAGCTTGTTCTGCTGAACGTGGTTGATGAGGCCCAGCCACACCGTGGGAACGCCGGCGCTGAAGGTGACCTTCTCCGATTCGAAGAGCTCGTACAGCGACTTGCCGTCCAGGTGCGGTCCGGGCATCACGAGCTTGGCACCGACCAGCGGTACCGCATAGGGCAGACCCCAGGCATTGACGTGGAACATCGGCACGACAGGCAGGATCACGTCCTTCGCGGAGCAATCCAGCGCATCCGGCAGCGCCGACGCATAGGCATGCAGCAGCGTCGAGCGATGGCTGTACACGGCGCCCTTCGGATGTCCCGTGGTGCCCGAGGTGTAGCAGATGCTCGACGCGGTGTTCTCGTCGAACTCCGGCCACGCATACTGCCCGTTCTCGGCGTCGATCAGTTCTTCGTAGCACAGCAAGCCGGCGATTCCCGTCTGCGCCGGCATGCGGGCGCGGTCCGTCATCAGCACGAAATGCCGCACCGACTTCAGTTGCGGCGCGAGCTTCTCGATCAGCGGCAGGAAGGTCAGGTCGAAGCACAGCACCTGGTCGGCGGCGTCGTTGGCGATCCACGCGATCTGCTCCGGGAACAGGCGCGGGTTGATCGTGTGACACACGAGCTGCGAGCCCGAGGCGCCGTAATAGATCTCGACGTGGCGGTAGCCGTTCCAGGCCAGCGTGGCCACGCGGTCTCCGGCGCGGCATCCCAGCCGCTCAAAGGCCTGCGCCAGCTTGCGCGCGCGCAGTTCGGTCTGCGTCCAGTCCGTGCGGTGGAGGTCGCCTTCCGCGCGCTTCGACACGATCTCCGTGTCACCAAAATGCCGCGCCGCGTGGACGATCAACGACGAGATCATCAGCGGCATCTGCATCATCTGACCCATCAAGGCTGCCATGGTCTGTCTCCGGGAGTGAATGTTGCGACGCGAAAGATCATAGGAAGCAGCACGAGTACCAAGCCTGCCGTTTACCCGTAAGGCCGTGGGTCGGCACTTTGGCGGCGGCCCGATCGCGGACCCATGGCGAACTTCGGGGAACAGCATAGGGAAGCTTCGGGCAAATGCTGTCGTCGCGGCGACAGTTCGCTCATATCGTCGGCCACCCTCGAGGGCGGCGCGTGGGATCCCACCCCACGGGGTTCACGGCCTCACGCCCCGCTCTACACTCGCGCCATGAGCGACTACAAGGTCAAGAAGTCCGACGCCGAGTGGCGAGCCCAGCTCGACCCGACCCAGTACGAGGTGGCGCGCCACGCCGCCACCGAGCGCGCCTTCACCGGCAAGTACTGGAACCACTGGGACCCGGGCAAGTACGACTGCGTCGGCTGCGGCACGCCGCTGTTCGACTCCGGCACCAAGTTCGATGCCGGCTGCGGCTGGCCGAGCTACTTCCAGCCGATCAACGGCGAAGTCATCGAGCGCGTGGTCGATGAAAGCCACGGCATGGTGCGCGTGGAAGTCCGCTGCAACCAGTGCGGCTCCCATCTGGGCCACGTGTTCGAAGACGGGCCAGAGCCTACCGGTGAGCGCTTTTGCATCAACTCGGCGGCGATAAACTTCGCGCCTGAAGAAAAATGACCCAGGCCCCGGCCGGGCTCACCCGACCGGCCACCTGGATCCGTCAATGAAGCTGTTCCTCGACTTTCTCCCGCTGCTGCTGTTCTTCGGCACCTTCCAGGCCGCCGAGCGGAACAAGGAATGGGCGGCGGGCATCGCCACCGCCTACTTCGGGTTCATCGTGTCCGGCGGCGTGGTCGGCGCGGACGAAGCGCCCATCCTGCTTGCGACCATCGTGATGAGCGTCATCACGATCGTCCAGGTGAGCCTGTTGAAGCTGATGAAGCGCCCGGTGCACCTGATGCTGTGGATCACCTTGGCGCTGGTGGTCGTGCTCGGCGGGGCGACGATCTGGTTCCACAACCCGGTCATCATCAAATGGAAGCCGAGCATCGCCTACTGGACACTCGGCCTGGCGTTCTGGCTCAGCCGCCTGTTCGGCCGCGACCTGCTGCAGGAAATGCTCGGCAGCGAAATGGAGCTGCCGGCCGCCGTCTGGCAGCGCCTGAACTTCGCATGGGTGGCCTTCCTCGGATTGATGGGGCTGTTGAATCTGTACGTTGCGTACTCGTTCTCGACTTCCACCTGGGCCAGCTTCAAGGTGTTCGGCGCCACCGGTCTGATGCTCGCGTTTTCGATCGCGCAGGTCGTCTACCTGAGCCGCTACGTCAAAACCGACGCCGGCGAATCGAAGCCGCCGCAGCTGCCGTCGTGAGGCTGGCATGGCGGTGACCGCAAAACAGATCGAGACCGCGCTTCGCACGTCGCTGGCGCCGATCGACCTTCAGGTTCAGGACGACAGTCACCTGCACGTCGGGCACGCCGGCGCGCGCGAGGGGCGGCATTTTTCGGTTCGGGTGGTCAGCGACCGCTTCAACGGTTTGTCACGATTGGCGCGCCACCGGCTCGTATATGATTCCCTGCACGATCTGATACCGCGCGGCATCCACGCGCTCGCCATCGACGCCCGCGCACCGGGCGAGACCTGAACCTTCTGCCCTCCCCTCAGTCATAGAACTCGGCGCGAAGCGCCTCGAGCCCCCCCACTTTTGCATCCGAGTTTGAAAGGCTCCCGCCCCATGAAGAAGCTGTCCGTTGCCGCCTGCGTCTCGCTCGCCTTGCTGGCGCCGCTGGCGGCGCAGGCCCAGAACATCGCCATCGTCAATGGCAAACCGGTCCCGAAAACACGCGTCGACGCGCTGATCGGCCAAGCCACCCGGCAAGGCCAGCCCGCCACGCCGGAGCTCGAGAAGCAGGCGCGCGACGAAGTCGTGCTGCGCGAGATGTTCATCCAGGAGGCCGAGAAGCGCGGCCTGCCCGCCTCGCCCGACGTACAGACGCAGATGGAACTGGCCCGCCAGACCATCCTGATCCGCGAGCTGTTCGAGGACTACCGCAAGAACAACCCGGTCACCGACGCCGAGATCACCGCCGAGTACGACAAGTTCAAAGCGCAGTCCAGCGGCACCGAGTACCGCGCGCGCCACATCCTGGTCGAGAAGGAAGACGACGCGAAGAAGCTGATCAAGCAGATCAAGGGTGGCGCGAAGTTCGAGGACGTGGCGAAGAAGAACTCGAAGGACCCCGGCTCAGCCGAGAAGGGCGGCGACCTCGACTACGCCAAGCCCGACTCCTACGTGCCCGAGTTCGGCCAGGCGATGGCCCAGCTGAAAAAGGGCCAGATGACCGATGCGCCGGTGAAGTCGCAGTTCGGTTACCACATCATCAAGCTCGAGGACACCCGCGAAGCGCAGTTCCCGGCCCTGGCCGAGATCAAGCCGCAGATCGAGCAGCGCCTGTCACAGGTGAAGCTCGCGAAGTTCCGCGACGACATTCGGGCCAACGCGAAGACCGATTACAAGTTCGAAACGGCGAACTGATCGGTTCTGCGGTTGCGGGCAGTGGACCCCGGCGAACGCCGGGGTGACAAACGCGCGTCACCCCGGCCCTTCGACAAGCTCAGGACAGGCCGGCCTGCGGCCACGCCGGGGTCCACTTGCCGAGTTCAAGCCGCTTACTTCTTCCCTCGCGGCTTGCTCGCCGCCCCGCCCTGCGTCAGGGCCTCCGACATTCCGATCAGCACCCCGCTGACGAGCGTCGAATAACTTTCCGCCATCGTCTGCGCCGCACGCAGCCCGGCGCTGCGGCTGTCGCGCATCGCGGTTTGCATCTGCTGCACCAGTTGCTCGGCCGTGCTCGACGCCCGCGCGCCCGACAGCGAGCCGCCGGCCTGCAGCTTCTCGAGCACCTGTTCCCACATCGGACCCAGTTGGGCGCCGGCCGCTTCGGACGACTTCCGGACCACGCCGATCAGCGTGTCCTCGAACTTCTCGAGGTCGCCGACCGCCTTCTTCAGCGTCTTCTCCTGCAGGCCGACGCCCTGGTCGACGAACTGCTGCAAGGCCACGCGGTTGGCGTCCACGGCCTTCAGCAGTGCGTCGTCCATGCCCGCGACCGCGCTGTTCAACAGCCCTTCGACGTCGACCGGCGGCAGCACGTTCTGCGCCGCGCCCGCGCTCGCCGACTGCGCCACCGTCTTCAGCGCGTCGCGGATGTTCTTCAGTGTCAGCTCGCGGCCCTGCAACGCGCCCAGCGTCGCCTGGCGCACGGCCTGGCGCACCTGCTCGCCCTGCTTGGCGCCCGCGTTGGCGAACATCTCGATCAAGGCGTCCTGGTCGATTCCGGTCTTCACGATGTCGTCTCCTCAGTGGTTGGGCATCGGGGCATCGTGTCACCAATCCCCAGCCGAGGCAATCGCTATCCTCTCGCCCGTCAGGCCCTCGCTGCGAGCGGCAGCTCGCCCACGTCGACCCGCCCCGCCTCGATGCGCAGCTGGCGGTCGCACCGCTCCGAAATGCCGCGGTCGTGCGTGACCAGCACCAGCGTCGTGCCGGCCTCGCGGTTCAGATCGAACATCAGCTCCATCACCTTTTCGCCGGTGGCGAAATCGAGGCTGCCGGTCGGCTCGTCGGCCAGCAGCACCGCCGGGCGCACGACGAAGGCGCGGGCCAGCGCCACCCGCTGCTGCTCGCCGCCGGACAGCACCTTCGGATAATGGCGCAGCCGTTCGCCCAGCCCCACGCGGCGCAGCATCTCGGTGGCCAGCAGCCGCGCGTCGCTGCGGCCCTGCAGCTCCAGCGGCAGCATCACGTTTTCCAGCGCCGTCAGGTTGCCCAGCAGCTGGAAACTCTGGAACACGAACCCCACCTTGGCGGCACGCACCGCCGCTCGCGCGTCCTCGTCGAGCGAGAACAGGTCGGTGCCGGCGAGGCGGACGGTACCGGTGGTCGGCGTGTCGAGTCCCGCGATGATCGACAGCAGCGTGCTCTTGCCCGAGCCCGACGCGCCGACGATGGCGGCCGACTGCCTGGGCTGCAGGGTGAAATCGATCTCGTGGAGAATGGTCAGCGTCCCCGTGGAGTCGTGCACCTGCTTGGTGACGCGCTCCACGGCAATGATGGGTTGTGACATGAATGACGTGCTTGAAAGGAAGATGGCCCGCCGGGCCTGGCTGGTGCACTGTACCGCGCTGGCCGCGCTGGCCGTGCCCGGCAGGGGCATCGCTGCGGCACCGGGGCGCGGGCCCCACAAGATCCTCGTTGTCGGCGACAGCCTCTCGGCCGAATACGGTCTCGAGCGCGGCAGCGGCTGGGTCGCGCTGCTGGAACGACAACTCGCGAAGGAAAAGATTCCAGCGACGGTGATCAACGCCAGCATCAGCGGCGACACGACCTCCGGCGGCCGCTCGCGCCTGGCCACGCTGCTGAAGCAGCACCAGCCGACGCACGTGATCCTGGAACTCGGCGGCAACGACGCGTTGCGCGGGCTGCCGCTGTCGATGACCCAGGCCAACCTGACGCAGATGGCGCAGACGGCCAAGGCGGCCGGCGCCAGGGTGCTGATCGCCGGCATGCAGGTGCCGCCGAACTACGGGCGCCGCTACAGCGACGACTTTCACGCGCTGTTCGCGGCGGTCGCGAAGCAGGAGAAAGCGGCGCTGGTGCCGTTTCTACTCGAAGGCGTTGCGAACGGCCCGCAATCCGATTCGATGTTCCAGCCCGACCGCATCCACCCGCGTGCGCAGGCCCATCCGATCATCCTGGCCAACGTGTGGCCGGTGCTCGAGCCTCTGCTGCGCTGACCTTGGACGTCACTGGATCTTGACGGCCGGGCCGCGGCCGCCGCCCGGCTTCTCGGGCGGCGTGGCGCGCAGGGTCGGCGGCAGCGCCGGCGCCGCCCTCTGTGCAGGCTGCGCGACCGGTGCCGGCGGCGCCATCGCCGGTGGCTGGCGGACTGGTTGCGGGGCCTGCGCTTGCGGCGGCGGACGCTGGGGAACCGGCGGCGGGGCCATCGCAGGCGTTGGCTGGCGCGCCTGAGGCATCGGCGACGGCGTGGTTACCTTGACCGGCGGTCGCGCGGCGACCGGCGAAGGAGGCGCGGCCACAACCGGCGGCGCGACGGTCCGCACCACCGGCGCGCGCGGCTGGACCGTCATGGCGGGCGCCGGCCGCAGGTTCTGGCGCACGTCGTGCGAAGAACGGGCGTCGCGCTCTTCCGGCACCTGGATGCGCCGCCGCGGCGGCGTGACCGCCGTACGAGGCGCTGGCGAGGGCTTGGCCACCGGCGGCGCGGACACCACCGTGGCCTGCGACGGCTGATTCACGAGCTCCCGCATCGCCGGCGTGCCGCGCAGGCGGGCCGCGGCCGGCCCCACGGGCTGCCGCTTGACCATCACGTCCCGGCTCACCACGGTCACCGCGTGCGGGAAGCGGCGGTTCTTGTAGTGCGCGAGGCTCACCGCCTGTTGCGGGTTGTTGACGATCGTCGTCACGTTGGTGATGTTCGTGACGTGCGTGACGTTGACGTTCTGCACGTAGCCCGGGCTCGCCCGAAACGCCGGCACGTAGACCTCGCGCGGCGCGAGCGGGAACCAGCCGACGGTCGGCGCCAGCCGGCGGCCGACCGAAATGCTGACGCTCAGGTGCGGCCCGCCGATCCAGCCGACCAGCGCCGGCGCGTAGACCGGGCGGCGCACGTAGTGGCCAGGGACCCAGCCCCAATGGCCGCCGAACATCACCCAGCGGCCGTAGTGGAAGGGCGCGAAGCCCCACGGCATGTCGTCGACCCAGGTCCAGCCCCAGGGGCTGATCCAGGCCCAATGGCCTGCGCCATAGGGCGTCCAGCCGCTGGGCACGTGGCGCGGGATCCAGACCGCGCCGTAGTCGGACGCCTGTTCCCAGCGGCCGTAGTGGTCCAGGTCCTCGGCACCGGTCATCTCGGGCGACACGTAGCGCGACGATGCGCTGCGGTCGTCGTAGCGGTCGCGCTCGGTGTTCCAGGCCGTGAACGCGTCCCGCTCAGGGTCGGTGAGGCTGTACTGCGCCGCGTTCTGGCGATCCAGCCAGAATTCGGCGCGCTGTCCGGCGTAGACGGTCAATGCGCTGCCCGGGCCCTCGTAGATCGCCTCGCCGCTCCAGACGGTCAGGTGGCTGGACCCGTCGGTGCGATCGAAGCGGTAGCGGCCCGCGCGATGCACCGCGAAGCGGCCCTCGGCCGTCTTCATTTCGAAATCGCTCGCCGCTTCGGCGCTGCGCAGCCGGGCCGCAACGCTGCCGTTGTGCAGGTGCAGCGACATCTGCTCGTCATCCAGCCGCAGCACCTCGAGTTCGGTGCCGGAATCGATACGAAGGGTCGTGGAACCGATACGCACCTCCGCGCGCGCCGAACCGTCGGTGGAGAGCCGGTCGCCGGTCGTGATCGGGCGGTTGCGCACCGCCTCCACCCACTCGCCGACGTCCGGGGAGTACAGCCAGACCTGGCCGGTCATCTCGCCGAGGCGGCCGACACGGCCGGGCGGATCGGCCCAGGCGCTGGTGGCGAGTGCACTGCACAACAACGCCGCGAAGGCGAGCGCGAGACGCTGTGCGGTGCGAAGCGGGTACGGCGTGGAGAACTTCATCGTGCAAGCCTCGTGGGATCGGGCGGCGCCATGGGCCACAGGCTCACCGCCAAGCACCGGAAAGGTGCCATACCCGCAAAACGCCGCCTGGGACACTTGCGCTGACCCTGCCAGCGGTGCGGACACCGTCTTTACAAAGCCGCAACAGAAGCCTGGTCAGTCGTCGGCGGCCGGATCGAGGTCGGGGAACAGCACGCTTGTGAAGCCGAACTGCCGGAAGTCGCGTACACGCATCGGGTAGAGCTTGCCGATCAGGTGGTCGCACTCGTGCTGCACCACGCGCGCATGAAAACCGTCGGCTTCGCGGTCGATTCGTGCGCCCTTCGCATCGAATCCGGTGTAGCGGATGCGCGCGAAGCGCGGCACCACACCGCGCAGGCCCGGCACCGACAGACAGCCTTCCCAGCCGTCTTCCTCGTCGTCCGACAGCGGCGTGATCTGCGGATTGATCAGCACCGTCTCGGGCACCGGCGGCGCATCGGGATAGCGATCGTTGTGCTTGAAGCCGAAGATCACCAGCGCCAGGTCGACGCCGATCTGCGGTGCGGCCAAGCCGGCGCCGTTGGCCGCATGCATCGTGTCGAACATGTCGGCGATCAGCGTGTGCAGTTCCGGCGCGTCGAAGGACGGCACCGGCTTGGCGACACGCAGCAGGCGCGGATCGCCCATTTTCAGAATCGCTCGTATGGCCATGACGCAAGTCTAGGCGAGCAACGCCTTCAGTCCCTCTTCGTCCAGGATCTCCACCCCCAGTTCCCGCGCCTTGTCGAGCTTGCTGCCCGCCTCGGCGCCGGCGACGACGTAGTGCGTCTTCTTCGACACCGAGCCGGCCACCTTGCCGCCGACGGCTTCGATCAGGTCCCGGGCTTCGTCGCGGGTCATCGTCGGCAGCGTACCGGTGAGCACGAAGGTCTTGCCGGCCAGCGGCTTCGGCGTGCGGTCGGCCGTGCCGTCGTGCTCGTCCCAGGTGATGCCGCAGGCGCGCAGCTGCTCGACGACCTCGCGGTTGTGCGGCTGATCGAAGAAGGTCCGGATGCTGCGCGCGACGATCGGACCGACGTCGCTGACTTCGAGCAGTTGCTGCTCGCTCGCATCGAGGATGCGGTCCAGCGAGCCGAAGTGTTTCGCGAGGTCCCGCGCCGTCGTCTCGCCGACGTGGCGGATGCCGAGCGCGAAGAGGAAGCGAGTGAGCGTCGTCTGCTTGCTCTTCTCCAGCCCCTTCACGAGGTTCTGCGCGCTCTTGTCGGCCATGCGCTCCAGCGCGCACAGCTTGGCCACGCCGAGCTTGTACAGCTCGGGCAGCGTGCGGATCAGGCCGCTCGTGACCAGCTGGTCGACGAGCTTGTCGCCCAAGCCCTCGATGTCCATCGCGCGCCGGCCGGCGAAGTGCAGGATGGCCTCCTTGCGCTGCGCGCCGCAGAACAGGCCGCCGCTGCAGCGCCAGTCGACTTCGCCCTCCTCGCGCACGATGTCGCTGCCGCAGACGGGGCACTTGCCGTGCAGGCGCTGCGACAGGTTGAACGGCTGCGCGTCGGCCGGCCGCCGGTCGGCGACGACGGCGACCACCTCGGGGATCACGTCGCCCGCGCGCCGCACGATCACCGTGTCGCCGATGCGAACGTCCTTGCGGTCGATCTCGTCCTGGTTGTGCAGCGTCGCGTTGCTGACCGTCGTGCCGCCGACGAACACCGGCTGCAGCTTGGCCACGGGCGTCAGCTTGCCGGTGCGCCCGACCTGCACGCCGATGTCGAGCAGGGTCGTCATCTGCTCCTGCGCCGGGTACTTGTGCGCCACCGCCCAGCGCGGCTCGCGCGAGACGAAGCCCAGGCGCTGCTGCAGCGCGCGGTCGTTGACCTTGTAAACCACGCCGTCGATGTCGAACGGGAGGTGGTCGCGCTTCTCGGCGATGGCACGGTGAAAGTCGACCAGGCCGTCGGCGCCTTGCACGACGGCACGCTCCGCAGACACCGGCAGGGCCATGGCTTCCAGCGCGTCCATCAGGCCGCCGTGCGTGCCCGGCACCTCCCAGCCCTTCACGTCGCCGACGCCGTAGGCGAAGAAGCTCAGCGGCCGCTTGGCGGCGATCGCCGGGTCGAGCTGCCGCACCGCGCCTGCCGCTGCGTTGCGCGGGTTCACGAAGGTCTTCTCGTTCTTCGCGCCCTGCGCGATCAATTCGCGCTGGCGTTCGTTCAAGGCCTCGAAATCGTCGCGGCGGATGTAGACCTCCCCGCGCACTTCGATCACCGCCGGCGGCGTGCCGGCGAAGCGAAGCCGCAGCGGAATCTTCTGGATCGTGCGGATGTTCTGCGTGACGTCTTCACCGGTCTCGCCGTTGCCGCGGGTGGCCGCCTGCACCAGCACGCCGTTTTCGTAGCGCAGGTTGACCGCCAGGCCATCGAACTTCAGTTCCGCCGCGTACTCCACCGGCGGATCGGCTTCCTTCAGGCCCAGTTCGCGGCGCACACGCCCATCGAAAGCCAACGCCCCGGTCGCCTCGGTGTCGGTCTCGGTGCGGATCGACAGCATAGGCACCGCATGCCGCACCGGCACGAAGCCGTCGAGCACGCGGCCGAGCACGCGCTGCGTCGGTGAATCGGCCGTGAGCAGCTCCGGGTGTTCGGCCTCGAGGGCCTGCAGTTCCTGGAACAAGCGGTCGTATTCGGCATCCGGAATCTCCGGATCGTCGAGCACGTAATAGCGGTGAGCGTGGTGGTGCAGCTGCTCGCGCAGCCGGGCCGCGCGCTCGGACGGAGACGGGGATGAACTCATCGGCGGTCAGAACGGTTCGAACGCGATGCCGTGCCGGCGCAGCTGGGTCTCGATCAGGCGCTTCCACGGGCCCTCGGGCGTCCACACTCGCCGCACCGAATCGTAGGCCGCGTCGGGGTCCTCCTTCTTCACGATCGTGCGGTACAGGAAGACCATCGACGAGGCGCGCAGGTTGACCTGGCAGTGCACCAGCACCTTGCGCGGCGCGAGCGCCGTCATGACGGCCGCGAAGTTGTCGACATCGGCCGGTGTCGGATCGTCGAACCGGATCGGAATGTTGACGAACACGAGACCTTGCTTCGCGACAATCAGCGGCTCTTCGCGCACGGCATCGCTCACGGTCGGCGGGGCCAGGTAGACGACGGCCTCGAAGCCCTGGGCCTTCAGGCCTTCCAGCCACGGCGCGGACGGCTGGCCGGAGGTCGTGATTCGCTCACTGATCGCCACGAGGTTCGGCGGTTCGGGCGGCACCGCCAGCGCCGCCGGCATGGCCCAGGCGAGGAGCCACGCCGTCAAGAGAGTTCCGACCCGGTGTGTCATCTCTTTTCGCGGCGAGCGCACGGCTGCGCGCTCAGCTGAACAAGCGCCGCGCCGCCGCCGATCCTGCGGTCAGGTCGCGGGTCTCGAGCGCGGCGTAGAGCTGCTCCAGCTCGCTGCCGATCGCGGCGAATCCCTCGGGGCTCAGCGGGCGGCCGTTGTCGTCGACGATGGCGGCGTCCATGCCGAGCGACAGCGCCTGGGCGCTCGCCTGCCAGGCGACGAAGGGCTCGGCCCGGGGATCGGTCTGCGGCACGTCGAAGCTCAAGGTGACGTCGCGCACGGCGGCGCGGCTCGGGTCGTCGGCGAAGACGGCCTGCGAATCGAAGGTCAGCGTGAGCACCGGCGGCGCGCCTTCTTCGGTCGACGGCAGCACGAGGCGGCCCGGAACGGCGCCTGCGACAAAGCCGTGGCGGCCGGCGTGCTGCAGGATGTAGCCCACGCTCCACGCAGCCGATCGCGCCTGCAGTCGCACGGCGAGCTGCGCGTCGTGCTCGCCGGCGAAGCCGTCGAGCTCGCGCGCGCGCGCCACGACGTCGAGCATGTCGGGGAAGTCGGCCATCGCGCCGATCGCCTCCGCGAATGACTGCACCTTCTGCACGAACTCGGAATACTCGATCTCGTTCAGCGGGCCGGTGCGGTTGGCGAGCTGCACGCCGGCCTGGAGCTCGCCGTAGCGCCGCCCCTGCACCGGCGCTTCCCACTCGCCGGTTTCGGCGTCCAGTCCCTCGATGAGGAACGGTTTGGTCCCGGCGCGCCGCGCCGGCGGCAGATGCGTCAGAACGACATCGCCGCTGACCGGCGACTCGACGGTCAGCGGCGCAATCGCATCGATCAAGGCATCCAGCCGCGCGACCGCCCGCTTCGGCGCCCGCGGCTCGAAGGCCTCGACCGGTGCCGGCGGCCGCGCGCTGTCGGCGCCGGCCGCTTCGAGCACCGGTTCGCGCGCTTCACCGCGAGGCAGAGGTTCGCCGGCCGCCCGCTTGGGACCCGCCTTGCGGGCCTGCCACGCGCCGTGTGCGACCACGACAGCGAGCAGCACCCCGCCCACGGCGGCCAATGCGATGGTCAAGTCCGACATGGCGATCGCTCCGTCATGCGGCTTCGGCGAGGCCGACCGCGGCTTCCATGTCGACCGCCACGATGCGCGACACGCCCTGCTCCTGCATCGTCACGCCGATCAGCTGCTCGGCCATCTCCATCGCGATCTTGTTGTGGCTGATGAAGAGGAACTGCGTGCCCTTGGCCATCTCCTGCACGAGCTTCGAGTAGCGGTCGGTGTTGGCATCGTCCAGCGGCGCATCGACCTCGTCGAGCAGGCAGAACGGCGCCGGATTCAGCTGGAAGATCGCGAACACGAGCGCGATGGCGGTGAGCGCCTTCTCGCCGCCCGACAGCAAGTGAATCGTGCTGTTCTTCTTGCCGGGCGGCTGCGCCATCACCTGCACGCCGGCGTCGAGGATCTCGTCGCCGGTCATCACGAGCCGGGCGTTGCCGCCGCCGAAGAGGCTCGGGAACATGCGGCCGAAGTGTTCGTTGACCTGGTTGAAGGTCGAGCCCAGCAGGTCGCGGGTTTCGAGGTCGATCTTGTGGATCGCGCTCTCCAGCGTGTGGATCGCTTCGTTCAGATCGGCCGACTGGGCATCGAGGAAACTCTTGCGTTCGCGCGCGGCGGTCAATTCGTCGAGCGCCGCGAGGTTCACCGCGCCGAGCGCGTTGATGTCGCGGTTGATGCGGTCGATCTCGCCTTGCAGACCGTACAGCTTGGCGCCGGTTTCTTCGACGCTTTTCGCCAGCGCCTCCATGTCGACCTCGGCGGCCGTGAGCTGCTCCATGAACTGCGCCCCGCCGAGCTGAGCGGCCTGCTCTTCGAGCTGCAGCTTCGTGATGCGGTCGCGCAAGGGCTGCAGGCTTTGTTCGTGCGCAAGACGCTGCTCGTCGGCGCGGCGCAGGCGCAAGCTCAGGTCGTCGTATTCGCTGCGCTTGGCGCCCAGTGCCGCCTCACGCTCCAGCTTCAAAGCGAGCGCGGTCTGCAAGCCGGCTTGCGCGGCGGCATCCGTCAGCACGGTCAGCTCGTCCTGCAGCTGAGCGGCCGACTGTTCGTTTGCAGCGACCTGCTGCAGCGCGGTCTCGATGCTGCGCTGCAGCTCACCGCGGCGCGCCGCCAGCGAGCGCGACGAGAACTGCGCTTCCTGCGCCTGCCGCTCCAGCGAGCGCAGCTGCTCGCGCGCCTCGGCGAGGCGGCGCTCGGCGGCGATCACCGCTTCTTCCAGCTCGGCATGGCGCTCCTGCGTGGTCGCGAGCTGCATGTCGAGCTCTTCGAACCGCGCTTCGCCGGTGGCGCTGCGCTCGTTCAGTTCTTCGAGCTGGGCGTCGACTTCGCCGAGCTCGCCTTCGAGCTGCGTGCGCCGCGTGCTCGTCTGTTCGGCCTGCTGCGACAGGCGCAGCAATTCGACCTGCAGCTGGTGGGCGCGCGTCTGCGCTTCGGCCGCTTCGCGGCGCGCGGCGACGAGGCGCTGCGACGCGTCGGTGTACGCCGCCTCCGCCCGCACCGACGCGCTGCGTGCTTCCTCGGCGATCAGCGCCTGGGCTCGCTGCTGCCGCTCCAGGTTCTCGATCTCCTGCGCGCGCGCCAGCATGCCGGCCTGCTCGGAATCAGGGGCGTAGAACGAGACCGCGAACTGGCTGACCGCATGACCCTCGCGGGTCATGATGACTTCGCCGTGCGTCAGCTTGGCGCGCGCGGCGAGCGCATCGTCGATGCTGTCGGCCGTGTACACGCCTTCGAGCCAGTCGTTGAGCAGCGCCTTCAGGCCCGCGCCGTTTCCGTGGTTCTCGAGGCGCAGCAGGTCGCTCAGCCGCGGCAGCGTCTGGTGCGTGTTCGCGATCGCCGCCTGCGGCGGCGTGTAGAACGCGAGCTTGGCCGGCGGCGCGTCGGCCGCGAAGGCGCGCACCGTCTCGACGCGGCCGACCTCGAGCGCGGCGATGCGCTCGCGCAGGGCGGACTCCAGCGCCGTCTCCCAGCCGGTGTCGATGTGGATCTTGGTCCACAGGCCGGGCAGGCCGTCGAGGCCGTGCCTGGCGAGCCAGGGCTTGAGCTTGCCTTCGGTCTGCACCTTCTCCTGCAACGCGCGAAGCGCCTCCAGGCGGGCGCTCAGATCGGCCTGCTTGCCGGCCTCGGCGTTGACGCGGTCCTGCTTCTCTCGGCGGTCTTCGTCGAGCGCGGGCACCTGCTCGGTGAGTTCGTGCAGCCGCGCGTCGGTGGTCTGGTGCGCTTCTTCAGCGACCGCGAACTGGCGCTGCAGCTCGGCCAGCCGGTCCATGTCGGGCGCGGCGAGCTGGCGGCGCTCGCCGTCGAGCCGCTCGCGCCGGCCCGTGAGCTGCCGGCGCTGCTCCTCGATGCTGCGACTCTCGGCCGCCAGCACCTGGATCTGCTGCTGTACCGCGGCCACTTCGGTGCGCTGCTCGTTGGCCCGGCCCTGTGCCGCGCGCACCGCGTCTTCGAACCCGGGGAGGTTGCCCGACTGCTCTTCCGCCTGCGCGGCGAGGACCTCGCTCTGTTCATCGGCGGCCGCGATCTGCTCGGCAATCTGCTCGAGCTCGTCCTGCGCCTGCAGCTGGCGTTCGGCCCATTGCTCGCTCTGCGTCTTCAGCTCGAGCAGCCGCTGTTCGATGCGCTGGCGCCCTTCGACGACGTAGCGGATGCGCTCTTCGAGGCGGCTCACTTCAAGTGAGGCCTCGGCCAGCGAGCCCTGCGCGGCATGCAGATCGTCGCTCGCCGCATAGTGCGCCTGGCGGATCGTTTCCAGCTCGGCTTCGCCGTGGCGCAGTTCGGCCATGCGCTCTTCCAGCGCGTTGGTGGCGGCCAGCACTTCTTTCTTGACGCGCTCCTCTTCGCTGGCGGCGTCTCGGTGCTTCAGGAACCACAGCTGGTGGAGCTTCAGCGTGCCCTGCTCCTGCAGACCGCGGTACTGGCTCGCGACCTCGGCTTGCTTCTCCAGCTTGTCGAGGTTGCTGTTCAGTTCGCGCAAGATGTCTTCGACGCGGATCAGGTTCTCGCGTGTGTCCTTCAGCCGGCTTTCGGTCTCGCGGCGGCGTTCCTTGTACTTCGACACGCCCGCGGCTTCCTCGAGGAAAAGCCGCAGCTCCTCGGGTTTGCTCTCGATGATGCGGCTGATCGTGCCCTGGCCGATGATCGCGTAGGCGCGCGGCCCGAGGCCGGTGCCGAGGAACACGTCCTGCACGTCGCGGCGGCGCACCGGCTGGCTGTTGATGTAGTAGCTGCTGGTGCCGTCGCGTGTGAGCACGCGCTTCACGGCGATCTCGCCGAACTGGTTCCACTGGCCGCCGGCGCGCGCGTCGCTGTTGTCGAAGACGAGTTCGACGCTCGCGCGGCTGGCGGGCTTGCGGTTGCCCGAGCCGTTGAAGATCACGTCCTGCATCGACTCGCCGCGCAGTTCGCTGGCTTTCGACTCACCCAGCACCCAGCGCACGGCGTCCATGATGTTCGACTTGCCGCAGCCGTTGGGCCCCACCACGCCGACCAACTGGCCCGGCAACTGGAAATTGGTGGGCTCGGCGAACGACTTGAAGCCGGAGAGCTTGATCGAGTTCAGGCGCATGGGGAAGTGGCCGCTTTGCGCAAAGCCTGCGCGTAAGTCATTGATTTCTATAAGAAAACCCGCAGCGATGCGGGCTTCTTGGCGGCCTGGATGATACCATCGCGCCCCTGCTCGAAACCCTCTCGAAACGTCACCGCCATGGCCAAGACAGCCGCCCCGAAATCCCTTCCGAAGCAACGGCCGAGGCCGGCCAACCCGCCGAGCGCGCCGAGCAAGGAACTGCAGGTCTTCCCGAATCCGAGCCCGAAGCGCGACTACCTGATCCAGTTCCAGGTGCCCGAGTTCACCTGCCACTGCCCGCTGACCGGCCAGCCCGATTTCGCGCACTTCACGATCGAGATGGTGGCCGACCGGCTGTGCGTCGAACTGAAGAGCCTGAAGATGTACTTCTGGAGCTACCGCAACGAGGGCGCATTCCACGAGAAGGTGACCAACGACATCCTCGACGACCTCGTGAAGGCCACCGACCCGCGCTTCGTGCGCATCACCGCGAAGTGGTACGTGCGCGGCGGCATCTACACCAACGTCGTGGCGGAGCACCGGAAGAAGGGCTGGAAGCCGCAACCGGTGGTCGAGTTTCCCCAGCAGGCGCCGGAAACGGGCCTCCTGTAGCTCGGATGGGATTCCATAGGCGCTAATCTGCCGTCACCCCCTGCCGTCACCCCCTGCCGTCACCCCCTGCCGTCACCCCCTGCCGTCACCCCCTGCCGTCACCCCCTGCCGTCACCCCCTGCCGTCACCCCTTGCC
>DATKCI010000166.1:0-2754 GCA_035513255.1 Piscinibacter sp. | reverse complement strand
TTAGCGGGCCTGTCTGCCGTCGCGAGTTCAGGAATGGTCAGTTGAAGCACTGCCTTCGTCACGTTCTCGTTGATAAGCGGTGTTTAGTTCAGTAATGGGCAGCCACGTCAGCCCATTGGCGTCATATCGGGCGTCGTATTGTTTTGTTTTGTCGTGTTTGGGGCGACCCTCGAGGGGTGCCTGATGCGAGGAGACAGACAATGAGACAGTGGGACGCGCTGACAGAGGCCTATATACAAGAGTACGAAGCTCGCGGGATTCACCCGGCGACGATCGATAACGCGCACCGCGAGCTGTTGCGCTGGGGCAGCTGGATGAAGCGGCGGCGGCCCAAGCCGCGCCTCGAGGACATCGGGCCGGAGCTTCTGACACGCTACATCCAGGAGCGCACGCCGTTCAAGGCGAAGTCGACGGTCTATGCGCTGATCAGCCGCATGCGCTGTTTCGGCGAGTTCCTGGTGCGTGAAGGCGTGTGGATCGACAACCCGCTGAAGTGGATGCAGGGACCGAAGGTCACGCCCTACCACCGCATGCCCAAGCGCATTGACGCCGGCGACCTGCGGCTGCTTTGGAAGGCTGCGGGTGCGTCGGGGCGGAGCACCTACCGCAAGCATCTTGGCATCACGGTGTTATCGCTGCTGTACGGCACGGGGTTAAGGCGCGGCGAGCTGCAGCGACTGAACGTGGCCGACTGGAACCGCGAGGACGGGACGTTGCGGATCGATGGCCGCAAGACCGGACAGCCACGGGCGGTGGTGGTGCCGAGCATTGTCTACCACTGCCTCGAGACCTTCCTGCCGCACCGTCACAACCACCTGGAGAAGCACGACCGGTGGGGGGAGCAGGCGCTGTTGCTGAGCAAGCGCGGCGAGCGTTTGCCGGAGGCCGCCATCAGCCACCTGGTGCACCGGATCGCGCGGCGTGCCGGGGTGCCGCTGCACAGCCTGCACCAGTTTCGACACACCTGCGCCTCCGACCTGCTGGCCGCCGGCGTCCCGGTGCCGGAGGTGCAGCGCACGCTGGGCCATGCCACGGTCGCCACCACCATGCGCTACCTGCACATCGCCGATCCGGAGCGGCATCGGGCCGTGCAGAAGCACCCTCTCAACGACTGGCTGAACGCGGAGGTCACGGCATGAACCGGCTCGATCCCCTGATCGAGGGCTATCTCGATTACAAGCAGGACGTCAACAAGCTGGCGCCGGGCACGGTCCGGGACATCCGCTGCAGCCTTAAGCGGGTCTTGAAGCAGACGCATCGGCTGCGCCCCGACGTGCCGCTGTGGCAGCTGGCCTTCGAGGACTTCCTGCGCTATGTGGCGCTGGAACGCGAGGCCCAGGCGAGCCCGACCTGCATCAACAAGTACCTTACCCACGCGCGCGGCCTGCTCGAGTACGCCTGGCGCAGCGGCCGTTGCGATCGCAACGTGCTGAGCGGTTTTTATCTGCAGGATGCCGAGCAGCGCGCGCCGCCGCGCTCACTGACGCTGGACGAGGCCCGCACGCTCGTCGCGGCTTGCCCGCGGCATACGGCCGAGGAACGCCGCGACCGGACGATGGTGTTGCTGCTGTACGGCTGCGGGCTGCGCACCCACGAGCTCTGCGGACTCAACGTGCAACACGTGTCCGCCGAACGCCGTGAGCTCAGCGTGTTGACCGCCAAGGGCGACAAGCCGCGCGTCGTGCCGGTGCCCGATGCCGTGGTCACCGAACTGCTCGCCTACCTGCACGAGCGCGGCGGCCGGCGCGGTCCATTGTTCAGGACTGCGGCGAAGCAGCGGCGCCTGGCCAACAAGGACGTGGCGGACGTCGTGCGCCGCGCGGTCGCACGCGCCGGCCTGGCCCAGGACATCAAGCCGAAGACCCTCCGGCACAGCTATGCCACGCACCTCATGGATCGCGGCGTCGACCTCGGTGTGATCGCTTCGCTGATGGGTCATCGCAGCCCGCAGGAGACCGGCGTGTACTTGCACGTTCTGCCTTCACGCAGGGAGAACGCCGTCACCACCCTCGATCCGGGAGAGAAGTCATGACCTGGCAGTACTGGATGCAGGCCTACACACGCACCTTCTGTACCGCACGCGGCCTGCGGCCGAAGACGATTGCCGCCTACGAGGCCACGCTCCGGCAGTTTCACGAGTACGCCCGCGTGGCTTTAGCCGACAAGCCGCCCGAGCGGATCAGTACCCGGGAGGCGCTCGAGTACCTGCAGCATTTGCGCGAAGTACGGCACAACGGCGACAGCGCCATCAACCGCACGGCGACGATCTTGAAGAGCTTCTACCGGGCGATGGTCACGATGGGCTACCTGGCCCCTCGGGACAACCCGATGGCGGGGCTGCCGTCGATCAAGGCCACACCGCGCAAGTTGCCCGTCTTTCTCAGCGTCGAGGAAGTCGACCAGTTGCTGGCCACGCCGCCGGCGGACACGCTGATCGGGCTGCGCGATCGCGCCGTGTTGGCACTGCTCTACGGCACCGGCGTTCGCGCCTCGGAGTGCGCGGGCTTGCGCGAGGGCGATGTCGATTTTGATCAAGGCACCGTGAGTGTTACCGGCAAGGGCGGTCACCAACGCACCGTGCCCATGAACAACACGGTCCGCGAAGCCATGCAACTCTATCGCCGGCATCGCGGCCCGGCCTTGCCGCGTGCGCCGTTCTTCCGCAGCCGCCGCGGCAACGGCCTGTCACGCGCAGCGATCTACGAGCGCGTTCGCACCTCCGGTCATCGGGCAAAGATCCGCCGCCGCATTTCC
>DATKCI010000165.1:0-18382 GCA_035513255.1 Piscinibacter sp. | reverse complement strand
GGCGGGGGTGCGGCACACGTTCTGAGTTCGGCGCAGATCGACAAGGCAACGGGCCCGACGGGCCCGTTGCTCTTTCAGCAGAACGTCTTCCTCAGAAGGAGATCTTCCGCCCGTCGCCGAGCAGATGCGAGTGGCAGTCCTTCGATGCCGCAATGCAGTTCGTGGCCCAGCTGTGGCTCACGTCCCGCTTCCAGCCGTTGAACCAGTCGCCGTGGGACGAGTAGCCGGCGGGCAAACTGCGGTCGTAGGCATCCGACGACAGCCTCCAGTGCAGCGGCGCGTCCTCTTCGGTCACGGCATAGATGATCCGGAAGGTGACCTCCGGCAGGATGACCGGGTGCGTGCTCGGGCAGACACCCTTCGTGTGGTAGGCCATGTGGCTCTTGTGGTCCGGCGAGTCCAGGTTCACGCCGTCCCAACACTGCGGGAACGTGATGTTCTGGTACACGTCGGCGCCCACCGAACAGTTCGGAATCTCCTTCACGTTCGAGCCGCGCTTGCAGTTGTAGTAGAACGGACCGACGGGCGCCGCGTTCTTCGGATCGCCTGCAATCATCCGCAACCCGTCCGGCATCGGACGCACACTGCTGGGCACGATGCCCTTGTGTCCATTCTTGTAATAAAACTGCGAGTCCTTGGGCTTCACCGGCGCGCCGGTGCGCGTGTCGATCATCGACGGTACCCAGTAGGCCGTGCGATTGACGGTGCCGCCGCGGCACGTGGAGTTGCCGCTGGTCTGCAGCGAACTCGCGGTCGAATCGGCGTTCGTCCCCGTGTTGCCGAAGAACGTGTGAAGGTGCGATCTGCCGGGCTGGTTCGGAAAGACGATGGGGTCGTCCGACGCCATGTGCGAGTACCTGCAGGTGGTGCGGAACGCGCCGCCCTCGGTGGGCACGGGCAGTTCGGTGGTCGACCGGACGATGTCCACCGATGAGCCGGTGCTGCCCAGCGGTATGAGCGACGTGTCGATGAACACGGCCGAGCTGTCCACGAAGCCTGAGGCGAGCGATTGCGCGCGCATCGTGGGATCGGGATTCGAGGCGTCGGCGAAATTGTCGACCGGCTGGTCGATGGACACCGCGTTCGGGTCGGCATCCATCGGCTGGGCCGCGTGGTCTTCACCGGCGACTTCGCTCTCGGCCAATACCGTAGGCTCTTCGGTTGAAGTGCCGCCGCCGCATGCAGCCATCACGGCAGCAGCGAGCAGGCACAGGGAAAAGGACACAGGGCGGGATAGGGCGCGTTCAAGCGTCATGGTCATTTCTCACTCGGGAAGGGGTTGCAACTACCGGCTTCGGCCGGAGACGTTGCAGTGCTGCGAGTGGGGCCGACCTGATCGGCGTGACGCTGAGGCGTGGAATCGCTGGGACACTGCGACCTGGCGTTGTCCGACAGGGGAAGTCGGAGCGTGGCATCACCAGGTACTGATGGTGCTTTCGGCAACATCAGGTAAGTATTGCCTGCAAATTTGTAATGGGGCGTATCAGGCCCGCAGGCGGACCGGCAGCGTCATGCCCGCGCGCCGCGCGGGTCTCGTTCGCTCAGGCGCGACGGTCTAGGGTCGTCGAAAATGAGGTTCGCGGGCACGCCATCGGTGCGCCGGCATGGATAGCACGAGGGTCGTCCACCAACGGCCTCGGAAGAAGGCCTCCGCGGTGCGCTCGGGCTCGATGCTGTTCAAGCGCTTGGTCCATGAACAACTTCAGCAAGACGTCGGCTTTGTCGGGGCGGGCATCGTCCTCGCCGTAGAAGCGCTGGAACTTGACGTCGTCCGGATGCGCCGATACGCATCGAGATCGAGCGGCGTGAAGTCACGCAGGACGAGGTGACGGGTTTCGATGGTGGTCATGGCCGGGCGCGGCTCGCTGCCTGACCGTCAGGCGACAGCGCCCGAACCCGGCGCCCCGGGAGCAGGGCCGCCACGAACAACCCGGCCATCAGCACATCGACGATGCCGGCAGCCAGCAGCATCCCGCTGCCCGTTCCGCCCGCGAACAAGGCCGCGCAGGCGACGAAATACGCGGACTTGCCCGCGGCGCCGGCGGCGAGCACCACCGTGCGCGACAGCGGCAGCATGGCGGCCAGCGCGTAAGCGACGCCCCACGCGATGACGTTGATCCACGTGCATCGATAGAAGAACAGCTGCAGCGGATCGTCCAGGGACAGAGACGCCGTGTACAGCTGTGCAAAGTGTTGCGCCGGGTCCCACAGCGCACTCGCGCCGCCGAGGATGTTCCATGCGGCGGCGACCCACAGCAGCCGCTTCGTCCACGATTCCGTCATGTTCCAGTCCTTCGAGTGTCAGTTGCCGCGTGGTGGAATCTCGGGCGCCTAACCGATCGTTCCGCTACACCGGTTCATTGATGACGGCCTCGATGGCGTGCCCATCGGGATCGACGACAAACGCGGCGTAGTAGTGGGGGCCGTACTCCGGCCGCAGTCCCGCAGCGCCGTTGTCCCGACCGCCCTGTGCCAGCGCGGCCCGATGGAACGCGGCAACGGCATCGCGGCTGGAAGCAGCGAACGCCAGATGAAAGCCAGGGCCGGGCGGCACCGCTCCCTCCTTGCGCAGCTTGATTGCGAGCTTGTCTCCGCCGCCCGGCAACCCATAGCCGATGGCCGAGCTGTCCGTCCAGACACGGACGTAGCCGAGGGCGGCCAGCGCCGCATCGTAGAAGGCGGCGGAACGCTGGAGGTCGGTCACGCCGAGGGAAATGTGATGCAGCATGGAATGGTCTTCTCTCCCAGCCGTTGGAAGCCAGGACTGGCGCTGATGGCAACGACGCGGGCGCACATGGTTCGTGCTGAGTGAACTATGCGTCGAGCATGACCGAGGGCGCACGTTCCTCGCATGAAGCACGTGCGACGTACTCGCGGCGGAGCAGCGAAAATTGCAGCAGGTCGTGCCAGCTCGTAGCCGACGATGCAGCTTTTCCATCCGCGGTTCCACTTGAACAGACCGCAGGTGCCGACGAGTCGGCTGTCGGCCTTCGTTTGAATGCCCCAGCGCGTGCCCGGGTTCGGCATGCGGCGCCAGGCGGCGAAGGTTTCGACGAGCTGTTCCGCTTGCTGAAGATCATCGAGCGGGTCGGTGCCGAACCAGCGCATGGAGTCGCAGTCGCCATGAATCGCGAAAAGCACCGGCGCATCCGAGGCGACGATCTCGCGCAGCAGCAGGCGCTCCGTTTCGAGTGTCGGGAATGTGGTCGCGGTCATGAGAATCCCGGTCATTCAGCGGTTGATGGGACTTCCCTGGCCGCTCACTTGCCCTTGCGCTGGCGCTCGAACTTGCGCCAGTACTGGAATTCGTCCTCATGCACCTCGATGTCGAGCTCCATGACGCGCGCCTGCAGGCGCTCCTGCACGTCCGCGACCGCCTTGTTGTAGACGAGCGGGCCGATCTCTTCCAGCAAGAAGCCGAGCAGCCCGGCGGCGGCGATGTTGCCGATGCGCTCCTCCATGTTTTCCTGGAAGTAGCGTTCGATCGAAGCGATCGCCTCCTTGCGCGCCTCTTTGGAAATCTCGATTGTCATATCGCCTCCCATCTGCTACGAATGTGGTGACTGTGGTGCCACTCAGTACAGCGTGGCCCGCTGCCGAGCCGGCAGCTCGCGGTCGTACTGCTCTGCGTCGATCTGCGAATCGGTCAGGGCCGACAGCATCTGTCCGGCGCTGGGCACGCCGCTCGGGCGATTGGCAGGCGCGGGCTGCCACAAGCGAGAGCGTTGGATCGCGCGCGCACACTGAAAGAAGACCGTGTCGACCTTGACGACGATCACGCACTTGGGCGGCTTGCCTCCCATGGCGAAGCGCGCCAGCAGGGCCGGTGACGTGCTGATGCTCGCCTTCCCGTTCACGCGCAAGGTCTCCCCGACGCCGGGGATCAGGAACAGCAAGGCCACGCGCGGATCGCCGACGATGTTGCGAAGGCTGTCGATGCGGTTGTTGCCTCGGCGCTCCGGGATGACCAGCGTCGTCTCGTCCTCGACGACGACGAACCCCGGCGGGTCGCCGCGGGGCGACGCGTCCAGCCCGTCCGGTCCGCTGGTGGCAAGCACGGCGAACGGAGACGCTTCGATCAGCGTGCGGTAGTGCGCGTGGACGAACGACACCTCCTTCTTGGCGGAGGCCTCGCCGACCTCGCCGAACAGCGATCCAAGCTGTTCGACGGTGGCGATCGTGTGGGTGTCGGCGAAATCGTTCATGACGCTTGCGCCACGAGCGGCAGTTCGAGGACGACTTCGTCGTCATCGAGTCTTCCGGTGTGCCGGAATCCCGCCCGAAGGTAGAACGGCTCCGGGCAGCCGGGGCCCGGCACGTAGGAGGTCGTGAGCGACGCGAACCGATCCTTGTTCCGGACATGCGCGATAACCTGATCGAGCGCCGCCGCACCGATGCGCCGGCGCTGAAACTGCGTGTCGATCATGAATCGCCACAAGCCGACCTCCGGAGACGGCGGCAGCGCCGCGCGAAGCGACTCGTCGTAGAGCATGACGAATCCTGCCGGCGACTCGCCGACATAGATCGCGCGGTACCAGGCCTCCTCGCTGAAAAGCGCCTGGGCGAGCGAGACGGCATTCGGCGCGACGAATCGTTGCTGCTCCCGGCTCACCGACAGGTCGGTGATCTGGCGAACGGTGTCGGCGGTGATTTCGCGCAGGGAGACGAGTGGGTTTTCTGCGGTCATGGTTTCCTCGCGTCGCGAAGTCGGTTATCGAGCTATTGGACGAAGCTGCTCCGCCAGCGAACGCGTCTTTTCCGTGACGACGCCCCCGGTGTGCTGCGTCGACTTGCGCTCGATGAGCATCAGCAGGCATTCCTCTTCGGCCACCGGGTTGTGCCGAACGCCCTTGGGCACGACGAACATCTCGCCCTCACCGAGTTCGACCGTGCCGTTCTCCATCTCGATGCGAAGGTGGCCCTTCAGGACGAGGAACAGCTCGTCTTCCGCGTCGTGGCTGTGCCAGGCGAGCGTGCCCTGGACCTTGGCGACCTTCACGTAGGAATCGTCGACTTCGGCGACGACACGAGGCGACCAGAGTTCGGTCAGGGAGGCGGCGACTTGCTTCGGCGAGGCGACGGGGGGCATGGCGACTCCGTTGAGGTGGCGAGTGGAATGAGGCGCATGTTGCCGCAGGCGATGTTCTGCAGCGTGCAAACGAGGAATTCCCGTTCGACCGCTTGAACCCGTTCTTCCAGCGCCTCGACGGATTCTCCGCGATGAACCGGCACCTCGGTCTGCGCAATGACGGGTCTGGCATGTCCGCGGTGACCAGGGGAATCACGGCACGAGCGAAAAGACCGAAGCCGGCACCGGCGTGCCGCCGATCACGAGGCGATTGCGTGCGACGCCTTCGAACAGCGCCCCCGCCTTTCTCGCCACGCTGCAACTTGCCTCGTTGCCTTGCGCCGCGACGATTTCGATCCGCGTGAGGCCGAGCTCCCTGAATCCCAGTTCCGACAACGCACGCGCGGTGCGCGTGGCGATGCCGCGCCGCTGCATCGATTCGCGCACCCAGTAGCCGAGGTTGCACAGGTTGTGCTGCATGTCGAGCTGGTTCAGCCCCGCGCCGCCGAGCAGGCGATCGGTCTGGGCCTCGAAGATGCCGAACTCGAAGGCCGATCGTTCGGCCGATCCTCGATGGCACGCATCGAACCAGGCATGCGCCTCGGCCTCCGAATACGCAGCATGGCACCAAGGCATCCAGCGCCCCACGGTGGCGACGGACTCGCGCGCGGCGGCCGCGAAGTCCGGGGCGTCGGTGTGCTCGAAGGGTCGGAGATAGAGGCGCGATGGGGACGTGGGCATCCAGGCTCCTCAGTCGGCGATGTCCCGACCTTCGCCGCTGCCCCGCGGGCAGTGTTCGACCTCCGGGTCCGACGCTGCCCAGGATATCCGGTGCGAGAGCCAGATTTCGTGCGTCGGGGGCACGAGTTCCGGATCGTCGAGTGTCGCTGTGGTGATGTCGACAGTGCCTGGATTGTCGTCATGCTGGTAGGTCAACGGCGTGCCGCACTGACCACAAAAGCTGCGAAGAGCCGGCGGCGAGGACCGGAAACTCGACACCTGACCGGAGACTACGGTGAATTGAGTGTTGCGCACGACGAACCAGGCCACAGATGGCGCGCCGCTGGCGCGTCGGCAGCTGCGGCAGTGGCATACGCTGCTTGAAAGCAGCTCGCCGATGGCTCGATAGCGCACGGCACCGCAAAGACAACCCCCGTCAAACACAAGCTCGTTCATTTGTTGCTCCTCGGGCTCTTGGTTGGCACCGAAGCCGAACGCTCAAAGCACCGCCCCGAGTGCACGCGCAGGAAGCCAGCACGCCATTCGCGTCGCGCGACAGCCAGCGCGCCGGAACTCTGCCGAGATCGGCGTGAAGCCGACGCTTCGGTAGAAAGGCACGGCCTGGGGGCTCGCATTGAGTTCGACCGTTTTCACATCGGGAAACGAGGCTTCCACGTGGGCGCGCGCGTGCTCCCACAGCTGCCGGCCGATGCCCAGGCGCAGCGATCCAGGATCGACGAACAGCATGCCGAGGACCGATGGCCTGGGCATCAGGATGAACCCAAGCACGCCGCTGTCCGAAAACGCGCCCGCGGCGTGAGCGGCTGTCTGCAAGGCGTCTCTCAGCCGCGCCGGCGAAGACTCCTCCAGGAACACCCGGCACGCGGCCGGCTCCCAATCGGCCGCCACGAGCGCGTTGAAGCTGCGGCCGATCATTGCCGACACGGCCTGTGCTTGCGTTGAACTCACATTGCGGATGGCGTGGCCCATGCGATCTCGCTTCGGCGTTGCGCGCGGCCGGAACTACCTGGCTGCCGCCAGCGGCTTCACGAGGATGACCCTCTCCACCACGTTGGCGTAGCGATCCGGCTTGACCTCACCTTTCCGGGCCGTGCACCGGTGAAGCGCTCTGCATAACCTGGGGCTGCTTCCAGCACCCGCTGCAGCTCACTCATCACAGCCGGATCGCCATCCAGAAAATGCAGACGGGTCGCCGCATTCGTCAACATGTCGGCACCGTGGTCGATGACTGCTAGCCCTTCTTTCCCCCGAAGAGCAGCAAGGCAGCACCGGCCACGATGGCGCCGACGCCCGCCCAGATGGGGACGTTGACCGATTCCTTCTCCTTCACGGAAAACTCGACCGGCCCGATCTTGACGTCGTGCGTTTCCCTGGTGAAGCTGAAGCCGCCGTACAGCAAACCGAGGACTCCCGCAACGATGAGCACCACCCCTGCCAATTTGACTGCGTTCATTTCGTCGTTCTCCTGTGTTCGGAATATCGGCCCCGCGGCGCGGTCGGAAACGGATCGTACACAGGAAGCTCAGGCACCGCGCCCTCGTCGGCGCGTTTATTGCAGCGCGATGCGAAAACGCAGGCCTTCGGTGCCGCCGAACTGAACCGGCTTGACGAAACGCTCCAACAGCACGCCGCCGTTGGCGAGCACCACACGCTGCGACGCGATGTTCGACGGATCCATCGTGATCTCGACGAACGCCAAGCCTTCGGCGCGGGCGTGCGGCAGCATCTGTGCGAGGGCCTGCGTGGCATAGCCCCTGCCCTGCTTCCACGGGACCACCGCGTAGCCGATGTGGCCGAGGCAGTGCGGCGGAAGCGCCGTCGTGCCCGGCTGCCAGCGCAAGCCGATGCTGCCGCAGAACTCGCCGTCCCACAGCCAATGCCGAAAGCCCGGGATCCGCGCGACCATCGAGCCGTCGGGCAGCTTGACCGGCGCGCCCTTGGCCTCGCGGTCGACCAGGCTGGCGAGAAAGGCCACCGGGTCCTTGGCGATCACTTCGAGCTCTTCTTCGGCCGCGACCCGGCCGCGCACGTGGTCGACGGACCATCCGCGCCGCAGCGCGGCGACGTAGCTCGGCAGATGCTCCTGCGACGGCTGGACGAGCGCGATGGATGGGCTCGCCGCCGAGCGCTCCCGTTGCGGATGGTCATGCGTCATCGGAATGCGCCGCGTTCGGGTGCGCCAAGCCAGGTCGCCGGGTCGGGGGTCCATGCTGCGGCTGCTTCCCGCTCCAACAGCACGCTGGCTACCGCACCGAGATCGAGCCGCAAATGCTCGCGCCCCGCGGACGCTCCGGCATCGGAAAGATCGGCGTTCAGCGCGAACGAGCGAAATCTCTCCCAGTCGCCGCTCAACTGCGAAACCAGAATGCGCGCGAGATCGTACGAGAGCATGCTCGCATCGTCATTTCGCAAGAACGACTTGCCGGACCAGAACTCCTGTATCTCCGCGTCCCCCCAGAATGCAAGGTGCTTCGCGTGCATCTGCCGAGGGGTGAATGTCGGCATCCCCGATGGGCTCAGGCGGTGTTCCGTGTTGACGGCAAGGCCCTCGTTGAGCCATGCCGGAATGGGAAGATGGCTCAGGCAGGCGTGCGTCATCTCATGTGCGATCACGGGCTCGACGGCGCGCAGATCGGACTTCACCGTCACGAAGTGCCCGCAACCTGCGTTGATGTACATGCCGCTGCTGGCCGCGAACTCGCCCGCCGTCGGATAGCAGTGCGACACGTACCGATAGTAGGTGTCGTCGTCGTCGAACACGATGAGAATGTGCTTTCCCTCTTCCGGCGCCTGTGCGATGCCCTCCAGCACGCGGACCACTCGCCGCAGCGTTTTCGACATGAACTCGAGCGTCGCGTTGGCCACGTTCGGTTCGAGGGTCGAGAGAAGCAGCGAGTCACCCGACTTTCGCAAGTGGCAGGCGGGCCCCAGGGCCGACCTCAGGTGCTCGAGCCACGCTTGTTCACATTGCGCCCATGCCGCGCTTCTCGCTCGGCTATCCGCAAGCGTATCGACCCAGGCACGCGCGGCCTTCCAATCCAGAAGGGGGAAGCCGTTCTCATGCGACAAGTGAGAGGAGATCGAGAAGCTCCCCGCGTCGGCGACAACGACATCCGTCGGTGGCTCGGCGGCGTGTGAGGCCCTCGTTGCCGCGCCATGGCGCTTGCCGGGAATCAATGACCGTAGCAGATTGAGCATGGGCTTGCGTGTATGAGTCGATGGCGACCAGGCTCGGCAGATCGGCTTCGGTGGCCTTGCGAACGATCGGTGATTCGGCGCTGTTCATCCCACTACCGATACTTGCCCGCCGTGATGAACTGCCCGAAGGATTCGCACCACACGATGACCGTGGTGTAGTTCGATACGTCGATGGATTCCGGCACGTCCACCACGAAGTTCTCGAAGGTGCGTACATCACCGACGCGCACCATGCGCGGCTTCAGCCGCGCGAAGTCGGCTTCGGTCTCGACGAACTCGGGTGACAGGTAGAGCTTGTAGTCCGGCCCCGGCGCGAGCTTTCCGACCAGGACGATGGAGCGGCGCCCCACGGAGACGGTGCCTTCGCCCCAGTGCAGCAGGTCGCTGTCCTTCAGATCGCGGCGGAACTGTCCGGTGTAGCTGGCCTGGCCGGCCGCCGAGGCCGCCTCCGCAGCGGTCGGCGCGGCAGGCGCCGTGAGGATGGGGAGTGCGTAGATGCCGAGGGCGAAGCCCAGGCCGAGGAATGCGGCATGCGTTGCGGCGAGGAGCAGCAGCTTTTTCATGGTTCAACTCGCCAGCTCGGCGCCCTTGTCGGCCAACAGCGCCCGCAGCACCGAACGATGGCAATCCGCTTCATCCTCGCAATAGCAACCGACCGAGAAGTCGGTCTGGTGGGACAGCGCGGCGAGCAGCTCGATTGCGTGGCTGTTCTCGGGGGTCGCCATTTCAGCCCGGTACCGCTTGACGAATGCGGTCCACTCCGCCGGCGTTGTGGCCGCCTGCGCGAGCTTCATCGTCTCGACACTCGGTGCCAGGTTGGGGAACCACACGTCGTACCAGTTCCGCGAAGCGAACTCGGCCTTGGGCACCCCGCGCGGCGGACGCCGCACGGTGCCGATGCGTGTGCCTTCGCCTTCCAGTCGCGGGCTGCCGAGCCTGACCACATGCACCACCATCGCTTCTTCCTCCCTTGCAGCCGAATGCACCTCACGGTTCAGCCAACCTGCCTGCCCTGCCGGAAGCGACTCAAGCGAGTGCTTCAAATCGCGCGCGACTTGCCAGCTTGATGTTCGGCACGCGCTTCCGCGGCGAGCGACTCGAGCTTGCCTGCCGCGATGTCGGCTTCCAGCTGAGCGTCCCAGGCAGCGGCGTCGAACTCGGCGAACCAGCGGCGGAACTCGGCCAGTTCCGCTGGGGGCAGATTCTGGACCGCCTTCTCGATGGATTGAACGTTCCCCATGGCGTCACTCCTTTGACGCACCCAAGGATACGTCTGTTCAGACCCGTGGCCTCGGCACCGCCTCCGCCTGCCCCACCTCCTGCGCGTCCCACCCTCCACCGAGTGCCCGGATCAACCCGACCGTCGCCTGGTACTGCGCGGCCCTCACCTGCACCGCCTGACGTCGATTGCGCAGTTCGCTGCGCTGCGCATCGAGCAGCTCGAGCTGGCTGACCAGGCCGTTGCGATAGCGTGAATCGGACAGCGCGGTGGCGCGCTCGGCGGACGCCACCGCCCTCGCCTGCGCGTCCGACTGGTCGGCGAGCAGCCGCAGCGCCGACAGTTCGTCTTCGACGTCCTTGAACGCGACGAGCACCTGCTCGCGGTACGACGCGAGCGCCGCGTCGAACTCGGCCCGGGCGCTTTGCATGCCGGCTTCACGCCGGCCGCCGTCGAGCAGCGGCAGCGACAGCAGCGCGCCGATGCCCCAACTGCGCGCGGACCACTTGAAGAGGTCCGACACCTCAGGCGACGCGAAGCCGCCCGCGGCGGTGAGCGACAGGTTCGGGAACCACGCCGCCTGCGCGACGCCGACCCGCGCCTGCGCGGCCTGCAATTGCCTCATCGCCGCCGCCACGTCGGGGCGGCGCGCCAGCACGGTGCTCGGCACGCCGGCCGGCACGTGCGGCAGCGGCACGGACCAGACGGCGGGCGGAATCGCGAAGTTCGATGCCGTCTCGCCGACGAGCACCGCCAAGGCATGTTCCAGCTGCGCGCGCTGCCGGTCCAGCGCCAAGGCTTCCGCCTCGGTGGCCGCGACATCGGTGCGCACACGCGCCGCATCGAGCTCCGCCACGTCGCCCGCCTCCACACGCCGCTCGGTGAGGCGCAAGGTGCCGCGGTAGGCCTCGACCGTGTCGCGCACCAGCGCACGCTCGACGTCGACGGCGCGCAGCGCGAGGTAGGTTTGTGCGACGTCAGCCTGCACCAGCAATCGCGTGCTTTGCAGCAAGGCTTCGCGCGCCGATGCATCGAGCGCGGCGGCGTCGCTGCTGCGTGCGAGGCGCCCGAACAGGTCGGCCTCGTACGACAAGCTCGCCCCCGCACTGGCGAGCGTGCCGGCGACACCGCCTGCGCCCGCTTCCGCCTGACGCGCCGCGCCGGCGCTGACACCGAGTTGCGGCGCACGGTCCGCGTCGGCGCGGCGCACCAGCGCCCGCGCCTGGGCGAGCCGCGCGGCCGCGACCTGGATGCTTGTGTTGCTGCTTCCGGCGCGCTCGGCCAGGCCGTCGAGCACCGGGTCGGCGAAGGTCTTCCACCATTCGCCGCGGGGTTGCGTGTCGGCGGCGGCGGCTTGGGTGAAGCGGCCATCGGCTTCCTTGAACGCCGCCGGCGTGGCCGGCAGCGCAGCTGGGTCGATGGCGGGCACGGAGGCACAACCAGCCAGCACGAGCGCGATGGCGAGCGTGGAAAGCCGGGAGGAAAGGTCACGTTTGTGTTTCATGGCGAGAATGGTTCGAATGGAAGAGAGACCTCGCTGATCTGCAGCGGAGCACCCCATCGCGTCACCCCGGCAAAAGCCGGGGTCCACCGGTCGAGTCGATGCAGTACCACGGGTGGACCCCGGCTTTCGCCGGGGTGACAAGGTGTGGAGGCAGAACCGGCAAAGAAGGGCTGCTACTCATGTCGCGACACCGGCGCCGCGGGCACGGGCCTCACGGCCGCACCGCCCCCGGTGCCCGCAAACGCCTCCAGATGCGGCACCTCTCCGTGCAGCTTCAGCGGCCGGTTGCCGGCCATGCGGCGCAGCAGCACGTAGAACACCGGCGTCAGGAACAGCCCGAAAGCCGTCACGCCGATCATTCCGAAGAACACCGCGACGCCCATCGCCTGGCGCATCTCCGAGCCGGCGCCGCTTGCGAGCACCAGCGGCAGCACGCCCATCACGAAGGCCAGCGAGGTCATCAGGATCGGCCGCAGGCGCAGCCGGCTCGCCTCGATGGCCGCCTGCACCGCCGTGCGGCCGGCGAATTCGAGCTCGCGGGCGAACTCGACGATCAGGATCGCGTTTTTCGCCGACAGGCCCACGAGCACCATCAGGCCGATCTGCGTGAACACGTTGTTGTCGCCGTCCGAGAGCCACACGCCGGTCATCGCGGCGAGCAAACCCATCGGCACGATCATCACGATCGCGAGCGGCAAGGTGAGGCTCTCGTACAACGCGGCCAGTGCCAGGAACACCAGCAGCACCGCGAGCGGGAACACCCACAGCGCGGAGTTGCCGGCCAGGATCTCCTGGTAGGTCAACTCGGTCCATTCGTAGCCGATGCCGCTCGGCAGCGTCTCGGCCGCGATGCGCTCCACCGCGTCCTGCGCCTCGCCGGACGAGTACCCGGGCGCCGGGCCGCCGTTCATGTCAGCGGACAGGAAGCCGTTGTAGCGCATCGCCCGCTCCGGGCCGAAGCTCGGCTTCACGTTCATCAGCGCCGACAACGGCACCATCTCGCCGCTGGCCGATCGCACCTTCAGCAGCCCCACGTCCTCGGCGCGCGCCCGGTGCTCGGCATCGGCCTGCACACGAACGGAATACGTGCGGCCGAACTTGTTGAAGTCGTTGACATAGAGGCTGCCGAGGTAGATCTGCATCGTGTCGAACACGTCGGTCACCGCCACACCGAGCTGGCGCGCCTTCGTGCGGTCGATGTCGGCATACAGCTGCGGCACGTTGACCTGCAGGCTCGAGAACAGGCCCGCGAGCTCCGGCGCCTGCTGCGCCTTCGCCATGAAGGCCTTGGTCGCGGCGTCCAGCCCTTCGTAGCCCAGCGAGCCGCGGTCCTGCAGCTGCAGCTTGAAGCCGCCGGTCGTCCCCAGGCCCTGCACCGGCGGCGGCGGGAACATCGCGATGAAGGCCTCCTCGATCGCACCGAACTGCTGGTTCAGCGCGCCGGCGATCGCATTGCCGTGCAGCTCCGGCGAGCTGCGCTCGTCGAACGGCTTCAGCGTGACGAACACGATGCCGGAGTTCGAGCTGTTCGTGAAGCCGTTGATCGACAGCCCCGGGAACGCGACGGCGCTTTCCACGCCGGGCTGCTCGAGCGCGATCGCGCCCATGCGGCGGATCACGTCTTCGGTGCGGTCCAGCGTGGCGCCGTCGGGCAGTTGCGCGAAGCCGATCAGGTACTGCTTGTCCTGCGCCGGCACGAAGCCGCTGGGCACGGCCTTGAACAGCAGCGCCGTCACGCCGATCAGCACGAGGTACACGCCCATCATCAGCGCCTTGCGCGAGATCACGCGCCGCACGCCGCCGCCGTAGGCCACCGATCCGCGGCCGAACACACGGTTGAAGCCGCGGAACAGCCAGCCGAACGCGCGGTCCATGCCACGGGTCAGCGCATCCTTCGGCGCGCCGTGCGACTTCAGCAGCAGCGCGGCCAGCGCCGGCGACAAGGTCAGCGAGTTGATTGCCGAGATCACCGTCGAGATCGCGATCGTCAGCGCGAACTGGCGATAGAACTGGCCGGTCAGGCCGGTGATGAACGCGAGTGGCACGAACACCGCGATCAGCACGACGGCGATCGCGATGATCGGCCCCGACACCTCGCGCATCGCGCGGTAGGTCGCGTCGCGCGGACTCAGCCCCGCCTCGATGTTGCGCTCGACGTTCTCGACGACGACGATCGCGTCGTCGACGACGATGCCGATCGCGAGCACCAGGCCGAACAGGCTCAGCGCGTTGATCGAGAAGCCGAAGACGTGCATCACCGCGAAGGTGCCGATCACCGACACCGGCACCGCGAGCAGCGGGATGATGGACGCGCGCCAGGTCTGCAGGAACAGGATGACGACGAGCACGACCAGCGCCACCGCCTCCAGCAGCGTCTTCACCACCGACTCGATCGACGCCCGCACGAACTGCGTCGGGTCGTAGACGATCTCGTAGTCCACGCCTTCGGGCATGTTCTTCTTCAGGTCGGCCATCGCCGCGCGCACCTGGTTCGAGATCTCGATCGCGTTCGAACCCGGTGCCTGGAAGATCGGCACCGCCACCGCGGGTTTGTTGTCCAGCAGCGAACGCAGCGCGTACTCGGCCGCGCCGAGTTCGATCCGCGCGATGTCGCGCAGGCGGGTCACCGCGCCGTCGGCGCCGCTCTTGACGATGATGTCCCCGAACTCCTCTTCGCTTTGCAGCCGGCCCTGCGCGTTGATCGACAGCTGCAGGTCCACGCCCGGCAACCCCGGCGACGCACCCACCACGCCGGCGGCCGCCTGCACGTTCTGCTCGCGGATCGCGCGCACCACGTCGCCGGCCGACAGGCCGCGCTGCGCGACCTTCTGCGGATCGAGCCAGACCCGCATCGAGTAGTCGCCCGAGCCGAAGAGCTGCACCTGGCCCACGCCCTCGACCCGCGCGAGCCGGTCCTTGACGTTGAGCAGCGCGTAGTTGCGCAGGTAGGTCATGTCGTAGCGCTCGTTCGGCGACAGCAGGTGCACCACCATCGTCAGGTCGGGCGCACTCTTCACCGTCGTCACGCCGAGGCGCCGCACCTCTTCGGGCAGGCGCGGTTGCGCCTGCGCCACCCGGTTCTGCACGAGCTGCTGGGCGCGGTCCGGGTCGGTGCCGAGCTTGAACGTGACGGTCAGCGTCATCAGGCCGTCGGTGGTCGCCTGGCTGCCCATGTAGAGCATGTCCTCGACGCCGTTGATCGCCTCTTCCAGCGGCGTGGCCACCGTCTCGGCGATGACCTTGGGGTTCGCCCCCGGGTACTGCGCGCGCACGACCACCGACGGCGGCACGACCTCGGGGTACTCGGAGATCGGCAGGCCGCGCAGTGCGATCAGGCCGGCGATCAGCATCAGCAGCGACAGCACGCCGGCGAAGATCGGCCGGTCGATGAAGAACTTGGACAGGTTCACGACGGTTCTCCGATCACGACTGCGTGCCGCCGGCGCGCTTGGCTTGCACTTCAGGCTTGGCCTGCATGTCCACGGGCTGCGGCGCGAGCAGTGCGCCCGGCCGCACGCGGTGCAGGCCGTTGACGACGATGCGCTCGCCGGCCTTCAGCCCCGAGGTCACGACCCGCAGACCGTCGATGGCCGCGCCCAGCGTGACCTCGCGGTAGGCGGCCTTGTCGTCGCCGCCGACGACCATCACGAAGCGCTTGTCCTGGTCGGTGCCGACCGCGCGCTCGTTGATCAGGAGTGCATTCGCCAAGCTCGCGTGGCCCATGCGCAGCCGCGCGAACTGCCCGGGCATCAATGCGCCGTCCTTGTTGTCGAACACGGCGCGCACACGCACGGTGCCGCTGCCGGCATCGACCTGGTTGTCGACCAGTTGCAGCTGCCCGCGATGCGGCGTGTCCGCGCCGCCGGCCGTGCCCATGCGCACGGGGATGCGCCCGATGTGCGCTCGCGCACTCGCGCCCCCGGGCAGATCCCGCAGCGCACGCGTGATCAGTTGCTCGTCGACATCGAAGCTTGCGTAGATCGGGCTCACCGACACCAGCGTCGTCAGCACCGGCGCGCCGGGCCCGGCGGCGACGAGGTTGCCGGCGTGGACTTCGATCCTGCCGATGCGGCCGGAGATCGGCGCGCGCACCTGCGTGTAGCCGAGGTTGAGCTGCGCCGAGCGCAGTTCGGCCTGTGCAGCACTCAGGTTCGCTTCGGCCTGGCGAAGGTTGTTGCGGCGATCGTCGAGTTCGCGCTGCGCGATCGCGCGCTCCTCCCACAGGCGCTGGGAGCGCTCGTGTTCGCTGCGGGCGTGGGTCAGCCGGGCCTGCGCCGCCTCGGCCTGCGCCTGCGCGCGCTGCGCCTCGGCGGCATACGGCGCCGGGTCGATCGTGACGAGCAGGTCGCCCGCCTTCACGAGCGCACCTTCGCGGAAGTGAACCGCCTGCACGGTGCCGGCCGCGCGCGAGCGGATCTCGACGCGCTCCACGGCTTCGAGTCGGCCGGAGAACTCGTCCCACGCCGCCACCTCGCTTTGCACGACGGTCGCGACCGACGCCGGCATCGCCTGCGGCGCGGCGGGCGCCGGCGTGGCTTCGGCGTTGCCGCCGTGCAGGCCGAAGATGACGGCCGGGATTCCGGCGAGTGCGGTCAGGACGGTCGCGGCCGCAATCACGCCGCGTGTGCCGAAAAGATTCTTCTTCATGAGGTTCTCCTGGAGGACGTTGTTCTGGGAATGCAGAGCCCGCCGCGCATCAGGCAGGGCCCGCTCGCGCGTTCGAGCAGAAATCGGCGCAGGCGCAGCCGCACGGGGTCGGTCCACGGGGCGGACGCCGCTTCGGGCTGCAGATAGGTGACGGGCCAGCCGGTCGCCCGCGGCACCATCGCTTCGTCGACCGGCACGCCTGCGGCTCGCAGGCGCTCGGCGTAGGCATGCGTCTCGTCGCGCAGCGGGTCGTCGAGCGCGGTGATCAGCAAGGTCGCCGGCAGGCCGTCCAGCCGCATCGAGCTGCCCGGCGTCGCGTAGGGGTGCGTGGCATCGCTGGCACGCGGCAGGTAGGCGTGCCAGCCGTCGGCCCAGGGGCAGCCCACGGGGCCGGCCTTCGCGCCGCGCAGCGAGGCGGTGCTGACGCACGCGTCGAGCATCGGCGACAGCAGGATCTGGCCCGCCAGCAGCGGCCCGTGACGGTCACGCGACACCATCGCCGCCGCTGCCGCGAGGTTGCCGCCCGCCTCTTCACCGGCCACGAAGAGCCGGGCGTCGTGCCCGGTCAGGCGGCGGCGCTGCCGCAGCATCCAGACCAGCGCCGCGTGATTTGCCTCGATCGCCTGCGGAAACGGATGCGCAGGCGCCAGTGGGTAGTCGACGCAGACGACCACCGCCCCGGCCTCGGCGAGCAGCGACGCGACCACCGACCCCTGGTCGAGGTCCCCGCCGACGAAGGCGCCGCCGTGCAGGTGAAGCACCAGCGGCGGCGCATCGCCGGACGGGCCGCCGGCGCCGTAGACGCGTGCCGAAAGCGGCGGCGCACCGTCGCTTTCGATCGTCTCTGTTGTCCACGCCGGCTTCGACATGATGGCTGCACCGAACGTGCAAGGCTGTTGGGATGCGAGGAAGATAGAGGCGGTCCGCCGGCCAACAAATAGCCTTGGCGCTCATGCTTCATTTCAAGAAGAAGAACAATCGCAGCCACTTATTGCGGTTCAATCACTCACCTCAGCGTTCACAGCGGGCAAGACCATGGACAAGTTCATCGCGATGCAGACCTTTGTGCGGGTCGTCGAAGCCGGCACCTTCACGAAAGCCGCCGATTCCCTGTCGCTTCCGAAGCCGACCGTCACCCGGCTCGTGCAGGCGCTGGAGGCACAGCTCGAGACCAAGCTGCTGAACCGCACCACGCGCCGCGTGACGGTCACGGCCGACGGCGCGGCCTATTACGACCGCGCGCTGCGCCTGCTCGGCGAGCTGGAGGAGCTCGAATCGAGCATGTCCAAGGCCAAGGCCAATCCGCGCGGGCGTTTGCGCATCGACGTCGCGGCCGCGGTCGGCCAGCTGCTGCTGATTCCGGCGCTGCCCGACTTCTACGCGCGTTATCCCGACATCCGCATCGACCTCGGCGTCAGCGACCGGCCGGTGGACCTGATCGGCGAGAACGTCGACTGTGTGCTGCGCGGCGGCGAGATCACCGACCAGTCGCTGGTGGCGCGGCGCATCGGCGAGTTCCACACCATCCTGTGCGCGACGCCGGGCTACCTGAAGCGCCACGGCGTGCCGCAGCATCCGAGCGAGCTGGAGGAAGAGCGGCACACGGTCGTCAACTACTTCTCGCACCGCACCGGACAGGCCTATCCGTTCTCGTTCTCGAACATGAACGGCGAGCGCGTGGAGGTGCAGGGGCGGCACAGGCTGTCGGTGAACGACTCGAACGCCAACGTCGCCGCCGGGCTGGCCGGGCTCGGCATCATCCGCATCGCCACCTTCATGGCGCAGTCGCACATCGCGTCGGGCGCGCTGGAGCCGGTGCTGCTCGACTGGTGCACCGATTCGATCCCGATCCACGTCGTGTACCCGCCCAATCGGCACCTGAGCGCCAAGCTGCGGGTGTTCGTCGACTGGGTCGCGGAGCTGTTCGCGCGCAGCGACCTGATCCACCGCAAGTGCAGCATGCCGTGTGCGATGGCGGTGGCGGCCAAGCGAGCGGAAGCGGAAA
>DATKCI010000164.1:0-20645 GCA_035513255.1 Piscinibacter sp. | reverse complement strand
TGCCGCCGCCGCGGCAGCCCCTCCATGTTGTTCTTCAACGCCTCGAGGTGAACGATATAGAACAGCGCGATGTACGAAATGACCGCCGGCAGCAGGGCGTGCTGGATGACCTCGATGTAGGGGATGCCGACATATTCCACCATCAGGAAGGCGGCCGCGCCCATCACCGGCGGCATGATCTGGCCGTTCACCGAGCTGGAGACCTCCACGGCGCCGGCCTGGTCAGGCCGGTAGCCGACGCGCTTCATCAGCGGGATCGTGAAGGTGCCGGTGGTCACCACGTTGGCGATCGACGAGCCCGAGATGATGCCGGTGGCGGCCGAGGACACGACCGCCGCCTTCGCCGGCCCGCCGCGCATGTGGCCCAGCAGCGCGAAGGCCGACTGGATGAAGTAGTTGCCGGCGCCCGCGCGGTCGAGCAGCGAGCCGAACAGCACGAACAGGAAGATGAAGCTGCTGGACACGCCGAGCGCGACGCCGAACACGCCCTCGGTGGTCAGCCACTGGTGCGACATCGCGCGCGACAGCGAGGCGCCCTTGTGCGCGATCAGGTCGGGCATGTGCGGCCCGGCGAAGGTGTAGGTCAGGAACACGATGGCGACGATGACCATCGGCAGCCCGAGCGCGCGCCGCGTCGCTTCGAGCAGCAGCACGATGCCCGTGACCGCCACCGCGAGGTCGAGCGTGGTGGGTTGTCCGGGCCGCGTGGAAAGCTCCCGGTAGAAAAAGAAGATGTAGCCCGCGCAAGCCGCGGCCACGAACGCGAGCGCCCAATCGATCACCGGGACCCGGTCACGCCGCGAGCGCTTGAACGCCGGGTAGGCCAGATAGGCGAGAAAGACCGCGAACGCGAGGTGGATGGAGCGCGACTGCGTGTCGTTCAGGATGCCGATGCCCAAGATGAACGGCAGCGGAGAGGCGATCCACAGCTGGAACAGGCTCCAGGCGAGCGTCACGCCCAGGATCAGCCGCTTGACCCGCGGGCCCGGCTGGCGGCCGCCGGTGTCGGCATCGGCGGCAAGTTGCTGTGCATCGATTTCGGCGGCAGCAGTCGGGGTCGGCATCGGGAACGCTCCTGCGGACGGAATTGAAAGGGAAGGAGCTCGTAGCCCGGATGCAATCCGGGGATCGGCTTCCCGCGAAAAGCCGACCCCGGATTTCATCCGGGCTACGAAGACCGTGTCCGGTCAACTCACAGCCAGCCCTTTTCCTTGTAGTACTTCGCCGCGCCGGGGTGCATCGGCGCGGAGTTGCCGTCCTTGACCATGCGCTTCGGGTCGAGGTTGGCGAACGCCGGATGCAGCTTCTTGAACTCGTCGAAGTTCTCGAACACCGCCTTCACGAGCTCGTACACCACCGCATCGGGCACCTTCGCCGAGCTGACGAAGGTGGCCAGCACGCCGTAGGTCGGCGTGGGGTTCGGGTTGCCGGCGTACAGGCCGCCGGGGACCTCGACCTTGGCGTAGTAGGGTGCGCCGCTGACGAGCTTGTCCACCGCGGGTCCGGTCAGCGGCACGAGCTTGGCGCCGCAGGTCGTGGTCGGGTCCTGGATGTTGGCCGACGGGTGGCCGACGCCGTAGAAGAAGCCGTCGATCTTGTTGTCGCACAGCGCGGCGCCGTGCTCGTCGGCCTTCAGCTCGGCGGCGAGCGAGAAGTCGGAGAGCTTCCAGCCCAAGGCGCTCAGCAGCTCCTCCATCGAGGCGCGCGTGCCGGAGCCGGGGTTGCCGACGTTGAAGCGCTTGCCCTTCAAGTCCTCGAACTTCGCGACATTGGCTTCCTTGCGCGCGAGCACGGTGAACGGCTCGGGGTGCACCGAGAACACGGCGCGCAGGTCGCCGAACGCGCCGTCCTTCTCGAACACCTTGCTGCCCTTGACGGCGTGGTATTGCCAGTCGGACTGCGTGACGCCGAAGTCCAGCTCGCCGGCGCGGATCGTGTTGATGTTGAACACCGAACCGCCAGTGGATTCGACGGAGCAGCGAATGCCGTGCTTCGCACGGTCCTTGTTCATCAGTCGGCAGATCGCGCCGCCGGCGGCGTAGTAGACGCCGGTGACGCCGCCGGTGCCGATCGTGATGAACTTCTGCTGCGCCAGTGCGCTGCCGTGCGGCATCGCCAGCGCGATCGCGGCGGCGCCCAGTGCCAGACGCAGCGGATGCAAGGATGTGTTTTTCATCTTCAGGACTCCTCGGGGTGGGGAAAGGGAGCCGGCCCTCGTGAGGCCGGCAGTGGAAATCATCGTGCTTGCGGCGCCTGCGACGCAAGTTCGGCGAGCGACGCGCCAATGGCCGCCGCGAGCCGTTCGACGATCGCGTCGAGCTCGGCGTCGCCGACGATGAACGGCGGCGCGAGCAACACATGATCGCCGCGCTGGCCGTCGATCGTGCCGCCCATCGGGTAAACCATCAGGCCGCGGGCCATCGCATTCGCCTTGATCCGCGCGTGCAGTTTCAGCGCCGGGTCGAACGGCTGCTTCTTGCCGCGGTCGGCGACCAGCTCGATGCCGCGGAACAGGCCGCGCCCGCGGATGTCGCCGACCTGCGGGTGGTCGCCGAAGGCCTGCGTCAGCCGCTCGTGAAGCCGCTGTCCCTGCCGTTTCACCGCGTCGAGCAGGCCGTCTCGCCGGATCACCCGCTGCACAGCGAGCGCCGCCGCGCAGGCCACCGGGTGGCCGATGTAGGTGTGGCCGTGCTGGAACAGGCCGCTGCCGCGCTCGAACGCATCGACGATCGCGGCCTGCGCGAGCACCGCGCCGATCGGCTGGTAGCCGCCGCCCAGGCCTTTCGCAACGACCAGCAGGTCGGGCACGACGTCCTCCTGCTCGCAGGCGTGCAGCGTGCCGGTGCGGCCCATGCCGCACATCACTTCGTCGAGGATCAGCAGGATGCCGTGGCGCGTGCACAGATCGCGCACGCCGCGAAGGTAGCCGGGCACCGGTGTCAGCGCGCCGGCGGTGGCGCCGACGACGGTCTCGGCGACGAAGGCGATGACGGTGTGCGGGCCGAGCCGCTCGATCGCATCGGACAGTTCGGCGACCAGCCGCTGGCCGTACTGCTCGGGCGTTTCGCCGGCCTGCCGGTCGCGGTATTCGTAGCAGGGCGAGACGTGGGTTACCGGAATCAGCAGCGGGGCAAACTGGCGCCGCCGCCATTCGTTGCCACCGACGGCCAGCGCCCCGAGCGTGTTGCCGTGGTAGCTCTGGCGGCGCGCGATGAAGTGCTCGCGCTGCGGCTGGCCGGTCTCGACGAAGTACTGGCGCGCCATCTTCAGCGCCGCTTCGATCGCCTCGGAACCGCCAGAGACGAAATACGCATGGCTGGTGCCGGCCGGAGCGTTCGCGACCAGCTCGTCGGCAAGTTCCTCGGCGACCTCGGTCGTGAAGAAGCTCGTGTGCGCGTAGGCCACGCGGTCGATCTGCGCGTGCATCGCAGCCAGCACGTCGGGGTGGCCGTGGCCGAGGCACGAGACCGCCGCGCCGCCCGAGGCATCGATGTAGCTGCGACCCTGCGTGTCGGTCAGGGTCACCCCGCGCGCGCTCGCGGCGATCGGGAGGGCGTGGCGCAGCTGACGGTGCAGAACGTGGCTTCGAGGTGCAGTCATGGTCGGCGCGGACTGTAAGCAGTAAGGGTAGCGAAAGCCAATGCCGATTCGCCGGTAGGGTATGCCGATCGTGCATGCGCCTTCCGGGAAAACCCAGGGGCGTGGAGCACGCACGGCCTCAAGTGGCGGTCTGGACATCGACCGATGCGGTATCGTGTTCGGCACGATCTTGGGGTGAGCATGACAGTCGACATCTCCTCGCTGCGCCGGATCCTGCGCGGTACTCGCACCGTTGCCGTCGTGGGGCTCTCGGCGGAGTGGCACCGGCCCAGCCACTTCGTCGCGAAGTACCTGCAGCAGCATGGCTACCGCGTGATTCCCGTCAATCCGCGCTACCCCGAGATCCTCGGCGAACGTTGCTACGCGAGCCTCGCGGACATCCCCGAGCCGGTCGACATGGTCGACGTGTTTCGCCGTACCGAAGACGTGCTGCCGATCGCGCAGCAGGGCGTGGCCCTCGGTGCGAAATGCCTGTGGCAGCAGATCGGCGTGAAGAACGTCGAGGCCGACCGCCTCGCGCGCGAGGCGGGCCTCGATTCGGTGATGGACCGCTGCGTGAAGATCGAACACGCGAGGCTGTTCGGCGGGCTGAACTGGGTGGGTGTCAATACCCGCGTGATCTCGGCGAAACGGCCGATTTGAGGACAGACGATGGCCGACCACCCGTTCAAACCCGAAACGCTCGCGATCCATGCGGGACAGATTCCCGACGCCGCCACCGGCGCGCGGGCGCTGCCGATCTACCAGACGACCAGCTTCGTCTTCGACAGCGCCGACCATGCGGCGTCGCTGTTCAACCTGCAGACCTTCGGCAATGTCTATTCGCGGCTGTCGAACCCGACGGTGGCCGCGCTGGAGGAACGCTGCGCGGCGCTGGAAGGCGGCCGCGCGGCGGTCGCGTCGGCGAGCGGCATGGCGGCCGAGACGATGGCCTTGATGACGATCTTGCAGCAGGGCGACCACATCGTCGCGGCAGGCGCCTTGTACGGCGGGTCGGTGACGATGCTGGCGGTGAGCCTCGCGAAGTTCGGCGTGCAGACGAGCTTCGTCGACGCGACGAAGCCCGACGCGGTGGCGGCGGCGATGCGGCCGAACACACGCGCGGTGTTCGCCGAATCGCTCGGCAACCCGAGCCTCGAGGTGCTCGACATCGCCGCGGTGGCCGACGTCGCGCATGCGCACGGCGTGCCGCTGATCATCGACAACACGGTGCCGTCGCCGTTCCTGTGCAACCCGATCCGCTTCGGGGCCGACATCGTCGTGCACTCGGCGACGAAGTACCTGGCCGGCCACGGCACGACGCTCGGCGGCGTGCTCGTCGAAAGCGGCCGCTTCCCGTGGGACAACGGCAAGTTCCCCGGCATGACGGAGCCGTCTCCCGGCTACCACGGCGTGAAGTTCTACGAGACCTTCGGCGACTTCGGCTTCACGATGCGCGCCCGCATGGAAACGCTGCGCGTGTTCGGCGCGGCTTTGTCGCCGACCAGTGCGTGGCAGATCCTGCAAGGGGTCGAAACACTGCCGCTGCGCATGGAGCGGCACTGCACGAACGCGCGCCGCGTGGCGGAGTCTTTGCGGACGCACCCGCGGGTGAGCTGGGTCAACTATCCCGGGCTGGAAAACCATCCGCAGCACGCGCTGGTGCGCAAGCAGATGCGTGCGGTCGACGGTGCGCCGGGCGCGTCCGGCCTGCTGGCGTTCGGCGTGAAGGGCGGCGAGCCGGCCGGCGTGAAGTTCATCGAGTCGGCACAGTTCATGAGCCACCTCGCCAACATCGGCGACACGCGCACGCTGATCATCCACCCGGCATCGACGACGCACCGCCAGCTCGACGAGGCACAGCAGCGCGCCGCCGGCGTGCTGCCCGACATGGTGCGCATCTCGGTCGGCCTGGAGCACATCGACGACATCCTGTGGGACATCGACCAGGCCCTGGAGAAAACCCTGTCATGACCAGCATCTACGACCACCACCTGGACAGGAACCCCGCCAACTTCGCGGCGCTGTCGCCGGTGAGCTTCGTCGAGCGCAGTGCGGAGGTCTTCGGCGATTTGCCCGCGGTGATTCATGGGGAACGGCGCTACGACTGGGCGCAGCTGCGCGAACGCGCCGCCCGGCTGGCGGCTGCTCTGCAGTCGCTCGGCGTGGAACGTGGCACGACGGTCAGCGTGATGCTGCCGAACACGCCGGAGATGGTGGAGGCGCACTACGCGGTGCCGGCGCTCAACGCGGTGCTCAACACGCTGAACACACGCCTGGACGCCCCGCTGATCGCCTGGCAGATGGACCACTGCGAAGCCGCCGTGCTGATCACCGACCGCGAGTTCGCGCCGACGATGTTCGAGGCACTGCGCCTGCTGCGCGAGCAGCACGGCCGCAACGTCATCGTCATCGACGTCTGCGACAGCGAATACGCCGGCCTGGGCGATCGCCTCGGCGCGCACGAATACGAGACCTTGCTGTCGCTGCACGATCCGCTGCCCGCGCTGAACGGTCCGGCCAGCGAATGGGACGCGATCGCCGTGTCCTACACGTCGGGCACGACCGGCGATCCGAAAGGCGTCGTGACGCACCACCGCGGCGCCTACCTGAACGCCGTGTGCAACGCCGCCACCTGGACGATGCCGCACTTTCCGCGCTATCTGTGGACCTTGCCGATGTTCCATTGCAACGGCTGGTGCTTTCCGTGGACGGTCGCGATGCTGGGCGGCACCCACGTCTGCCTGCGCAAGGTCGAAGCCCAGGCCATCCTCGACGCGATGCGCGAGCACCGCGCCGACCACTATTGCGCCGCACCGATCGTGCACAACCTGCTGCTCGCGGCGCCGCCGGAGTGGCGCGACGGCATCACGCAGAAGGTGCGTGCGATGGTGGCCGGCGCCGCGCCGCCCGCCGCGATGATCGAGGGCATGGCTAAGATCGGATTCGAGATCACCCACGTCTACGGGCTGACCGAGGTCTACGGTCCCGCGGCCGTGGCGGTCAAGCGCGACAGCTGGGCGGGACAGGGCGTGTCCGAGCAGACTCGGCTCAATGGCCGCCAGGGCGTGCGCTACGTGCTTCAGGAAGGCATGACGGTGATGGATCCCGCGGCGATGCGCGAGGTGCCTGACGATGGCCAGACGATGGGCGAGATCATGTTCCGCGGCAACATCGTGATGAAGGGCTACCTGAAGAACCCGGCGGCCACCGATGCCGCGTTCGCCGGCGGCTGGTTCCACACCGGCGACCTCGCGGTGCTCGAGCCCGACCGCTACGTGAAGATCAAGGACCGCAGCAAGGACGTGATCATTTCCGGCGGCGAGAACATCAGTTCGATCGAAGTGGAGGATGCGCTGCACCGGCATCCGGCGGTGGTGGCCTGCGCCGTCGTCGCGCGGCCGGATCCGAAGTGGGGCGAGACGCCGATGGCTTTCGTCGAACTGAAACCCGGCGCCACGGTGACCTCGCAGGAGCTGATCGCCCATTGCCGCGGTCTGCTGGCCGGCTACAAGGTGCCGAGGGAGATCCGCTTCGAGCCGATCCCGAAGACCTCGACCGGCAAGATCCAGAAGTTCATGCTGCGCGAACGCGCGAAGTCGTCCGACGCGATCGAATAGGAGTCATGCGATGGAGTCCATGCAGGAGTCGCTGGTGCTCGCCGAGCGCGATGCACGCGGCGTGATCACGCTGACGCTGAATCGGCCGCAGGCCTTCAACGCGTTGTCCGAGGCCATGATGGCCGCGCTGCAGGCCGAGCTCGAACGTGCGGCGGCCGACGACCGCGCGAGAGTCGTCGTGCTGGCGGCGGCCGGGAGGGCGTTTTGCGCCGGCCACGACCTGAAGGAGATGCGCGCCGATCCGTCGCTCGGCTACTACGAGGGCTTGTTCGCGCAGTGCACGAAGATGATGTTGACGATCCAGGCGCTGCCGGTGCCGGTGATTGCCCGCGTTCAAGGCATTGCGACGGCCGCGGGTTGCCAGCTCGTCGCGATGTGCGATCTGGCGGTCGCGGTCGACAACGCGAAGTTCGCAGTCAGCGGTGTGAACTTGGGCCTCTTTTGCTCGACTCCCAGCGTCGCGCTGTCGCGCAACGTCGCGCGCAAGGCGGCGTTCGAAATGTTGGTCACCGGCGAATTCATCGATGCGCACGAGGCGCGCGAGAAGGGCTTGGTCAACCGCGTGGTGCCGGCCGGCGAGTTGGATGCCGAAGTGGAGAAGTTGATCGCCGGAATCGTCGCAAAGCCGCGCGTGGCGATCGCCATGGGCAAGGCCTTGTTCTACCGCCAGTTGGAGCACGGCATCGCCGCCGCCTACGAGGATGCAGGGCGGACGATGGCGTGCAACATGATGGACGAGTGCGCGCTGGAAGGCGTGCAGGCGTTCATCGACAAGCGTCGGCCTGCGTGGTGAACCGTCACCCCGGCGAAAGCCGGGGTCTACCGCATGAGTCGGCGGCGGGCGATCAGTGGACCCCGGCTTTCGCCGGGGTGACGTGGATGCAGCATTCGTAGCCCGGATGAAATCCGGGACGCCGCATTCGCCTACATGCCCCCGTAATTCGGCCCGCCCCCACCCTCCGGCGTGACCCAGACGATGTTCTGCGTCGGGTCCTTGATGTCGCAGGTCTTGCAGTGCACGCAGTTTTGCGCATTGATCTGCAGCCGCTCCTCGCCGTCGTCGTTCTTCACGAACTCGTAGACGGCGGCCGGGCAGTACCGGCTCTCCGGGCCTGCGTACTGCACGAGGTTCACGGTCACCGGCACCGCGGGGTCACGCAGCGTCAGGTGCGCCGGCTGATTCTCCGCGTGGTTGGTGTTGCTGACGAACACGCTGCTCAGCCGATCGAAGGTCAGCTTGCCGTCGGGCTTCGGGTAGTCGATCTTCTTGCACCGGTCCGCGGGCAGCAGGCGCGCATGGTCGGGCTTGTCGTTTCGCAGTGTCCACGGCGGGTTCTTGATGCCCAGCTTGGGCAGCAGCCAGTGTTCGATGCCGGTCATCACCGAGCCGACCCAGAAGCCGCTCTTGAACCACGGCTTGAAGTTGCGCGTGGCCTGCAGCTCCTCGTGCAACCAGCTCTTCTCGAAAGCTTGCGGATACGCCGTGAGCTCATCGTGCTGGCGGCCCGACGCGACCGCATCGAAGGCGGCCTCCGCGGCCAGCATCCCGGTCTTGATCGCCGAATGGCTGCCCTTGATGCGCGCCGCGTTGAGAAAGCCGGCATCGCAGCCGATCAGCGCGCCGCCAGGGAACACCGTCTTCGGCAGGCATTGCGGCATGCCGTTGTTGATCGCGCGCGCGCCGTAGCTGATGCGCTTGCCGCCCTCCAGGTGCTGCCGGATGCTCGGGTGCGTCTTCCAGCGCTGCATTTCCTCGAACGGGCTCAGCCACGGGTTCTGGTAGTCCAGGCCCATCACGAAGCCCAGCGTGACCTTGTTGTCCGCGAGGTGGTAGAGAAAGCCGCCGCCGAACGTGTGCGTGTCCATCGGCCAGCCGGCGGTGTGCACGACCAGGCCGGGCTTGGCCTTCGCCGGGTCGATCTCCCACAGCTCCTTGATGCCGATGGCCCAGCTTTGCGGGTCGCGGCCCTCGTCGAGCTTGAATTTTCCGATCAGCAGCTTGCCGAGGTGGCCGCGCGCACCTTCGGCAAAGATCGTGTACTTGGCGTGCAGCTCCATGCCGAGCTGGAAGTCGGCGGTCGGCTCGCCGTCTCGGCCGACGCCGAGGTTGCCGGTGGCCACGCCCTTGACCGATCCGTCGTCGTTGTAGAGCACTTCGGCGGCCGGAAAGCCGGGAAAGATCTCCACGCCCAGCGCTTCGGCCTGCTGCGCCAGCCAGCGCACCACGTTGCCGAGGCTGATGACGTAGTTGCCCTCGTTGTGCATCGGCCCCGGCACCAGCCAGTCGGGCGTGCGAAACGAACGTGTCTCGGTGAGGAACAACACGTCGTCGCCGGTGACCGGCTGGTTCAGCGGCGCGCCGAGCTCCTTCCAGTTCGGGATCAGCTCGGTGATCGCGCGCGGGTCCATCACCGCGCCGGACAGGATGTGCGCGCCGGGCTCGGAGCCCTTCTCGAGCACGACCACCGAGACGTCCTTGCCCTTTTCGGAGGCCAGCTGCTTGATGCGGATGGCCGCGGCGAGGCCGCCGGGGCCGGCGCCGACGACGACCACGTCGTACTCCATCGCTTCGCGAGGGCCGTACTGATCGAGGATGGCTTGAGGTGTCATGGGGATCTCTTGCGGCTTGGATGGCGGGGGCATTCTACGGGTGTTGAAGTGCGAATCGAACGATCGTGCTATTTTCTCCATGCATGTCATCCCGGCGAACGCCTGGCGAACGCCGGGATCCACCCGTGAACCTCGCGCAGTGGATCCCGGCGCGGGCGCAGCCCGGCCTGTCCTGAGCATGTCGAAGGGCCGGGATGACGTGCCCGCGTGCTATCGTTTCCGCCACACAAGACTGAGGAGTACCCATGAGCTACTGCATCGACCTGGCCGGCCGCGTCGCGCTGGTCACCGGCGCGTCGAGCGGGCTCGGCACGCAGTTCGCGAAGACGCTGGCCGCCGCGGGCTGCGGCGTCGTGCTGGCGGGCCGGCGCATCGAGCGCCTGAAGACCTTGCGTGCGGAGATCGAAGCGTCCGGTGGCGATGCCCACGTGGTCACCGTCGACGTGACCGACGTGCACGGCATCAAGGCCGCCGTCGCACACGCCGAGACCGAGATGGGCACGATCGACATTCTCGTCAACAACTCGGGCGTGAGCACGACGCAGAAGCTGACCGACGTGACCGAGGACGACTACGACTACATCTTCGACACCAACACCAAGGGCGCCTTCTTCGTCGCACAGGAGGTCGGCAAGCGCATGCTGGCGCGCGCCCAGGGCTCCGCGCCGGGTACCTTCACGGGCGGACGCATCGTCAACATCGCGTCGATGGCCGGGCTGCGCGTGCTCGGGCAGATCGGCGTCTATGCGATGAGCAAGGCCGCGATCATCCACATGACACGCGCGATGGCGCTGGAGTGGGGCAAGTACGGCATCAACGTCAACGCGCTGTGCCCCGGCTACATCGACACCGAGATCAACCACCATCACTGGCAGACCGAACAGGGCAAGCGCCTGATCGACATGCTGCCGCGCAAGCGGGTCGGCCAGCCGCAGGACCTGAACTCGGTGCTGATGATGCTGGTCGCCAACGAAAGCCACTTCATCAACGGCGCGGTCATCCAGGCCGACGACGGTTTCGCGGTCTGACGTGCGCGAGCTGTCCCTCCTCGAAGCCCGTGTGCTGGGCGTCCTGATCGAAAAGGCGCACACCGTTCCGGACAGCTACCCGTTGTCGCTGAACGCGCTCGTCTCCGGCTGCAACCAGAAGACGGCGCGCGATCCAGTGCTCAATGCCACCGAAGCCGAGGTGCAGATTGCCGCCGATGCGCTGAAGTCGCTGAGCCTCGCGTTCGAGTCCAGCGGCTCGCGTGTGAGCCGCTACGAGCACAACATGGGCCGCGCGCTCGCGTTGCCGTCGCAGTCGGTCGCGCTGCTGGCGGTGCTGATGCTGCGTGGGCCGCAGACCAGTGCCGAGCTGCGGATGAACTCGGAGCGGTTGCACCGCTTCGCCGACGTGTCGTCGGTGGAGGGGTTCCTCGCCGAGCTGGCGGAGCGGCCGGCGGAGAAGGGCGGTCCGCTTGTCGTCAAGCGGCCTCGCGTCGCGGGGGCGCGCGAGCCGCGCTGGGCGCATCTGCTGTGTGGCGCCGTCGACACGTCGTCGTATGCGGTCGCCGCGGACGCGGAGGATTTTGTAGCGGCCAGCGAACTGGCTGCGATGAAAGCTCACCAGGCGGCGATGCAGGTGGAGATCGCCACGCTGCGAACGCTCGTCGATCGGCTGTATGTCGAGCTCGGGGTGTCGCGGGAGACCTGAGCCATGCGAATCGACATCCCCGACGACAAGAAGCTCGTCTTCGAGATGGTGATCCCCATCCGCTGGGGCGACATGGACGCGATGGGCCATGTCAACAACACGCTGTATTTCCGCTATTTCGAGATCATCCGCATCGAATGGCTGCACGGCCTCGGCGGCGCGCCCGACCCGGCCGGCCAGGGCCCGGTGATCGTCAACGCGTTCTGCAATTTCATCAAGCAGCTCGCGTACCCGGGCGACATCCTCGCGAAGCACTACGTCGCGAATCCAGGACGAACGAGCTTCGACACGTTCATCACACTCGAACGCACCGACGAGCCCGGCGTGCTCTACGCGACCGGCGGAGCGACGACGGTGTGGATCGACTTTCCACAGCAGAAATCGGTGCCGCTGCCGGAGTGGCTGCGAAAGCAATTCGAGTAGCCCGGATGCAATCCGGGGAGCGACGTGCATCGATGCGCCGAAATCCCGGATTGCATCCGGGCTACGCGCTGAGCAGCTTCTGCACCAGGAGCGGCGTCGTCGCCGCGTCGTACTTCTTCATCAGCCGTGCGCGGTAGACGTCCACCGTGCGCGGGCTGATCGCGAGCCGCTTGCCGATCTGCTTGCTGGTCAGGCCCTCGATCAGCAGCGCCGCGATCTCGCGTTCGCGCGGCGTCAGGTCGGCCTTCAGCTGTCGCCTTGCCGACAGGTCCTCGAAGCTCCAGATGCCGGCCGCATGCGGCTGCTTCGGGTTCAGCGCGCGGCCCGACACGTGGCACCAGAACAGCTCCCCGCGGCGCGGTCCGCCACTGCGCTTCATCACCCGTTCGTCGGCATACCAGCCGCTCGCGTTGAGGCTCGCGACGATGCGCGCGCCGGTGCGCTCGAATTCGTCGTGGGTCGGGTACAGCACCTCGAACGAGCTGCCGATCAGCTGCTCGCGCGCGGCGCCGAACATCTCCAGCAGCTGCTGGTTGCAGTCGACCATCAGCCGGTTGCGCGAGATCACGAGGCCGATCGGCGCGAGGTCGAACGCGACGCGGTAGTCCAGCTCGGCAACCGACACACTCATCCGGGCTTCTCCCAGGGCAACTTAGTCAATTCTACGTAACGACTACGTAATGGGTTACGTAGTACGCTTCGCGATCGGCTCAAATCTCCAGGAGACAGCGAATGAAGAAGGTGTATCCGAGCGCCGCCGAGGCGCTCCAGGGCATCGTCAAGGACGGCCAGTTGCTGGCGGTCGGCGGTTTCGGCCTGTGCGGCATTCCCGAGGCGCTGATCGCCGCGCTGCGCGACACGGGGGTGAAGAACCTGACCGTCATCTCGAACAACGCCGGCGTCGACGGCTTCGGCCTCGGCCAGCTGCTCGAGACGCGCCAGATCAAGAAGATGATCTCGAGTTACGTCGGCGAGAACAAGGAGTTCGAGCGGCAGTACCTGGCCGGCGAGCTGGAACTCGAATTCACGCCGCAAGGCACGCTGGCCGAGAAACTGCGCGCCGGCGGCGCCGGCATCCCCGCCTTCTTCACGCGCACCGGCGTCGGCACCATCGTCGCCGAGGGCAAGGAAACGCGCGAGTTCGACGGCCACGTCTACGTGATGGAGCGCGCGCTGCTGCCCGAGGTGTCGCTGGTCAAGGCGCACAAGGCCGACAAGTCCGGCAATCTCGTGTTCCGCCGCACCGCCCGCAACTTCAACCCGGCCGCGGCGATGGCCGGCAAGATCACCGTGGTCGAAGTGGAAGAGCTGGTCGAGGTCGGCGACATCGATCCCGATGCCGTTCACCTGCCGGGCATCTACGTGCACCGCATCGTCGTCAACGCCCATCCCGAGAAGCGCATCGAGAAGCGCACGACTCGCCCCGCCTGAGGAGACCTCCATGCCCTGGACCCAAGACCAAATGGCCGCCAAGGCCGCCACCGAACTGAAGGACGGCTACTACGTCAACCTCGGGATCGGCATTCCGACGCTGGTCGCCAACTTCGTGCCCAAGGACATCGAGGTCTGGCTGCAAAGCGAGAACGGCATGCTGGGCATCGGCCCGTTCCCGACCGACGGCGAGGTCGACGCGGATCTCATCAACGCCGGCAAGCAGACCGTGACCACGATCCCCGGCTCGTCGATCTTCGGCTCGCACGACAGCTTCGCGATGATTCGCGGCGGCAAGATCAACCTGAGCATCCTCGGCGCGATGCAGGTCAGCGAGAAGGGCGATCTTGCGAACTGGATGATCCCCGGCAAGATGGTCAAGGGCATGGGCGGCGCGATGGATCTCGTGGCCGGCGTGCCGCGATGCATCGTCGTGATGGAGCACGTGGCGAAGAAGAAGGACGGCACGATCGACCTGAAGATCCTGCCGAAGTGCACCTTGCCGCTGACCGGGGTGGGGGTGGTCAACCGCATCATCACCGACCTCGCGGTGATGGACGTGACGCCCGAAGGACTGAAGGTCGTCGAGATGGCGCCTGAAGTCACGCGCGAAGAGCTGCAGGCCAAGACCGGCGTGCCGCTGCGCTGAGCCGACACGTAGCCCGGATGAAATCCGGGATGCTGCCTGCGCCTGCCACCGCTGCTCCCGGATTTCATCCGGGCTACGGGTCAACCGACTTTCGCCGTCTGCGTGTCGCTGCGCTGGCGCCGGATTTCGCGGCGCTTCATCGTCAGGTACTCGTCCTGCTCGATCTCGTGCAGTTGCCGCGGGTAGCGCTCGGTCGCGGCGAACCAGCCGCGCAGGCGGTGCTCGGTTCGCTGATGCGGCGCAGCCGACAGCGAGTCGAGGTAGGCGTCGATGGCCAGGTAGTAGCGCATCGCGTTGCGCTCGACCACGCCGCGCATGTGGTCCACATGCACCGGCGTGCCGTCGGGCCGGCGGCCCACGACGCTGAAACCGATCTTGTCGCGCCCGGCCGTGCTCAGGTAGCCGAGCATCGCCACCCGTGCCATGAAACCGTAGCCGTAGGCATACGACATGCGCAGGAACGACCGGTTCGCGTCCAGCGGCGTGGCCTCGACGACGATGCGGTAATCCTTAGTGCCCAGCGGGCCGGTGTCGGCGTTCAGATGCACCTGAAGGTAGTCGGCGTGGTTCGCCACGACGCGGTAGGCGAAGTCGACCCGATACGCATCGCCGACCGGCTGGTCGTGTTTCCTGCCGACATGGAGCGCAAGCGTCTTCGGTGTCGGCTGCCCGATGGCATGACACTGCTTCACGTTGAAGGGCAGGATGAGGATGTCGCACCACTGCTGCGCGCCCTTGAGCGCCCCCTCGACCCTCCGGAACGAATGGTCGACCACGGCGTGCACCTCGCCCGTCAAGCGTGCGGGAGTTTCGGTCGACTCGATGTGGATCGGCCGCTGAAACGGGCTGTGTTCGAGTGCCGGCGCGAGGGTTGCGTGGCGTTCGCGCAGCGCATCGCCGGCGGCGCTGGCGAAAGCGTCCGTGGCGAGTGCGACGGCCAGCACGGCGCCGGCGGCGATCGCGCACAGGCGCTGTTTCCGGTGGCCGAATGACGGTGACGTACGCATCTTTTGTCCGATCCGTTGCCGCCGTCGCGGTTCCGGCCCGGGGGCCGGCAGCCGTTACGAGGTGTTCTACAGCCAGTACTCCCAGAATCGCGCAAACCCTTCCTTCAACCGGAGCGTGAGGGAACGCTGCTCCCATTGCGCCAGCAGGATCGGGACCGAGCCGGCCAGGTCGCGTTCGAAAGCGGCTCGCATCTGGGCGCCGAATGCGGCGCCCAGCACGACGGCGTTGACTTCCTGGTTGTGCAGGAAGCTGCGCCAGTCCAGGTTCGTCGAACCGATGGTGGACCAGACGCCGTCGATCAGCGCGGTCTTCGAATGCAGCAAGACCTCGCGCCGCTCGTAGATCTTCACGCCCGCACGCAACAACTCGTCGTAGTAGGAGCGGCCGACGTGGAAGATGAGCGCCGAGTCAGTGGCGCTCGGCAGGATCAGTCTCACGTCGACGCCACGCCTCACGGCGTCTTTCAGCGCGGTGCGCAACTGGGGGTCGGGCGCGAAGTAGGCATTCGTCAGCAGCACTTCCGTTTCGGCGCTGTTGATGGCCGAGATGAATGTCGCGTAGATCGCGCTGAACGGCTCGTCGGGCGCGCCGCCGATCGCGCGCACGACTTCCTTGCCGCTCGGCGCCGGCAGCGGGAAGAAGTTCCTCGGGGGCAGCGCCTCGCCCTTCTGCTTGGCCCAGGTGTCCATGAACAGCTTTTGGAACTCCGCGACGACGGGACCTTCGATGTGCAGGTGCGTGTCGCGCCACGGAAGCCGCTTGTCGGTACGCGAGGCGGACTTGATCGAACCCCCCGAATAGACGGCGCTGATGTTGATGCCGCCGACGAAAGCGGAACGGCCGTCCACGATCAGCAGCTTGCGGTGGTCGCGTTGATTGACGTTCCAGCCGGCCTTGGCGAGCAGCGGGTTGACCGGATTGAACTGCAGCACCTTGATGCCCGCGTCTTCCAGCGCCGTGAAGAATTCCCTCGGCGTGCCGAGCGCGCCGACCGCGTCGTAGACGAGGTGCACCGCCACGCCCTGGCGCTGCTTCGCGATCAGGGCCGCGGCGAAGCGCTGCCCGATCTCGTCGTCCTCGACGATGTAAGTCTCGAGGTTGATGTGGTCCTTCGCGTCCCGGATCGCTGCGAACATGGCCTCGTAGGTCGACGGGCCGTCCTGCAGCAGCACGACCTTGTTGCCGGCGACCAGCGGGCTGCCGGCGAGTGCCTCTTCGACCGCGAGATGGCGGTCGAAGATGTTGGTGTCGAGCGCCCGCGCTTCAAGCGCTGCGAGAACGGCCTTGCTGCGCGCGGTCGACAGCGGACCCCTCGAGCCCTCCACCTGAACCTTGGTGGCGGCGGGAAGGGCCATGTCGGGATGGATGGTCGGCAACGCGCGGCAGCCGCCGATGCCGAGCAAAATCCAAACGGTCACCCACGCGGCGAGTGGGCGGGCAAGCGGTCTGACATGCTGCGGCGCGGGAAACATTTACCGCATGCCCGGCAAGCGGCATGCCCGCCGGTTCAGCGGGTGGTGGCGATGGCGCGTGCCGCCTCGGTCACGAGTGCAGGACCGCGGTAGATGAAGCCGGTGTAGAGCTGGACGAGGTCGGCCCCGGCGGCGATCTTTGCGGCGGCCGTTTCACCGCTTGTGACGCCGCCGACGCCGATGATCGGATAGCCGCGCCCCAGCGCCGCGCGAAGCTGGCCGATCACGCGGTTGGAGGCGTCGAACACCGGCGCGCCGCTCAAGCCGCCGGCTTCGTCGCCATGCGGCAGGTGCTTCACCGCATCGCGCGCGATCGTCGTGTTGGTGGCGATCACGCCCGCCACGGCGTTCTTCTTCAGTGTGGCGGCGATCGAGGCGAGCTGCGCGTCGTCCAGATCGGGCGCGATCTTGACGAAGATCGGCACCTTGCGGCCGTGCGCGCGCGCGAGCGTGGCGTCGCGTTTGCCGATCGCATCCAGCAGCTTGTCGAGGGCCTCGTCCGACTGCAGCGCGCGCAGGTTGCGTGTGTTCGGCGACGAGATGTTCAGCGTCACGTAGTCCGCATGCGGGTAGACCCCTTCGAGGCAGGCCAGGTAGTCGTCCACCGCGCGTTCGATCGGCGTCGCCGCGTTCTTGCCGATGTTCAGCCCGAGGATCCCGCCGCGCTCGCGAAAGCGCGCGCGCTTCACATTCGCGAGGAACGCGTCCAACCCGTCGTTGTTGAAGCCCAGGCGGTTGATCAGCGCTTGCGCTTGCGGCAGCCGGAACAGCCGCGGCTTCGGGTTGCCCGGCTGCGCCTTCGGCGTCACGGTGCCGACCTCGATGAAGCCAAAACCCATTGCGCCGAAGCCGTCGATGCAGCGGCCGTTCTTGTCGAGGCCGGCGGCCAGACCCACGCGGTTCGGGAATCGCAGGCCAGCCACCGTCACCGGGTTGTCCACCCGAGGCTGCGCGACCACCCAGACCAGCGGCGTGTGCTGGATGCGGGCGAGGGCGGACAGCGTGAGGTCGTGGGCGGTTTCGGCATCGAGCCCGAAGAGGAAGGGGCGGGTCAGGGCGTAGGGAACGAGGGCCATCGGGAGCGTCTTGGATAATCCACGGATTGTCTCAAAGTGAACCCATGCCATGACGCAGGACGAACTGAAGAAGCGGGTCGGCGAGGCGGCGCTGGCCTACGTGGTGCCGGGCAGCGTGGTCGGAGTGGGCACCGGCTCGACGGTGAACTGCTTCATCGACGCACTCGCGACGATGAAGGACCGCATCGCCGGCGCGGTGTCGAGCAGCGAGCGCAGCACCGAGCGACTGCGTGCGCATGGCATCGAGGTGCTGGACTCGAATGCGTTGGAAGGCATTCCGGTCTACATCGACGGGGCCGACGAGATTGACCATGGCGGCCACATGATCAAGGGTGGCGGCGCCGCTCTGACGCGGGAGAAGATCGTCGCCGACACGGCCGAGCGCTTCATCTGCATTGCCGACGACTCCAAGCTCGTCGCGACGCTGGGCCACTTTCCGCTGCCGATCGAGGTGATTCCGATGGCCGCGGCGCAAATTGCGCGCCGCGTGCGCGCGATCGGCGGCGAGCCGGCGCTGCGCCAGGGCGTCGTCACCGACAACGGCTGCCACATCATCGACGTGCGCGGCCTGCGGATCGCCGACCCGCTCGCAATGGAGACGGAGATCAACCAGTGGCCTGGTGTCGTGACGGTGGGCATCTTCGCGCGCCATCGCGCGAGCGTGTGCCTGCTGGGCACACCGGCCGGGGTGAAGACGCTGCAGTTTTGAGTGTTATCGGACTTGGCGCCCCGTGAAAACAGCGTAACCTCGGGGTCTTGCACTTGATGAAGGACGGCCCATGGCCAAGCCCAACTATTCGTTCGAGAAGCGTCAGCGCGAGCTGGCCAAGAAAAAGAAGAAGGAAGAGAAGCTGAAGGAGAAGGAGGCACGCAAGACCACGGGCTCCAACGTCGTGGAGGAACCGGCCGAGCCGTTGCAGAACACCACGGCCGCCAACGACGGCGCGCCGGCCGACAGCAAGGTCGGTCCCTAGCGGCCCGGCGCGCTGCGCCGAACGACTCTGCTGAGGAACCGCGCCGGGTCGACCGCATCGAGCAGGCTGGACTCCAGCGGCGACGGTGCCCCGGTCACGACAGATGCCAGCACCTGCGCTCCGAGCGAACACCAGGTGATGCCGCGGGAACCGAGCGCGGTGAACACGAACAGCCCCGGCTGGCGCGGCACGAAGCGCGGCTGGTCCAGCCTTGATGACTGTGCCGCCGCAACCGGATCGGGCACCGCCCCGATCACCGGCAGGCGGTCCACCGTGGTCCAGCGCCAGCCGACGCGACCGTCGACCGGGTGCACCGCTTCGGGCGGCGCCAGTCCCAGGCGAGCGAGCTGCGTGAGGTTGTCGGCGTGGTCGCGGTCGCGCAGCGCGGCGCCGGTGTCGCCGGGTTGCGCGGTGGCGCCGAAGACCGCCCGTCCATCGATCGCAGGCAGCAGGTAGCCCGCACCGGCCACCGGCACACGCGGCAAGGCCTCCAGCGATTCGGCGGGCAGCAGGCTGAGCTGGCCGCGCACCCGTTGCATCGGCCACGGCGGGTGGCCCAGCAATCTCAACGCGTCGCCGGCGTTGGCGAGCACCACGGCGTCCGCCTCTTCGATCACCGCTCCCGCGGCATCGAGCAATTGCCACCGCGCATTCGCGCGCCGCAGCGCATGGACCGCTGCCGAGCCGCGAAAGCGCGCCTGGCCGGCGGTGCGATCGAGAAAGCTCCGCGCCAGCTCGACCGGTTTCACCCACCCACCGCCGGGGTAGAACCAGGCTGGATGCGTGAGTCGAAGCCCCGCTGCCTCACTGGCTTCGGCTGCTTCCAGAGCTTGTACGTATGTGGGGGGAAGGCCCAGGCGGTGCAGCGTGCCGCGCATCGCCCCCACACCCGCGCCAGAGGTTTCCAGCCGAAGCAGGCCCTGCACGTCGCCGCCGACGCCATGCGCCTGGACACCGAAGCGGATCACCCGCTCGGCTTCGAGCGCGGCCGCGCGGTTGAAGCGGGCATGCACGCCGTCTTGCGGATTGACGATGCCGTGGAAAAGTCCGGCCGGATTACCCGACGCTTCTTCGGCCGGGCGCCCGTGCCGATCGAGCACGCAGCAGGTCCATCCCTGCTCGGCCAGCGCCCAAGCGGCGGCACAGCCGGCGAGGCCAGCGCCGATCACCGCGGCGTGACGCGCACCGGCCAGTGGCGACGCAGACCGGGCGGGCGCGCGGCGCGGCACGAAGGCCGGCGCGTAGCGGGCCCGCAGGATGTCGCGCTTGCCGCCACGGCCGGGTGTGAGTTCCGCGTCGAAGCCCGCTGCCATCAGCCCGTCGCGCACCACGTGGGCGGCGGTCCAGGTCGCGGCGGTCGCGCCCGGCGCCGCCAAGCGGCCCATGGCCTTGAACAGGCGCGGCTGCCACATCTGCGGATTGCGCGCCGGTGCAAAACCGTCGAGGTAGAACGCGTCGACGCGTGCGACCAATTCCGGCAGCCACTGGGCCACGTCGCCGAGCGCGAGCAGCAGCTGAACGCGTCCGCCGTCGAAGCTCAGCCGGTGCAGATTGGGCGTGAGCGGCGGCCAGGACTGCGCCAGTTGCTCGGCCAGCGGGACCAGTGCCGCATCGCGGGGAAGCGCAAGCAGGTCCGCGCGTGGCAGCGGGTGCCGTTCGATGGAGATGAAGTGGAGCTGGCGGCAGGCGGACGCGTCGCGTCGCCAGGCGTCCCAGGTCGCGAGGAAGTTGTTGCCGAGGCCGAAGCCGGTCTCCAGCACGACGAATCGCTCGCGGCCGCGCCAGCGCTCGGGCAGGCCGTTGCCGCCGAGGAAGACGTGCTGCGCCTGCTGCAGCGCGCCGGCGCGCGGGTGATAGGGGTCGTCGTAGGGTGGCGAAAACGGCAGACCGTCGTCGTTCCACGCCAGCGTGGCGGGGACGATCGGTTCGGTTTTCATCCGCTCAGCCTAGCAGCCGGAACGGCAGCCTTCGTAGTTTCTATGAATGAAGTCAAGGATGAGCCATTGCACTGAGCGATGAAGGTCTTGAGGGCGCGCAGCCACCGGTGGGGACCGGGCCAGGGCCTGCGCCCCGCGGGACACGGCGTCTCGATGCGACGGTAGCCGGGC
>DATKCI010000163.1:0-4381 GCA_035513255.1 Piscinibacter sp. | reverse complement strand
CTCAAGGGGGCTGAGCCCGGACACGAAAGGTCCAGTGGACCTTTCGTGCCTGGCGAAGGGCCGAGCCACCTGGCTCGGCGCGGCCTGCAAGGCACACCAGCGGACCGGCGGAGCCGGATCCGCGGTGTTCCGCTTGATGCGGCGGGCTCGCCACCCCACCCTGTTCGGCCTGAGCTTGTCGAAGGCCCTCCGCCACGCGTCAGCCTCGTGTCAGACACCCTCTTCGGGGGTGCACTTTCGGCATCCGGCGCGGCATTTGCCTCGTATTTCCTGCCATCGGTGCCGTCGGCCCGTGGCACGCTTCAGGGCCGCGCGATGTTCGGCGCCTCCCACGTGCCCGACGCCATGAAGCTGCTGCTCAAGTTCAATCTCGTGTTCCTCGCCGTCTTCGTCGCCGGGCTGGTGGTGTCCGCCGTGGTCGCGCGCGACCTGCTGCGCCGCGACGCGCAGGAGGAGGTGCTCGACCGCGCCCGGCTGCTGATGGAGAAGGCCTCGGTGGTGAGCGTGTACACCTCGGAGCAGATCGCGCCGCTGCTGAAGGCTCAGATGGAGCACGAGTTCCTGCCGCAGTCGGTGCCGGCCTTTTCGTCGATGGAGGTGCTGAACGCGCTGCGCAGCAAGTACCCGGACTACGGCTACAAGCCGGCGATGCTGAACCCGACGAACCCGCGCGACCGCGCCGTCGAATGGGAGGCCGACGTGATCGAGCAGTTCCGGCGCGAGCCCGAGCGCGCGGAGTTCATCGGCCAGCGCGACACGCCGTCGGGCCGCTCGCTGTATGTCGCGCGGCCGATCAGGATCACCAATCCCGCTTGTCTGCAATGCCACAGCACCGCCGAGGCGGCGCCGGCCACGCTGGTGGCGAAGTACGGCCCGAACAACGGCTTCGGCTGGACGCTGAACGAGCCGATCGGCGTGCAGCTGGTGTCGGTGCCGATGGCCGCGCCGATGGCACGTGCCGACAACGCGCTCGTGACGGTGGTGGGCCTGCTGACGGCGGTGTTCGTGGCGATCGGCGCGGCGCTGAACCTGCTGCTGTGGAAGCTCGTGATCCAGCCGGTGCGCCGGCTGTCCGCGCTGTCCGACCGCGTGAGCCTGGGCGAGCTCGACGCGCCGGAGTTCGTCGTCAGGTCGCGCGACGAGATCGGCGTGCTGGCCGGGTCGTTTTCGCGCATGCGCAAGAGCCTCGTGCATGCGATGAAGCTGCTCGATCAGTGAACCGATCCGCATGACCCATCCAGAGCGCCTCGGCAAATATCCGATCACCGGCGTGATCGGGGAAGGCGCGATGGGCGTCGTCTACAAAGCCGTCGACCCGGTCATCCAGCGGGCGGTGGCAATCAAGACGATCCATCGCCAGCTCGTGCGGCATGACGACGACCCTGCGTCGTCGTTCGCGGCGCGCTTTCGCAACGAGGCGCAGGCGGTGGGCAGGCTCTCGCATCCGAGCATCGTTGCGATCTACGAGTACGGCGAAGACGAGGACACGGCGTTCATCGCGATGGAATATGTGGAAGGCCACAACCTGTCGCAGCTGCTGGCCACGACGCCGCTTCCCAGCGATGCCGTCATCGTGCGCGTGATGGACCAATTGCTGTCGGCGCTGGCCTGTGCGCACGATGCGGGTGTGTGGCACCGCGACATCAAGCCGGCCAATCTGATCGTCACCGCCGGCGGGCAGGTGAAGGTCACCGACTTCGGCATCGCGCGCATCGAGAACCAGCAGCTCACGCAGGTCACGTCGGTGGTCGGCACGCCCGGCTACATCGCGCCCGAGCAGTACACCGGCGCGCCGCTGGACCACCGCGTGGATCTGTTCGCCGCCGGCGTGCTGATGTACCGCATGCTGACCGGCAACTCGCCGTTCGCCGGCTCGCCGGAAGTGGTGATGTACAAGACCGTCAACGAAACGCCGCTGCCGCCGAGCGAGGCGAGTGGCGGCAGGCGCCCGGTGGCCTTCGATGCGGTGGTGGCGAAGGCGATTGCGAAGAACCCGGAAGACCGCCATGCCACTGCGACGGCCTTCCGCCAAGCCCTGCTGGTGGCCGCGGGCACACCCGGCGCCGTTGTGCACGCGCCGCTGCCCTCAATGCCGAGTGGCGCCGCCCCTGCGCCGTTCGAACCGACGCAGCCCGCTACCCACCCGAGCGCGGGCAGCGTGTTGTCGGCGTCGTCCGTCGGCGGCTGGGACGTGGCCGACCTCGCGCCGATCGAACTCGCGCTCGCCACGGTGCTGGGCCCGATGGCGAAACTGCTGGTGCGGCAAGCCGCGCGCAGTTGCGCCGACATGGCAACGCTCATCGAACGTGTCGCCGGTCACATCACCGACGCGAAGGCGCGGGATGGGTTCGTGAAGCGCCTCGCCGCGGTGCCGAACCGCACCCGATCCACCGCAACGGCTGCCCCCGCGATGGCCACCTCGCCACCGCTGACCGACCCCGGCGGCATCCTGCCGTCGACGGTGATCAGCCATGCCTTGCGCGTGATGACCGTCCACATGGGCCCCATCGCCCGCATCGTCGTCAAGAAGGCCGCCGCAATGGCGCAGACCACCGACGCGTTCTACGCGCTGCTGGCCGAGCAGGCCGGCGAAAGCGGGGACCGCAAACGCGTCCTGAAGCTGCTGCGTTCGCGGATGGATTGACGACTCGCTCCTCTTCGCTTGCGACGCGAGGAAGACGCTTCATTGCATTTCAAGCAACAGCGCATTGAGCGCACGGCCCTTTATTGACCTTCGTGAAGCACATAGAGTTAACCCTAATCGCTGAGCCTGCTGCAACGCAACGACTCGACGAGGCTGGACAAGACGGCTGTGAACAACAAACGCCGCCCTGCCCCGAAACGTCAACCACTTGTACCGAAGGATTCATCATGAGCTCGAAGCTGTTCCCCACCCTTGCCACCGTCGCTGTTGCCCTGGCCGGTGCCGTCTCCATGAGCGGCGCGATGGCCGTCGAAGCGACCCAGTTCGACCCGGCACCCGGCACGAAGACCCGGGCCGAAGTGAAGGCTGAACTCGCCAACGCCGATCGCGGCGTGAACGTCGTGCATCTGGGCGAAGCGACCGTGTTCGTCAACCAGCCCTCGACACAAAGCCGCGACGCCGTCCGCTTCGCCGCTCGCGAGACGGATGCCCGTGTCGTGCACCTCGGTGAAGCCACGCAGTTCTTCTACGAGCCGAGCGTGCGCAGCCGCGCCGAGGTGCGAGCCGAAACGCTGGCGGCGCTTCACGCCGCACGCGTTGCGCGGCAGTAAGCCCCTTCTGTCTCTTCACCCAGGTTCTTCGGGCCGGCCTCGGCCGGCCCGAAGGCATGACCACGCCTGCCCGCAGCGGCCGGCCTCACCCACGATGAAGCACGCTTCCATGAACACCAAACTCCAGCACGTTGCACTCGGCGCCATCGCCCTGGCGAGCGCAGCCGCCGCACAGGCACAGACGAACAACGGCGTCACGCTGTACGGCGTGGTCGACGCCTACGTGCAAGCGGCCAACGGCGCCAGCACCGTCAGCCGCGTGCAGTCCGGCGGCCTCTCCGGTTCGCGCTTCGGCCTCAAGGGCAGTGAAGACCTGGGCGCCGGCCTGCGCGGCATCTTCACGATCGAAAGCGGCATCAACCTCGACGACGGCACCTCCGGCCAGGGCGCGTTCTGGGGCCGCCAGGCGTTCGTCGGCCTCGCGTCGCCGAACGGCCAGCTCACGCTCGGCCGCCAGTACGGCAGCGTGTTCTCGCTGTCGAGCGATTTCAGCGTATTCAGCAACGGCCCGATCGGCGCCAGCACCGCGGTGATCGGCGGCTTCGGCGGCTACGAGCCGGTGCGCGGCAGCGCGAACTCCGGCACCGGCAACGGCGGCCCGTCGCGGGTCAACAATTCGATCAAGTATGAGAGCCCATCGTTCAGCGGCTTCAAGGCCGGTGCGCTGGTGGGTCTGGGCGAAGTCGCCGGCAGCACGACGAAGACGCGCGTGGCCGACGTGTACGGCCGCTACACCGCGGGTCCGCTGGACGCGATGGTCTCGCTGGTCGACGACCGCATCCGCGCCACGGACTTCGACGTGCGGACGATCTCGGCCGCCGCCGCCTACAACTTCGGCAGCTACCGGCTCACCGGCGGCGCGATCACCGTCAACGACCGCAGCGTGGCCAACGTGGACGGCGAGGGCTACTGGGTCGGCGGCGACTACCGCGTGGGCCTGCACCTGCTGAAGGCGCAGTACCTCGTCAACAAGGTCAAGGACAGCGACGGCAAGACGCAGGCGATCGGCGGCGGCTACCAGTACGATTTGTCCAAGCGCACGAACCTGTACTCGACGCTGACCTACTTCAAGAACGAAGGCGATGGCTACGCGGATCGCTGGGCGACCGGCCTGCCCGCCGGCTTG
>DATKCI010000162.1:0-7978 GCA_035513255.1 Piscinibacter sp. | reverse complement strand
GGCACCGCCGGCAGGCGGTGACACGCTGCAAGCGCGGGTCTTCGCGTTCCAGCTCGCGCAAGGGCTGCAGCCGGACGGACTCGCGGGCCCGCTGACGCTGATGCAGCTCACTCGCGCGAGCGGCATCGACGAGCCGCGTTTGAAGACCGTGCGGTAAGGTTCGGCAACGCGCGAGCGCGCCAGAAGCGGACACCCGGGCGGGTCAGAACGGGCCGGGCAAGGCCTTCAAGCCGAGCCACACGGCGCCGATCACGGCGTTGATCGGCAGGCTCAATGCCCCCGGTACATAGAAGAAGGCGGAAAGCGCCGGCGCGTTGAGCATCAGTTCAGCCACGCTGCCCAACCCGTAGAGCAGAGCGCCGGACCACAGCCAGCGGCGCATGTAGGTCGGCAGCCAGTGCGCCTGCGCCTGGTTGTGCCGCCAGGCGGCGGCGCGTTCGAGCAGGTTTCCGCGGGTGACGTCCTTGAACAGCCACGAGAAGAAGAAATAGCGGTACAGCAGAGTGCGAAAGGCAGGGTCTTGCACGATCTCGGTCTCCTGTCCGGAGCGCTGCGCAGCGCTTGCGCAGCAAGACGCGTGCACAGGAGTGACCGTGAACGCGCGGCTTTTGTTCCGCGCGCGGGTGCCGACTCAGCCTTCGGCCGTCTCTTCGCCGGCGTCGAGCTCGCCCATGTCGATCGAGTCTTCGGGTTCGCGTGCGGTCAGCGGCTTGTCCAGCGGCTTGCAGATGCGGCGCGACAGTCGCCCGAGGCGATCGGAGCGGTGCATCGCCTGCAAGACGGCATCGGGATTCATCATCAGCGCGAACGGGTTCGAGACCAACGGCGACTTGTCCATGGTGGTTCTCCTGCACGGCAGATGCCGATGAGACAAATGTAGACCTCTGGTCACCTTTGGTCAGTCGGGTTGGAGCCAAGAAGCGTGTCAGAAGTCGCCTGACACGCCGAGACGTTCAGCGTGCGAGCCGGTCGAGCTTCGCAGCCAGCTCGTCGCGCTTGGCCAGACGCGCAAAGTCGGCTACGCCCAGGCCGAGATCGTTCTTCGCGCGCGGGTCCGCGCCCTGAGACAGAAGCAGCTCGACACTTGCTTCGCTGCCGTATTGGGCTGCCATCATCAGCGGCGTCGAACGGTTCGGCGAGCGCGCGTCGATGACTGCGCGTCGTTCGAGCAGCAGCTTCACGACGGCCGGTTCAGGGCCTGTCGCGGCATAGTGCAGCGCGGTCCAGCCGGCCTTGTCGACCTTCGCGCCGCGGTCGAGAAGCCGCCTCACCCACTCGGTGTGGCCTTTCAGCGAGGCCATCATCAGCGCGGTTTCTCCCGCCTCGTTGAGCGCATCGACGTCGATGGACGGCGCTTTCAGCAGCGTGTCGGCCGCTTGGCTCGCGTTCGAACGCAAGGCGAGGTACAGGCCGGTCTGGCCCTGCGGATCGCGGGCGTTCGGATCGAAGCCGCGTTGCAGCAAGGCGCGGATGGTCGATGCGTCGTCGTTGGCGACCGCTTGGAAGAAATCCTCGTAGGAGCCGGCCTGCGCCATAGAAATCATCGACGCGATAATGAGATAGAAGACATTTCTCATCATTCGCTCGAAGTCTTGTGGATGTTGAACAGATTCTCGAAATTACTTGAGGTAATCGATGCAATCTCTTCTACTGAAACTGATTTCAGTTCGGCGACCTGCTTGGCTACATAGGGCACATAAGCCGGCGTGTTGATCTTGCCCCGGTACGGCACCGGTGCGAGGTAGGGGCTGTCCGTTTCGATGAGGCAGCGGTCCAGCGGCACATGGCGCGCCACGTCACGCAGGTCCTGCGCGGTCTTGAACGTCAGGATGCCGGAGAACGAAATGTAGAAGCCGAGGTCGAGCGCAGCACGCGCAACGTCCATCGTCTCGGTGAAGCAGTGGAAGACGCCGCGCACCTGCCCGCCGCCCTCCTCGCGCAACACAGCCAGCGTGTCTTCCGACGCGCTGCGCGTGTGGATGATCAGCGGCTTGCCGCTCGCTCGGCTGGCGCGGATATGCACGCGAAAGCGCTCGCGCTGCCATTCCATGTCGGCCACGGTGCGGCCGTTGAGGCGGTAGTAGTCGAGCCCGGTCTCGCCGATCGCGACGACCCGCGGCAGCGCGGCCAGTGCCACGAGCTCCTCGACGCTCGGCTCGCGCACGCCCTCGTTGTCGGGGTGCACGCCGGCGCTGGCCCAGAAGTTGTCGTGGCTCGTCGCGAGGCGGTGCACGTCGGCAAACTCTTCCAGCGTCGTGCAGATGCACAGCGCACGGTCGACGCCGGCCGCCGCCATGTCGGCGCGGATCTCGGGCAGCCTCGCCTGCAGTTCAGGAAAGCTCAGGTGGCAATGGGAGTCGACGTACATGCGGGATGCGAGGCCAGGCCCGACGAGGTTCGAGTCGACTCTAGCGGCTCAAATCGTCTGCGTCGGCTTGGAAGAAGAAATGGATGTGCCGAGGATTTCTTCGATCCGCAGCTTCAGCAAGCGAGTCTTCTCGTCGCTCGGAAAGCGCACCCCGACACCTTGCGTGCGGCCGGCCGAGGCGTTCGGCGGCGTGATCCACGAGACCTTGCCGGCCACCGGGTAGCGTTGCGGATCGTCGGGCAGCGACAGCAGCAGGTAGATGTCTTCGCCGAGCCGGTACTCGCGCGTCGTGGGCACGAATAGTCCACCTTCGGCGAACAGCGGGATGTAGGCCGCGTAGAGCGCCCCTTTTTCCCGGAACACCAGCTGGATGACGCTGGGACGCGCTGTGCTCGCCGGTGGCGTGCCGGGGAGGACGTTGCGCGGGATCGGGTCGTTCATCCGCCGAGTGTATCGAAAGGAACCCGGCGAACCGCGGGCGCAGCCAGCGCCTGCCGTGCCTGCTCCGTGAGAGATTCCACCATCAGGCCCACGTTCCACGGGTGTTCGGCGTGGCGGGCGCTTCGAGCGAGCTCGCGGGCCCATGCCGAGAGCGGTTCCAGCGCGGCAGCCGGCGGCATCGCCGCGGCGGGGAAGTAGCGCGGCGCGCCGCCGGCGGCGAGGCGCATCGCGTCGTGGCAGAGCTTTTGCAGCATGTCCACCACCCGCGGCAGCGGCCAGGCGGCGAGCGAGCCCACCTCGCCGCGCGCCAGCTGGCGCGGCAGCGCGGTCCACTGGTCGGCGTTCATGCCCTCTTTCGCCCACTGCAGTGCGTCCTGCGGCTGCCCGCCGGCAGCCGCCAGCAGCACCTCCGGCGCGTCGACCGAACGATCGGCCAGCCAGCGGCTCGCGATCGCCACGTCGGGCAGCGCCAGCGGCACCGCCTGGCAGCGGCTGCGGATCGTCGGCAGCAGCGCATCGGGTGCCGCGCAGCTCAGCAGCAGCCGCGCGTCGCCCGGCGGCTCCTCCAGCGTCTTCAGCAAGGCGTTCGCCGAGACGCCGTTCATGCGTTCGGCCGGATGGATGACAACGGTCTTGCCGCGTCCGCGTGCCGACGTCGTTTGCGCAAACGCGATGGCCTGGCGGATTTCGTCGACCCGGATGTCCTTGCTCGGCTTTCGCTTGCCGGCCTTGTCGTCGCCGGCCGTGTCGTCGTCGCCTGCGTTCCAGCCGAGCGGCTCGCGCAGCGCTTCGGGCAAGAGCACCAGCAGGTCGGGGTGCGAGCGGGCCTGCACCAGGCGGCAGCTTGCGCAGACGCCGCACGGCCGGGCAGCGGTGGCGCTTTCGCAGAGCCAGGCCTGGGCCAGCGTCAGCGCCAGCTCGAACTGCCCGACGCCTTGCGGTCCGTGGATCAGCAGCGCGTGGGCCCGCTGCGTGGCGAGCGCCTGCCGCAGCGGCGCTTCGAGCCACGGCAGCGGCAGCGCACCGTCGGGCCCTACCACTGGCGGGACTCCAGCGCGCCGGCGATCTGGCGCCACACGGCGTCGCGCGGCAGCGCGGCGTCGATGCGCACGATGCGATGCGGCGCCGCCTGCGCCCGCGCCTGGTAACCGCTGCGCACACGCTCGAAGAACCCGGCGTCCTCGCGTTCGAAGCGGTCGGGCGTGCGCGCAGCCTCGCGCCGCGCCGCGGCCGTCTCGGCCGGCAGGTCGAACCAGATCGTCAGATCGGGCTGCAGTTCGCCGTGCACCCACTGCTCGAGCTGGGCCAGCACGGCCACGTCGAAGCCGCGCCCGCCGCCTTGGTAGGCGAAGGTCGCGTCGGTGAAGCGGTCGCAGAGCACCGTCTCGCCGCGCGCCAGCGCCGGCGCGATGACCTGCTGCAGGTGGTCGCGGCGGGCAGCGAAGACCAGCAGCGCCTCGGTCAGCGCATCCATCGGAGCGTGCAGGATCAGCTCGCGCAGCTTCTCGGCCAGCTCGGTGCCGCCGGGCTCGCGTGTGCACAGCACTTGCGCGCCGGCGCTGCGAAGCTGCGATGCGACGGCGTCGATGTGCGTCGACTTCCCGGCCCCGTCGATGCCTTCGAACGTGATGAAGCGGGCGGGTGGATTCATCGGTTGCGCTGGTACTGGTCGACCGCCCGATTGTGGGCACCGAGGTTGTCGCTGAACTGACTGCTGCCGTCGCCGCGGGACACGAAATACAGCGCCTTCGTCGGATCGGGCCGCACCGCGGCCAGCAGCGAGGCCTTGCCGGGCATCGAGATCGGCGTCGGCGGCAGGCCGGCGCGGGTGTAGGTGTTGTACGGGCCGTCGGCCAGCAGGTCGCGCTTTCGCAGGTTGCCGTCGAAACGATCGCCCAGGCCGTAGATCACCGTCGGATCGGTCTGCAAGGCCATGCCGATGCGCAAGCGGTTGACGAACACGCCGGCCACCTTGCCGCGATCGGCCGGCAAGCCGGTTTCCTTCTCCACGATCGACGCAAGGATCAGCGTCTCGTCCATCGTCTTCAGCGGCGTGTCGGAAGCGCGCTCGGCCCAGGCCGCTTCTAGGCGCTTCGTCATCATGCGGTGGGCGCGCTCGAGCACCGCAAGGTCGCTGCTGCCTTTGCTGTAGGCGTAGGTGTCGGGATAGAAGCGCCCTTCGGCCGGCACGCCGGGTGCGCCGAGCGCCGCCATGATTTCTGCGTCGCTCATCGCCGCGGTGGTGGGCTTGAGGCTGTCGGCCTGTGCGAGCTCCGCGCGGACCTGCTTGAAGGTCCATCCTTCGATCAGGCGCACGGTGGCCATCGTCACGTCGCCGCGCACCATCTTGTTGAGCAGGACGGTCGGCGAAGTGCCGCGAACGATCTCGTAGCTGCCGGCGCGGATCTTGCGCGCCTGCCCGGACCAGCGGAACCACTCGAACAGCAGGCGAGGCGACGTCTGCACGCCGGCGTCCACCCAAGCCTGCGCGATCGCACGCGGCGTGCTGCCGGCTTCCACCGCCACTTCGACCGCATCGGCGGCCAGCGGCAGCGGCCGGTTCAGCCACCACATCGCCGCGCCGGCCACCGCAGCGGCGGCCAGCACGACGACGCTCAAGAGAACACGCCACAGCTTCATCGGCGACCCCAGGCGGGGCAAGGAAAGTCGGGCGGGAATGATAATCGCCGCATGAACATGACTACCTCCGTCAGCGGTGCGGTCCCTTTGAGCCACTGGGGCGTCATACGTGCCCGCGGCGCCGATGCGGCCACGTTCCTGCAAGGGCAGCTGACCAACGACGTCGTGCAGCTCGGCGCGTCGCAAGCCCGCCTCGCGGGGTACTGCTCGGCCAAGGGCCGCATGCTGGCGAGTTTCCTCGTGTGGAAGGCGGCGCCTGACGACATCCTGCTCGCCTGCCACGCCAGCGTGTTGCCGGCCACCTTGAAGCGGCTTTCGATGTTCGTGCTGCGCGCGCAGTGCAAGCTCTCCGATGCGAGCGCCGAAGTGCCGCTGGTCGGGCTGGCCGGCGCGGCGGCAGTCAACGCGGCCGGCGACATGCCCGCATGGCAGCTGCGCGAACTCGACGGCGGCTGGCTGCTGCGCCTGCCCGATGCGGCCGGCACGCCGCGCGCGCTGCTCGCCGCGAACCAGGGCCCGGGCACGTGGCCGGCGATCACGCTCGACGCATGGCGCTGGCTCGACATCCAAAGCGGCGTGCCCGTCATCGAGGCCCCGACCGTCGAGCAGTTCGTGCCGCAGATGCTGAATTTCGAACTGATCGGCGGTGTGAACTTTCAGAAGGGCTGCTACCCCGGGCAGGAAGTGGTCGCGCGGTCGCACTACCGGGGAACGGTGAAGCGGCGCATGTTCCTTTTCGACGCCGATGCCGCCGCGGCACCTGGTCAGGAGGTGTTCCACAGCAGCGACCCCGGGCAGCCGGCCGGGCTCGTCGCGAACGCCGCGCCCCGACCCGATGGCGCAGGTTCGAGCGCGCTCGTCGAACTCAAGCTCGCTGCGCTGGCCGGTGGCAGCATTCACCTGGGCACGCCCGACGGCGCTTTGTTGCACCGCCGCGAACTGCCCTACCCGGTGCCCACCGAGGCGGATCAGCCCGCCTGAATTCGCTCCCGGCGGGAAACAGTTCACACCGCCGGCGGTCCGATGCGAGAGCTGTTCATCTACTATCGAATCAAGGCAGTCGGTGCGAGTAGCGCGCTGCGGACGGTGGGCGAATGCCAAGCCCGCCTGCGGTCACGGCACCGCGGCCTGACGGCGCGTTTGCTGCGCCGTCCCGATGAACACAACGGCACGCAAACCTGGATGGAAATCTATTCGTTCGACGCGCACCCGGGCGGCATCACGCCGGAGATCGAAGCCGAGATCGAGCACGAAGCACAAGCGCTCGCCGCGTTCATCGACGGTTCCCGCCACACCGAAGTGTTCATCCCATGTGCCTTGTAACGCTCGCCATCGACCAGAACCGGCGCTTCCCGCTGGTCATCGCCGCCAACCGGGACGAGTTCTTCAAGCGGCCCACTGCCCGGCTCGCCTGGTGGACGCCGGAGTCCGGCGGACCGGCGATCCTCAGCGGCCGCGACCTCGAGGCCGGCGGCACCTGGATGGGCCTGACCGCCGAAGGCCGCCTGGCGCTGGTGACGAACGTGCGCGACCCGCAGCGCACGGAGGCCGGTGCGCCGTCGCGCGGGCGCATCGTGCCGGAATGGCTGTCCGCGCGCGACCGCACCGACCGCTTCTGGATGCGCTCGGCACTGTCGGGCTACAACGGATTCAACCTGATCGCCTTCGACTTCCGCCGCGGCGAATGTTTCTGGGCGACGAACAACGGCGAGCATCCGCTGCGGCTCGAGCGCGGGGTGCACGGCCTGTCGAATGCCGGGCTCGACACGCCATGGCCCAAGGTGAAGGCGTTGAAGTCGCGAGTGGCCGAGGCGCTCGATTCGGTGGAGTCGGTCGACGCGATGGCGATGCAGCTGTTCGACGCGCTCGCCGACCGCAGCGAAGCGCCCGACGAGGCGCTGCCGGAGACCGGCGTGCCGCTGGACTGGGAACGGCGCTTGTCGGCCGCATTCATTCGCACACCCGACATGGCCTACGGCACACGCTGCTCGACGCTCGTCATCACCGAAAAGGTGAACCGTCATCTCGTCACGCACGTGCTCGAGCGCACGTTCAGCGCCGCCGGCGGCATGGCGCTGCTGCGCCGATCGACGCTGAAAAACTGGCCGCCGCGCTACACCGCCGACGAGCAAAGCTACAAGCCGAGCGAGACCGAAGCGGTGTCGGAGTCCGAACTCCAGGCGCCGAGCATCGCCGAGTTGCAAGCCGCGGCGAAGAAGCCGCGTGTGCGCAGCCTGCTGAAGCCCGAGCCGAGCAAACGGCGGCGGCGCGCGGGCGCGCCGGCCACGACGTACTGACGCTGGCGACAACCTGCTGTCACCCCGCAGTAGCACCGTCACCCCGGCGAAAGCCGGGGTCCACGGGTGGGTTGCTTCCGAGCAGGTTGTATTGTTCGTGTTGCAAGCCGGGTCCCGCCCCGGCGGGCGGGTAACTTTCATTTGCTGGCCCAAATGAAAGTCACCAAAGCAAAGGGCCTGGAATGCAACACCATGCACTTTCACCGTTGACGACGCGACGTCGGCCCAGCGG
>DATKCI010000161.1:0-2362 GCA_035513255.1 Piscinibacter sp. | reverse complement strand
CCGGCATTCGCCACTTGCTCGGGCTGAAGGTGGGCGAGCCGATCACGCCGGAACTCGTCGAGTGCGTGAAGATGGGCACCACAGTTGCGACCAACGCGCTGCTCGAGCGCAAGGGCGAACCGACGCTGCTCGTGACCACGCGCGGCTTTCGCGACGCGCTGCGCATCGCCTACCAGGACCGCCCGCGCCTCTTCGACCGCCACATCGTGCTGCCCGAGTTGCTGTATGCACGGGTGATCGAGGCGCAGGAGCGTGTGTCCGCCGACGGCACGCTGGTTCAGCCGCTCGACGAAGTACAGCTTCACCACGAGCTGCAGGCCGCGTTCGATGCGGGGCTGCGCAGCGTGGCCATCGTCTTCATGCACGGCTACCGCTTCACCGGGCACGAACGGGCGGCCAAGCGCATCGCCGTGGAGGTCGGTTTCCCGCAAATCAGCGTGTCGCACGAAGTGAGCCCGCTGATGAAATTCGTGAGCCGCGGCGACACGACGGTGGTCGACGCCTACCTGTCGCCCATCCTGCGCCGCTACGTCGAGCAGGTGGCCGGCGAGATGCCGGGTGTGCGCATCTTTTTCATGCAGTCTTCCGGCGGCCTGACCGACGCGCATGCCTTCCAGGGCAAGGACGCGATCCTCTCCGGGCCGGCCGGCGGCATCGTCGGCATGGTGCGCACCGCGGAGCTGGCCGATTTCGACCGCGTGATCGGCTTCGACATGGGCGGCACGTCCACCGACGTCAGCCACTTTGCCGGCGAGTTCGAGCGTGCGTTCGAAACGCAGGTGGCGGGTGTGCGCATGCGCGCGCCGATGATGAGCATCCACACGGTGGCGGCCGGCGGCGGGTCGATCCTGAGCTTCGACGGCGCCCGTTTTCGCGCCGGGCCGGAAAGTGCCGGCGCGAACCCGGGGCCGGCCTGCTATCGGCGCGGCGGGCCGCTGGCGGTGACCGATGCGAACGTGATGGTCGGCAAGATCCAGCCCGACCACTTTCCGAGGGTCTTCGGGCCGCACGCGAACGAATCGCTGGACCGCGACGTCGTCGTGCAGCGCTTCAGCGCGATGGCCGAGCAGATCGAGCGCGCCACCGGCAGCAAGCGCACGCCGGAGGAAGTGGCCGAGGGCTTCATCGACATCGCTGTCGGCGCGATGGCCAATGCGATCAAGAAGATCTCGGTCGCGCGCGGCTACGACGTGACCCGCTACACGCTGCAGTGTTTCGGCGGCGCCGGCGGCCAGCACGCCTGCCGCGTGGCCGATGCGCTCGGCATGAACCGCGTGTTTGCGCATCCGCTGGCCGGCGTGCTGTCAGCCTACGGCATGGGCCTGGCCGACCAGAGCGTGATGCGCGAGGCGGCGATCGAGCAGCCGCTCGCCGGCTCGTTGAAGGAGGTCACTGCGCGGCTCGACAGCCTCGCGGCGGAAGCGGAAGGCGAACTGAAGCGCCAAGGCGTCAGCGGCGGGCAGGTGCGCCTGCACCGCCGCGCGCATGTGCGCTACGAAGGCACCGACTCCGCGCTGGTCGTGCCGTTCGGAACGGCCGAGGACATCCGCAGTGCCTTCGAGACGGCCTACCGCCAGCGCTTCGCCTTCCTGATGCACGAGCGCCGCCTGATCGTCGAAGCGGTGTCGGTCGAGGCGGTGGGTGCGGGCGACGCGCCGGCCGAGCCGCGCCACCCGGCAGTCGAGTCGTGCAGCGCGCCGGTGGCCGAAACGGTGCGGCTGTTCAGCGGCGGACGTTGGCACGACGCCTCGCTGATCGTGCGCGAGCACACCCGACCGGGCCAGTTCATCGACGGGCCGGCCATCATCGCCGAGAAGAACGCGACGACCGTCGTCGAGCCCGGCTGGCGCGCGCGCGTGACGGAGCTCGACCACCTGGTGCTCGAACGCGTGACAGCGCGTGAGGAGCGCAAGGCCATCGGCACGACCGTCGACCCGGTGATGCTCGAGGTGTTCAACAACCTCTTCATGAACATCGCCGAGCAGATGGGGCTGCAGCTGCAGAACACCGCCTATTCGGTGAACATCAAGGAGCGGCTGGACTTCTCCTGCGCGCTGTTCGACGCCGAGGGCAACTTGATCGCCAACGCGCCGCACATGCCGGTGCACCTCGGCTCGATGAGCGAGTCGATCAAGACGGTGATCACCGAGAACGCCGGCCGCATGCAAGCCGGCGACGTGTTCGTGCTCAACGACCCGTACCACGGCGGTACGCATCTGCCGGACGTGACGGTGGTTACGCCCGTCTACCTGACCGACGGCGAAGCCGACCCGTCCTCTCCTTCCCCCCCTGGGGGAAGGCCGGGATGGGGGCCGATTTCCAGAGCGACCGACGCCGCGCCCCCACCCCAGCCCTCCCCCAG
>DATKCI010000160.1:0-16018 GCA_035513255.1 Piscinibacter sp. | reverse complement strand
GTCGCGCCGTGGTAGGGCGGCATCACCATCACCATCGCCGCGCCCTGGTCCTGCGCGCGGCGGCAGCGCTCGGCGCACACCTTGGAGCTGAAGTGCGTGGTGGTCACGATCACCGGCACGCGGCCCGCCACGTGCGCCAGGATCGTTCGCGTCAGCAGCTCGCGTTCGTCGTCCGACAGGACGAACTGCTCGGAGAAGTTCGCGAGGATGCAGACGCCGTTCGAGCCGGCATCGATCATGAAGTCGATGCAGCGCTTCTGGCTGGCGAGGTCGAGCTCCCCGCTCTCGGTGAAGGTCGTCGGCACGACCGGGAATACGCCTTGGAATCGTCGGTTCATCGCGCGGCTCACTCGATGATGGCGAACTGGTCGAGGTACTCGGTCTTCAGGCTCAGGCCGAGCCCGGGCTTGTCGTCGTCGAGCTGCAGGAAGCCGTTGTTCGCGACCGGCTCGCCGTCGAAGATGTAGTAGAAAAGTTCGTTGCCGACCTCCACGTCGTGCATGGGAAAGTACTCGCTGATCGGCGCGTTCACGCTGCTCATCGTCAGGTGGTAGTTGTGCATCTGTCCGGCGTGTGGGATCACGGGCACGCTGTAGGCCTCGCACAGCGCGTTGATCTTGTGTGCCATCGTGATGCCGCCGACCCGGTTGGTGTCGTACTGCACCACCGACACCGCCTTGCGGTCGAGCAGCTGCTTGAAGCCGTAGAGCGAGAACTCGTGCTCGCCGCCCGAGATCGGTATGCTGGTCAGTCGGTTCAGCTCGGCGTAGCCGTCGAGGTCGTCGGCGATCACCGGCTCCTCGAGCCAGCGCGGCTCGAACTTCTCGAGCTTGGGCAGCATGCGCTTGGCGTACTCGAGGTTCCAGCCCATGTAGCACTCGAGCATCAGGTCGTTGTCGTAGCCGATCACCTCGCGCACCGCCTCGACCGACTTCAGGTTCTCGGCCACGCCCTGCTGGCCGTGGGCCGGCCCGTAGCCGAAGCGCATCTTGAAGGCGCGAAAGCCCTGGTCGAGGAAGCGCTTCGCTTCGGCCTGCATCTCCTTCAGGTCGGTGCGGTAGAGCTTGGAGTAGTAGCAGGGGATCTTCTCCTTCGTGCGCCCGCCGAGCAGCTTGAACACCGGCTTGCCCACCGACTTGCCGAGGATGTCCCAGATGGCGATGTCCACGCCCGAGATCGCCGCCATGCCGACGCCCTTGCGCCCCCAGGCATGGGTGGCGCGGTACATGCGTTGCGACAGGTACTCGTAGTCCCACGGGTCGTGCCCGATCACCAGCGGCGCGAGGTACTGGTCGATGATGTTCTTCGCGATGCGCGGCGCGAGCGCCACGTTGCCGAGGCCGACGTGGCCGTCGTCGGTCTCGATCTCCACGACGGTCCAGCCGTGGAAGCGGAAGGTGCTCATCGTCTCCTGCGGCGAATGGAGCAGGTCCATCGCGTTGGAGCAGAAGTTGCCTTGCGGCGGAACGGTCTTGCCTTTCCACTCGAAGACGCGGGCGCGGACGGATTTGATCTTCATCTTGCGAGACTCACTGAGGTTGACCGAAGAGGGATTGCCGGTTGCGGTACGCCGCTCCCATGCGGCAGGCGATGACGAAGGCGTTGGCCGTGGCATCGACGTTCGCGGTGCCGCGGCCGGCGATGTCGTAGGCGGTGCCGTGCGCCGGCGTCGTGATCGGGATCGGCAGGCCGCCCTGCACGGTGACCCCCTGCGAGAAGCCCATCAGCTTGATCGCGATCTGGCCCTGGTCGTGGTACATGGTCACGATCGCGTCGAGTTCGCCGTCGCGCGCCTTCAGGAAGATCGTGTCGGCGGGGAAGGGGCCGCTGACCGGCACGCCGCTCGCCGCGAGTTCGCGCACGGCCGGCGCGATGACGTCGATCTCCTCTCGGCCGCAGGTACCGCCGTCGCCGTTGTGCGGGTTCAAGCCCGCCACCGCGACACGCGGCTGCGCGATGCCGTTGGCCTGCAGCGAGCGATAGATCAGCGTCGTGGCATCGACGATGCGCGACTTTTCCACGTACCTCGCCACGTCCTTCAGCGGCACGTGCGACGAGATGCGTGAGGTCCACAGCCCGTGCAAGGTGTTGAACTCGCAGAAGTAGCCGGCGACGCCGAGGTGCTGGGCAAAGTGGTGCAGCTCGTCTTCGTGCTTCAGGCCGCCGAGCTTCATCGCCTGCTTGTTCAGCGGCGCGAAGCAGATCGCGTCGATCTCTCGCGCGAGGGCGGCGTCCATGCAGCGGTCGAGCAGCGAGAGAACCGAAGCGCCGCCCGGCGCCTCGGCCTGGCCCATGTTCACGTCGCCGGGACGCACGGTGTTCATCGCAAGGAAAGCCGGCAGCGAGGTCGTGCCGCGGGCGCGGACCGCCGCGAACGAGTCGACCGGGGTCGTGCGCACCGGCACGCCGGCCACGCGCTGCCCGGCGTCCCACAGCCATGGATCGCCGACCACGACAACGTTTGCCTGGCGCATCAGATCGTCGCGCGCCGTCAGCTTCGCGATCAGTTCCGGCCCGATGCCGGCCGGGTCGCCGAGGGCCAGCGCGACCACCGGCAGTTGGTTCGAGGACACGTCGTTTCCTTTCAGTAGAACCAGCGCGCCGGCACCATCACCAGCGACGGGAAGAGAATGAACAGCAGCATCAGCGCGGCCTGTGCGGCGAGGAAGGGCCACACGCCCTTGACGACGCTGCCGAGCTCCTCGCGCGCCACGCCGGCCACCACGTTCAGCACGGTCCCCACCGGCGGCGTCAGCAGACCGATCGCGTTGTTCATGATGAACAGCACGCCGAAATAGATCGGGTCGATGCCGGCCTGCTTGACCACCGGCATCAGCACCGGCGTGAGGATCAGCACCGTCGGCATGAAGTCGAGCGCGGTGCCGATGGCGACCACCAGGGCCATCATCACCAGCATCAGCAGCACCTTGTTGTCCATGAACGGCTGCAGCAGCTCGGCCACCTGCGTCGGGATGTCGGCGATCGTGATCAGCCAGGCCGAGACCAGCGCGCAGGCGACGAGGAACATCACGACGCTGGAGGTCTTGGCAGCGGACAGCATCAGCGCGGGCAGGGCGGGCAGCTTCAGCTCGCGGTAGACGAAGACGCCGACGGCGAGCGAATACACCGCAGCGACGACGGCGGCCTCGGTGGGCGTGAACACGCCGAACTTCATGCCGCCGATGATCAGCACCGGCAGCACCAGCGCCCAGACACCGTCGACCAGCGTGCGGCGCAGTTGCGCGGCGTCGAAGCGGCGGCGCTCGACGGCGGGCGCCTCGCGGCGCGCGCACAGCCACCAGGTCGCCGCGAGCGCGGCGCCCATCAGCACGCCGGGCACGATGCCGGCCATGAACAGCTTGGTGATCGAGATTTGCGCGGCAACGCCGAAGACGACGAAGCCGATCGATGGCGGGATGATCGGCGCGATGATGCCGCCCGCGGCGATCAGCCCGGCCGAGCGCGGCACGCTGTAGCCGGCGTTGCGCATCAGCGGGATCAACACCGCGGCGAGCGCGGCCGTGTCGGCCACCGCCGAGCCGGAGATGCTGGCCATCACCAGCGCAGCGAGGATGGCCACGTAGCCGAGCCCGCCGCGCACGTGGCCCACCAGCGCCTCGGCCATCGCGATGATGCGCTTGGACAGCCCGCCGGCGTTCATCAGCTCGCCGGCGAGCATGAAGAAGGGCACCGCCATCAGCGGGTAGTTGTTGGTGCCTTCGAGCAGGTTCTGCGCGAGGATCTGCGTGTCGAAGCTGCCGAGGTGAATCATCAGCGCCACGCCGCACAGCAGCAGCGCGAAAGCGATCGGCATGCCCAGGGTCATGCCGCCGAGCAGGGAGGTGATGAAGATCGTGATGGTCATCGCTGTGCTCCTACTCGGTCGCGTGCACCGCGCTCGGCACCACGTCGGCGGCCGGCATCGCGCCGCTGGCCTGGCGCCACAGCGAGTGCACGAGCATCAGCGAGATGCCGACCGAGCACACGAGCAGCGCCGAGAACACCACGCCCATCGGCACGCCGGTCACCGGCGCGCGGTCGTCCATCGCGAGCACCACCTGCTTCCAGGTGCCGTGCGCGAGCAGCCCGCAGCAGGCCAGGGTCAATCCGTCGGCGACGAATCGGCAGATGCGCCGGCCCGCCAACGGCAGCCGCGCGACCACGCTCGCCATGCCCAGGTGCGCCCCGTCGTGCATCGCGACCAGCGCGCCGAGCAGCGTGAGCCACATGAAGAGGAAGCGCGACACCTCTTCCGACATCACGATGCCGGAGTTGAAGCCGTAGCGCAGCACGACGTTGCCGAACACGAGCACCACCATCACGCCGAGCAGAGCGACGAGAAGCCATTCGATGGCGCGGATTGCGACTTTTGGAACCATGTTTCGTCTCCTGCTTGTTGTGGGGTCGGGATGCGGTAGAAGTGCGCGGCGTTGTCGTGCCAGATCGCCTGCCGCACAAGCGGCTCCAGGTGGGCCAGCGCGCCGCTCATCGCCTGCACCAGGGCGGGGTAGTCGATGCGCAGCGAGGCGACCGGGAAATTGCTGCCGAACATGCAGCGCCGCCAACCGAAGAAGGCCACCGTCTCGCGCACGATCGGCGCGTTGTCTTCGAAGCGCCAGGGCGCGTCGCGCAGGCCGAATTCCGACAGCTTGACGTGCACGTTGGGGCAGGCCGCGAGTGCCGCCATGCCGTGCCGCCACGCGGCCAGGCCGGGGGCCGAGCGGTCCCACGGCAGGCCCGCGTGCTCCAGCACGATCGCGAGCCGCGGGAAGGCGCGCGCGACTTGCGCCGCGTCGTCGAGATGCCAGAACGGCACGCGCAGGTCCCACGACAGCCCGTGCTGCTCCAGCAGCGACAAGCCGTCGAGCCAGCGCGGGTCCTGCATCGAACCCGGCAGGCCGCGCACGTCGTCGTGCGGCGAGCGGCCGGTGCGCGGCTTGCAGCGGATGCCGCGCAAGAGCCGGAAGGCGGCCTGCTCGGCCAGCCGCTCGCCGGCATCGGCCGCCGCGAGGTCGACGTAGGCGACGACCGCGTCGGGCATCCCGTACGAGGCGTTCAGCTCGTGCAGCCACGCGGTTTCGGCGAGCGCCTCATCGCGTGCACGTTCGGCCTCCACGTGCACCGTGGCGACCACCGGCGCGTCGGCGCAGGCGGCGCGGTACTCGGCGGGTCCGAAGTCGCGGCACAGCTCGGCGTAGGCGCCGAGGATGAAACTCGACGCGTCGTAGCCGTCCTGCAGCCACGGGTAGCGGCCGCGGCGCAGGTCCCACAGGTGGTGGTGGCTGTCGACGATGGCGCGGGGCGTGAGGCTCATGGCGGTGATCTCCTCTCGGTCGTCATTCCGGGGAATGCCCGGTCAGCACGAACGACGCATCGGGTTCGCGCAGCGTTTGGAATTCGCGTTCGAACACCCAGCGCTCCAGGTCCAGGACCCGAACGCGGTCGTCCTGGAACGAGACAAAGGCGCGCGGGCGCGTCGGGTGGAAGGACAGCGCCGTCGGGTTGGCCGGCAGGTCGACGCAGGTCACTTCGGCCAGCGCGGCCGCATCGAACACCGACAGCGAACGCTCGCCGGTGTTGGTGAGCAGCAGCAGCTCGCGGCCGTCGGGCGCGTCGTGGCGGTAGATGCGGTTCGGGTCACGCCGCGTCTTGACGCGGCGGCCGAGCGCCATCGTGGCGGTGTCGATCTCCACCAGCGTGTCGTCGCCCCGGTTGGCGACGAAGAGCGTGCGTTCGTCGCGCGACAACGCGTTGCCTTCGGGCCGCGGGCCGGGCAGCACCGCCAGCGGCGCGACGGTGGGATTGCGCGGGTGGAACTTCGTCACCGTGTTCGACAGCAGGTGCACCCCGTAGGCCCACTCGGCGTCGCCGGTCAGCGTGACGAGATGCGTCTTGATGCCGCCGGACGGCACGGCCATGTTCGGCACGTCCTGCTCCCGCGGGTCGTCGAACACGAGCAGCGTGTCCTGCGCTTCGCTCATCGCATACAGCCGACCCTGCCCGTCGCAGGCCATGCCGTGTGGCCGACGGTACGGCCACAGGTCGAGCGTGCGCACGTGCTCGCGGCGCCGCAGGTCGATCACCGCGATGCGGTGGTCGCCGTCTTCGCCGCGGGTCCATGCGGTCTCGATGCCGAACAGGCCGACGTAGGCGAAGCGGCGGTCCGGGTCGACGGTGAACTCGTGCGGGAAGTCGGGCAGCACGATGTGCTTCAGCGCCGACCCGCTCGCGAGGTCGTAGATGCTGAACGTGTGCGCGCATTTCTGCACGAGCAACAGGAGTTCGGTGGTCATGGAAGCACTGCCTTCGTCAGTTCGTCTCGTCGATCGCGGCCAGCAGCTGCGAGCCGTTCTTGTCGACGAAGGCGCGCCGCGTCTCGTCGCCGACCAGCTTGCGGAACGGCGCGGCGTCGTAGGTTTCGATCACCTGCATGCCCTTGGCGCGCAGGTCGGCGATGGTGCTCGCCTCGTCCTTCGCGTTCAGCGCGCGCTGGAAGTTCGCGGCATGTTGCGCCGCATCGGCGAGCGCCTTCTGCAGGTCCGGCGCCAACGCATCGAACTTCGCCTTGTTCATCACCACCGGCATCGCGGTGTAGGCGTGGCGGCTCATCGTGAGGTGCTTCTGCACTTCGTAGAACTTGGCCGAGTAGGTGATCGAGATCGGGTGTTCCTGCGCGTCGACCGCGCCGGTCTCCAGTGCCTGGTACAGCTCGCCCAGCGGCAGCGGCACCGGGTTGGCGCCGAGCAGGCGAAAGGCCTGGATGTGCGACGGGTTCGGCGTGGTGCGGATCTTCAGGCCGCGCACGTCGTCGGGCGTGCGCACCGTGCGGTTCTTTGTCGTGATGCAGCGAAAGCCGACCTCGAACCACGACAGGCCCTTGAGGTTGTGCGCTTCCAGCTCCTTCATCATCTGCTGTCCGACGGCGCCGTCGAGCACCTTGTAGGCGTGTTCGGGGCTGCGGAACAGGAAGGGCAGGTCGAGCGCGCCGATGCGCGGCACGAGGCCGGCGAAGTTCACGCTGCCGGCCATCATCATGTCGATCGTGCCGCCGCGCACGCCGCCGATCACGGTGGCGTCGTTGCCGAGCTGGCTCGCCGGATAGACCTGCACTTGGAGCCGTCCGCCGGTGTTCTGCTTGACGAGCTTCGCGAGTTCGAGGGCCGCGAGGTGCTGCGAGGAGCTGTCGGGGCCTGCGTGGGCGAGGCGCAGTTTCGTTGTCTGCGCCTGGATCGCCGTCGTGGTGGCGAGCAAGGCGGCGAGGGCGGCGGTGAGGAAGGTCTTGCGTTGCATGTCGATGTCTCCGGGTGTTGTCTAACAGGTCTATAAACCGTACCAGTTGGGGCAAAAAAAGGGGCCGAGCCTAGTTGCTCAGCTCCTTCAGGGTCGTGCGACGCACCTGCTCCAGGTGGTGCTGCATCGCGGCAACGGCGGCCTCCGGCTTGCCGGTCTTCAGCGCCTCGACGATGCCGCGGTGGTCCTGCACGCTGTGCGCGATGGCGCCCTTGCGCTGCAGGGCGCGGCGCCGCTGTTCCAGCGCATAGCCGTAGAAGTCGAACACCACGTCGGCGAGCAGTCCGTTGCCGCAGGCGCGGTACAGCGTCTCGTGGAACTCCTGGTCCGAGATCTGGAAACGCACCGGATCGTCGAGCATCGTCTCCTGCTCGCCGAGCAGGGCCTCCAGCCGGGTGATCTGCGGCGGCTTGATGCGCTGAGCCGCGAGCCACACGACCTGCATCTCCACCGCGGCGCGCGCCTCGGCGACCTCCTCGAACGAACGGTTCTTCAGGTCGCGCAGCGTGCTCACCGACTCGTGCAGCGGGAACGGCCCGGGGCCGAGCACCTTGGTGCGCGAGCCCTGTGCCACTTCGATCATGCGGCGCGCCTGCAGCGAGGCGATCGCGGCGCGCACTGTCTCGCGCGAAACCCCGAGCGTGGACGCCAGTTCGCGCTCGGATGGCAGGTCGTCGCCGGGGCGCAGCAGCCCGGAGTGGATCATGTAGGCGAGCTTGTCGCTGATCTGAACCTTGACCGGGCGCTTGCCGATGTGGCCGCGGTCTCCGGGAATGCGGGCGAGGAAATCCATGGGGGAGGAGGGTCTGTTTGCGTCTGACTGGTACGGATACTAGACCAGTGGCTGAATCACGCCCATGAGGGTTAACCCGGGACGCTCAATCAAAGGAAACGTTGTGGTACGGCGTTTGCCCAACGGGACGAACCGGCGCGCGGGCTGTCGCCCATCGCATGGCGGCGTTTGCCGCTGCCGGTGCCGATCGCGCGTCACGAAAGGAGTGGGGATGACCGCAGCCTCTGCCGGGATCGTGCGCGCGGGCGGCGGCAACTTGCAGACGATGCAGAAGGAGTTGCAAGGGCGCCGGTCTGTACCGCGCACCGGCCCGTCGAGCGGCGACTTCAGCAGCGCGCGGCGCGTCGCGCCGCTGTGGCTGGGCCTGCTGCTGCTGCTGGGCGGCGCGTGCGCGCAGGCACACGAGGTCTCCGGCTTCGCGCCGCACAACGCGTGGGCGGCGTGGAGCGGCCAGGCGTGGCTGTGGCTGCTGTGGGCCGGCGGCGGCGCGCTGGTGTTGCGCGGCACCATGGTGCTGTGGCGCCGGGCCGCCGTCGGGGCGGGTATCCGGCGCTGGCAGGCCGCCTGTTTCGTCGCCGGGTGGCTGGCCATCGGGGTGGCGGTGCTGTCGCCGCTGGACGCATTGGGCGAGGTGCTGTTCTGGGCCCACATGGTGCAGCACGAGGTGATGATGCTGGTGGCCGCGCCGCTGCTGGTGCTGAGCCGGCCGCTCGCGGCGCTGGTGTGGGGCCTGCCGCCTCGCTGGCGACCCGGCGCGGCCGTGCTGGCGCGCCGCCTCGGCCTGCAGGCGGCGATGCACATGCTCACGCGGCCGCTCACCGCCTGGTGGGTCCACGCGGTCGTGCTATGGGCCTGGCATGCGCCGGCGCTGTTCCAGGCTGCGGTGCGCCAGCAGGGCGTTCACGACGTGCAGCACGTGAGCTTCTTCCTCGCGGCGCTGGTGTTCTGGTGGGCGCTGTTCCAGGGCGGCGGCGGGCGCGGCCGGCACGGCGCGGCCGTGCTCTACCTGTTCACGACCGCCGTGCACACCTCGATGCTCGGTGCACTGCTGACGTTCTCGCCGCGACCTTGGTACCCGGTGTACGAGGCGACTGCGTCGGCGTGGGGATGGAGCGCGCTGCACGACCAGCAACTGGGCGGGCTGATCATGTGGGTGCCCGGTGGCATGGTTTACCTTGTCGCCTCGCTGGTGCTGCTGGCCGCGTGGATAGGCACCGACGAACACGGCGACGGCATGCCGGCGGGAGCCGGGCGATGAGGCCGGCAGTCGCTGCCGCTTGTCGCGCCGCTGCCCTCACCCCGACCCTCTCCCAGAGGGAGAGGGAGAAATTGCCCCCTGCCTTCGTGGCCCTGGGAGAGGAAGAAATTGCCCCCTCTCCCTCTGGGAGAGGGTTGGGGTGAGGGCCAGCGGCCTTTCAAGGTCTCCGCCCGTGCATGTTCGTCAGAAGCGGTGACCTCGGCGGAGCAACGACTTGCATGCGTGCCCAGAATTGTTCCGGACAGCAGTGGGCTTTCGCCGGGGTGACGGCCGGGGCGTCGCGGGTCATCGTCCGCTGCACCCTGCCTACAATGGCCCCCGCCCATGACCGACCTGCTCGCCGCCGTCGTCCTCCTGCCCCTGATTCCTGGCGTCGCGCTCGCCTACCTCGCGGGGCGGCGCAACAGTGCGTTCCGCCGCCGCCTGTCGGCGTGGATCGCCGGCGCCATCACGCTCACCGCGCTCGGCCTGCTGCTCTCGATGGCCCCGGCCGTCTTCGACGGCCAGGTGCTGTTGATGCACACGCCGTGGGTGCCGGAGATCGGCCTGAACATCGGCCTGAGGCTGGACGGCCTGGCGCTGCTGTTCGCCATCCTGATCACCGGCATCGGCGCATTGATCGTGCTGTATGCCGCGTACTACCTGAGCCCCGACGACCCGGCCGGCAAGTTCTTCGGCCAGCTGATGCTGTTCATGGCGGCGATGCTCGGCGTGGCGCTGTCGGACAACCTGCTGCTGCTGGTCGTGTTCTGGGAGCTGACCAGCGTGTCGTCGTTCCTGCTGATCGGCTACTGGGGCCACCGCGCCGATGCGCGCGCCGGCGCCCGCATGGCGCTCGCGGTCACCGGCGGCGGCGGCCTCGCGATGCTCGCCGGCATCGTGCTGCTTGGTCAGATCGCCGGCACCTACGAGCTGTCGGAGATGTTCACGCGTGGCGTACTCGTTCGCAGCGATCCGCGCTACCCGCTCGCGCTCGTGCTGATCCTGATCGGCTGCTTCACGAAGAGCGCGCAGCTGCCGTTCCACTTCTGGCTGCCCGAGGCGATGGCAGCGCCGACGCCGGTGTCGGCCTACCTGCATTCGGCGACGATGGTGAAGGCCGGCGTGTTCCTCGTCGCGCGCCTGTACCCCGTGCTCGGCGACACCGCGCTGTTCGAGATGCTGGTTTCGGGTGTCGGCCTGTCCACGCTCGCCTTCGCCGCCTACGTCGCAGTCTTCAAGCACGACCTGAAAGGGCTGCTCGCCTATTCGACGATCAGCCACCTCGGCCTGATCATGTTCCTGCTCGGGCTGAACTCGCCGCTGTCGGCGGTGGCCGCGGTGTTCCACCTGCTCAACCACGCGACATTCAAGGCTTCGCTGTTCATGACAGCCGGCATCATCGACCACGAGACCGGCACGCGCGACATGCGCCAGCTCGCCGGCCTGCTGAAGTACATGCCGTGGACCGCGACCCTCGCGATGGTGGCCGCGGCGTCGATGGCCGGGGTGCCGCTGGCCAACGGCTTCCTGTCGAAGGAGATGTTTTTCGACGAGGCGCTGCGCGCCGGCGGGCCGGTGTGGTGGATCGTGCCGGCCGTCGCCACCTTCGCCGGAATCTGCTCGGTGGCTTACTCCACGCGCTTCATCCACGACGTGTTCTTCAACGGCGAACCGAAGAACCTGCCCAACCCGCATCCGCACGAACCGCCGCTGTTCATGAAGGCGCCGGTCGCGGTCCTCGTGGCGGTGTGCGTGGTGGTCGGCGTGCTGCCGGCGCTGACCTTCGGCCCCATCGTGCACATCGCGGCCACCGCGGTGCTCGGCGCACCGCCGCCCGACCACCACCTCGCGATCTGGCACGGCTTCAACGTGCCGCTCGCGATGAGTGCGGTCGCGCTGGTGGGCGGCATCGCGATGTACGGCGCCTTGCTGCACAAGTTCGACCTGCACCTGAACCACCCGCGCGGCTGGACCGGGCGGCTGCTGTTCACGCATGCGATGGACCGGCTGTTCGGATACGCCGGGCGCATCACCGATGCGCTGCAGACCGGCTCGCTGCAGCGCTATGCGGCGCTGCTGGTGGGATCGGCCGTCATCGCCGCCGCCGCGCCGTTCTTCGGACCGGAGGCGGCGCCGTCGACCGGGGACCGGCCCGGCCTCGAGGCGACGCCGCTCGCGATCGCGCTGTGGGCGCTGCTGCTGGCCGCCGGCGGGGCGCTGGTGCTGCTGCACCGCCAGCGCTTCATCGCCGTCGTGCTCGCCGGCGTGATCGGGCTCGTGACCGCGCTGACCTTCGAGGCGTTGTCGGCGCCGGACCTGGCGCTGACGCAGTTGTCGGTCGAGGTCGCGTCGACCGTGCTGCTGCTGATGGGCCTGGCGCTGCTGCCGGCGACCGGGCCGCGCGAGTCGACGCCGTGGCGCCGCGCGCGCGACGCGGGCCTCGCGATCGCGGGCGGCGGCGGCGTAGCCTGGCTCGCCTGGCTGGTGCTGACGCGCGACCACGATTCGATCTCGTGGTTCTTCCTCGATCAGTCGGTGCCGGCCGGCGGCGGCAGCAACGTGGTCAACGTGATCCTCGTCGACTTCCGCGGTTACGACACGTTCGGCGAGATCACCGTGCTCGCGATCGCGGCGGTCGGCGTGCTCGCGCTGCTCGACGGCTGGCGCGTGCGCCGGCCCACCGCCGATCCCGGCGGACGCGCCTGGTCGTTCGCCCATCCACCACTGATGCTGCGCACCGCCGCGCGGCTGGTGCTGCCGCTCGCGCTGGCGGTGTCGGCCTACATTTTCTGGCGCGGCCACAACCTGCCGGGCGGCGGCTTCATCGCCGGCCTGGTCACCGCGGTCGCGATGGTGCTGCAGTACATGGCGCGCGGCCAGTCCGACACCGAGGCGCTGATGGGCGGCGACACGGCGACGCGCCTGGCGCGCTGGCTCGGCGCCGGGCTGGGCATTGCGGGCCTGACGGGTGTCGGCGCGTTCTTCTTCGGTCGCCCCTTCCTCACCAGCGCGCACGGCCATCCGAGCGTGCCAGTGCTCGGCGAACTGCCGCTCGCGAGCGCCGCGCTGTTCGATCTCGGCGTGTACGTGACCGTTGTCGCCGCCACCCTGTTGATGCTGTCTGTGCTCGGTGCGGCGAGCAAGGAGCGGCCGCTGCGCGAGGAAGGTACCGCATGACGCTCGAATTCATCGTCGCCACCGGCATCGGCTGGGTCACCGCCTGCGGCATCTACCTGATGCTGCGCGCGCGCAGCTACCCGGTGGTGATCGGACTCACGCTGATCGGCTATGCGGTCAACGTCTTCATCTTCGCAATGGGCCGACTTGCGGTCGGTGCGCCGCCGATCCTGCGCGACGGCGCCGCGGTGTCCGACCCGCTGCCGCAGGCGCTGGTGCTGACGGCCATCGTCATCGGCTTCGCGACCACCGGCTTCGTCATCGAGATGGCGCTGCGCAGCCGGCACGAGTCGGAGACTGATCACGTGGACGGCGAGGAACCTCAGCGATGACGTGGCTGCAGACACACCTTGCCGTGTTGCCGGTGTTGTTGCCGCTGTTCACTGCGGTGGCCTTGCTGGTGATCGGCGACGGCGGGTCGGGCGCGTCGCACGGCTCGGGGGCGCTGAGCCGGTCCCGTCTCGTTTCGGTCGGGTCGGTGGCGATCGGCCTCGCGGTCGCGCTGCTGCTCGCGACGGGCGCCGCCGAAGGCGATCTGCGTGTGTACCGCGTCGGCGAGTGGCCGGCGCCGTTCGGCATCGTGCTGGTGATCGACCGGCTGTCGGCGCTGATGCTGGTGCTGGTGCAGCTCGTCGCGCTGCCGGTGCTCGTCTACGCCGGCGGTGGATGGGACTCTCAGGGCCGCCACTTCCACGCGCTGTTCCAGTTCCAGCTGATGGGGCTCGCCGGCGCCTTCATCACCGGCGACCTGTTCAACCTGTTCGTCTTCTTCGAGGTGCTGCTGATCGCCTCCTACGCGCTGATGGTGCACGGCCATGGCCGCGTCCGCTTTCGCTACGGCGTGCCGTACGTGGTGCTGAACCTCGCGGCGTCGGCGCTGTTCCTGATCGGCGTGGCGCTGATCTACGCGTTCACCGGCACGCTGAACCTCGCGGACCTTGCGCTGCGCATCGGGCAGGTGCCGGCGCCCGATGCCGCGGTGGTCCAGGCCGGCGGCATGTTGCTGCTGGTGGTGTTCGGCTTCAAGGCGGCGCTGGTGCCGCTGCACCTGTGGCTGCCCGGCACCTACGCGGCCGCGAGCGCCCCGGTGGCCGCGCTGTTCGCGCTGATGACCAAGGTGGGTGTCTACGCGATCGTGCGCGTGCACGGCGTGGTGTTCGGCGACAACGCCGGCGCGTCGGCGCAAATGGTCGAGAGCTGGCTGCTGCCGCTGGCGCTGGCCACCTGCGTGCTGGGCGCGCTCGGCGCGCTGGCCGCGCCGACGATCGCGCGGCTGGTCGCCTGGCTCAATGTCGCATCGGTCGGCACCATCCTCGCCGCCGTCGGCCTGCTGAGCCCGCAAGGCTGGTCCGCTGCGATGTACTACATGGCGCACAGCACGCTGATCGTTGCCGCGCTGTTCCTGCTGGCCGAGCTGGTGGGTGCGCAGCGCGGCCAGGCCGGCGGCCGGCTCGAGCCTGCCGGTCCGGTCGCGCAGCCGGCATTGCTTGGAATGATGATGCTGCTGGCGGCTGCGTCGGTCGCCGGCCTGCCGCCGCTGCCCGGATTTCTCGGCAAGCTGATGATCCTCAACGCCGCCTTCGGCAGCGCCGCCGGGCCGTGGGTCTGGTCGGTGGTTCTTTCGATCGGCTTCCTCACGCTGATCGGCCTCGCACGGGCCGGCAGCATCCTGTTCTGGTCGGTGCGCGTCGAGGACACGGCGACGAGGGCGGGCGCGAGCCCGCGGCTGATCGGCGCCACCTTGTCGCTGCTCGGCGCGGTGATCGTGCTGGCCGTGTTCGCCGGCCCGCTGAAGCGCTACACCGACGCCGCCGGCCTGCAGCTCGCCGACCGCGAGGCCTACGCGAGGGCGGTGTTCGGCAGCGGTGCGCCGGCCTCGCCGGTGCGCCCGTTCGGCAGCGGAGACAAATGATGAGCTCACCCCCGCGTGAGTTGCGGCAGCCGGCCCGCGGCTGGTTCGGGCGGCCGCTGCTGTCAGCGACGATTGCGGTGTGCTGGCTGCTGCTGCAAGGTTCGCTCGAACTACCGCATCTTCTCGCGGCGGCGCTGATCGGGCTCGTCGTGCCGCGCCTCGTCGCGCCGTTTCTCGGGCCCCGCGCGCGGATCCGCAGCGCGCGCGCGGCGACCCGGCTCGTGCTGGTGGTGCTCTACGACATCGTCATCGCGAACCTGACGGTCGCCTGGATCGTGCTCAATCCGCGCTCGCAGCCCCGGCCGGCCTGGGTGCCGGTGCCGCTCGACCTGACCCACCCGACCGGCATGGTGTTGCTCGCGACCATCATCACCACCACGCCCGGCACGGTGTCGTGCGTGATCGACGAGGCGAAGCGCGAGATCCTCGTGCATGCGCTCGACTGCGACGACGCGGCCGCGATGGCGGCCGAAATCAAGAGGCGCTACGAGGCGCCGCTGATGGAGATCTTCGGATGATCGCCTGGGCCCTGGACATCTGCTTCGCCGCGGTCACGCTCGCGTTCCTGATCACCGGCTGGCGCGTGGTGCGCGGCCCCGAACTGACGGACCGCGTGCTCGCGATCGACACGCTCTACATCAACACCGTCGCGCTGGTCATCCTGCTCGGGCTGCGGCTGGGCAGCGATCTGCTGTTCGAGGCCGCGCTGATCATCGCGATGCTGGGTTTCGTAGGCACGGTGGCGTTGGCGCGCTACCTGGCCCGCGGCGACGTCATCGAATAGGAGCTGACCGTGAACGAAGTGCATCCCGTCGTCGAAGCCGCCGTCGCCTTCATGTTGCTGGTGGGCGGCCTGTTTCTGCTCGTCGGCGCGATCGGCCTCGCGCGCTTTCCCGATTTCTTCATGCGGCTGCATGCACCGACCAAGGCCAGCACCTTGGGGGTGGGCGGCGTGCTGGCGGCGAGCATGCTGTGGCACTGGGCGCAGGACGAATGGGCGCTGCGCGAGCTGCTGATCACGCTGTTCCTCTTCGTCACCGCGCCGGTGTCGGCGCAGCTGATGGCGCAGGCCGCGTTGCACCTGGGCCTTCGCTCCAAGGCGCCGCCGCCGGCCGACCTCGACCGGCGCTGAACCCTGCAGAAGTTGCGCTGCGTTGTCGCACTTACAGCGGCCCATTGGCTGCCGCTGTCGTGGCCTTTGCCTCTTCCAGGGGTGGAGCGTGCCCCAGGTGAGAGGCCTCGCCCTCACCCCGCGCCGCCACCCCGCGCCGCCACCCCGCGCCGCCACCCCGCGCCGCCACCCCGCGCCGCCACCCCGCGCCGTCGCCCATCGCCGTCGCCCATCGCCGTCACCCATCGCCGTCACCCATCGCCGTCACCCCGCGCCGCCACCCCTCGCCGTCACCCCGGCGAAAGCCGGGGTCCACTGGTGGGGTGCTTCCGAGTAAGTTGATTTGTTCGCGTGGCAAGCCGGGTCCCGGCCCGGCAGCCGGGTAACTTTCATTTGCTGGCCCAAATGAAAGTCACCAAAGCAAAGGGCCTCTCAAGAAAGAGATTTCGTAAGTCGTTGATCTATATACGTTCGACTCTTTCTTTTCCCCCGAAC
>DATKCI010000159.1:0-21089 GCA_035513255.1 Piscinibacter sp. | reverse complement strand
GCTGCAGGCGGGGCGGCACGCGACGGAGCGGGAGCTGCCGCCACCGGCGGCGGTGCCGGCGGGATCACCGGCGCTGCCGCCGGTGCCGGTGCGGGCGCGGCGGCTTGTGCGCGTGTCGGCGGGTCGAACAGCAGCGTGTATTCGCGAACGAGCCGGCCCGAGGTCCACGAGATTTCGAGGATCACGTCGACGAACGGCTCCTGCACCGCACGGTCGCTGGTCAGCCGCAGATAGGGCTGCCCGTCGGGCCGGCGCAGCAGCGTGGCGGTCGTGCCCGGAAGCACGGCGTTGTAGTCGACACCGGCCGAGCGGTAGGCTTCCGGCGGCGCCACGCGCACGCGCAGGTTGGCGGCTTCCTCCGGCGTGAGGCTGGTCACGTCGATCTCGGCGCGCAAGGACTCGCCCAAAGCCGACTGCACGGCAAGACGCCCCAGGCCCAGGGCCCACACATCGGGCACGGTCAGCCAAAGAGCGGCCGCGGCCACTCCGGTCAAGGCGAATCGCCCGGTGTACAGCGAGGTTCGTTTCAAGGCATCTCCCAACACTCGATCATGCAAATGCGCATCGGCATTTGCCGCTTTCGCCGCCATCTTTGGTGCGCTGCAGGAGCATGCCCGGCGAAAACCCCAGAAAACACAATAGCATCAAGCAGATACGGTGACAAGCTAATGCAATTACTGACAATGTCACACAGCGCTTCCGCGTGTGCGATCGCACACTTTTGTCGCTGGCGGACAACGCGTCAGCCATTGTCCGCCACCCATTTCAGCCTTCCAGCAGGATGCGCAGCATGCGCCGCAGCGGTTCGGCGGCGCCCCACAGGAGCTGGTCGCCGATCGTGAACGCGCCCAGATAGTCCGGCCCCATGGCCATCTTGCGCAAGCGACCGACCGGAATGGTCAGCGTGCCGGTGACGGCAACCGGCGTCAGCTCGGTGATGGTGGCCTCGCGGTTGTTCGGCACGACCTTCACCCAGTCGTTGTCGGTGGCGATCATCGCCTCGATGTCGGCCAGCGGCACGTCCTTCTTGAGCTTGAAAGTCAGCGCCTGGCTGTGGCAGCGCATCGCGCCGACGCGTACGCAAAAGCCATCCACCGGAACGGCCGGCGTGCCGAAGCCGTCGCCCTGGCCGAGGATCTTGTTGGTCTCGGCGCCGCCCTTCCACTCTTCGCGGCTGACGCCGTTGCCGAGGTCCTTGTCGATCCACGGAATCAGGCTGCCACCCAGCGGCACGCCGAAGTTCGCCGTCTCGCTCTCGCCCAGCGCGCGCTGCTTCGCGACGAGCTTGCGGTCGATCTCGAGAATCGCGCTCTTGGGATCGGCGAGCAGGTCGCGGACCTCGGCGTTCAGCGTGCCGAACTGCGTCAGCAGCTCGCGCATGTGCTGCGCCCCGCCACCGGACGCGGCCTGGTAGGTTTGCGTGCTCATCCACTCGACGAGGCCGGCCTTGTACAGCGCACCGACACCCATCAGCATGCAGCTCACCGTGCAGTTGCCGCCGATCCAGGCGCGTCCGCCCTTGGCCAAGGCGTTCTTGATCACCGGCATGTTGACGGGGTCCAGCACGATGACCGCGTCTTCCTTCATGCGCAGCGTCGAAGCGGCATCGATCCAGTGTCCGGTCCAGCCCGCCGCGCGCAGTTTCGGGTAGACCTCGGTCGTGTAGTCGCCGCCCTGCGCGGTGATGACGATGTCGCAGCGCTTCAGCGCGTCGATGTCGTAGGCGTCGCCCAGGGTGCTTTCGTTCTTCGCGAATGCCGGGGCCTTGCCGCCGACCGCGCTGGTGCTGAAAAACACCGGCTCGATCAGCGCGAAGTCACCCTCGGCCTGCATGCGGTCCATCAGCACGGAGCCGACCATGCCGCGCCAGCCTACCAATCCCACGAGTCTCATCTCATTGCCCTTCCAGACAGTTGCTGCAACCTCTCCGCATCTCCGGCTCGAATCGCCGGAGAGGTAGGGGCGAGACGATCCGGAGCTTCCTAGCTCTTGGTAATGGTTTTCGTGATGGCAGCCACGACCGCGTCACCCATCTCGCGGGTGCCGACGCGCGTGGTGCCTTCCGACCAGATGTCCGCGGTGCGCAGCCCCGAGGCGAGCGCGTGCTCGACGGCCGACTCGATCCGGTCGGCAGCCTCGGGTTGGGACAGGGAGTAGCGGAGCATCATGGCAGCGGACAGGATTGTAGCCAACGGGTTGGCGATGCCTTGGCCGGCGATGTCCGGCGCGCTGCCGTGGCTCGGTTCGTAGAGGCCCTTGTTGTTCGCATCCAGCGAGGCCGACGGCAGCATGCCGATCGATCCGGTCAGCATCGCCGCCTCGTCGGAGAGGATGTCGCCGAACATGTTGCCAGTGACGAGCACGTCGAACTTCTTCGGCGCCTTCACGAGTTGCATCGCGGCGTTGTCGACATACATGTGGTCGAGCTCGACGTCGGGATACTGCGCGTGCACGTCGGTCACGACGTCCTTCCAGAACTGGAAGGTCTCGAGCACGTTGGCCTTGTCGACGCTGGTGACGCGCTTGCTGCGCTTGCGTGCGGCCTGGAAGGCGACGTGCGCGATGCGTTCGATCTCGGGGCGCGAGTAGCGCATCGTGTCGAAGGCTTCCGGCTGGCCGGCGAAGGCGCCGTCGGGCGACGTGCGGCGGCCGCGCGGCTGGCCGAAGTAGATGTCGCCGGTCAGCTCGCGAATGATCAGGATGTCCAGGCCCGCCACCAGCTCCGGCTTCAGGCTGGACGCATGAGTGAGCTGCTCGTAGCAGATCGCCGGGCGAAGGTTCGCGAACAGCTGCAGGTGTTTGCGCAAGCCCAGGATGGCCTGCTCGGGGCGCAGCGCTCGTTCGAGCTTGTCGTACTTCCAGTCGCCGACGGCGCCGAAGAGCACCGCGTCCGCAGCCTGGGCCAGTTTCAGCGTCGAGTCGGGCAGCGGGTGCCCGTGCGCCTCGTAGGCGGCACCGCCGACCAGCGCCTGTTCGAATTCGAACGGCAGCTCCAGCGCCTTCAAGACCTTCACCGCCTCGGCGACGATTTCGGTGCCGATGCCGTCACCGGGCAGGATGGCGATCTTCACGAGTCAGTTCCTTTGGATGGACACGTCACAGCCGGTGGGCGAGCCACGGCTTCGTCAGCAGCCGCTCGGCCTCGAAGGCGCGGATCTTGTCCGCATGGCGAAGGGTCAGCGCGATGTCGTCGAAGCCGTTGAGCAGGCAGTACTTGCGGAACGGCTGGACGTCGAACGGCAGTTCGGTGCCGTCGGGCTTCACGACCACCTGGCGCTCCAGGTCGATGGTCAATTCGTAGCCGACGAAGGCCGCGACCTCGTCGAACAAGCGCGCCACCTCGTGCTCCGGCAGCACGATGGGCAGCAGGCCGTTCTTGAAGCAGTTGTTGAAGAAGATGTCGGCATAACTCGGCGCGATCAGCGCGCGAAAGCCGTATTGGTCGAGCGCCCAAGGCGCGTGCTCGCGCGACGAGCCGCAGCCGAAGTTCTTTCGCGCGATCAGCACCGAAGCGCCCCGGTAGCGCGCCTGGTTCAGCACGAAGTCCGGGTTGGGCCGGCGCGTGGAAGGGTCCTGCCCCGGGAAGCCGGGGTCGAGGTAGCGCCACTCGTCGAACAGGTTCGGCCCGAAGCCCGACTTCTTGATCGACTTCAGGAATTGCTTCGGAATGATCGCGTCGGTGTCGACGTTCTCACGGTCCATCGGGGCCACGAGCCCCTTGTGAATGCGGAATGCCTGCATGGTCACTTCTTCTTGTTCGCCGCGTCCTCGAGGGACTGGCCGGCCTTCTGGATGTCCTTGCCCAGGCCGTCCATCGTGTTGCAGGCGGACAGCGCGAAGGCTGCGGCGGCGATCGTCAGCAGGCTCCGGAGGTTCTTGATCATGGGTGCCCCTTCCAGCGTGGTTCTCAGGCGAGGCGCCGAACGTCGACGAAATGCCCTTCGATGGCCGCCGCAGCCGCCATCGCGGGGCTGACCAGGTGCGTGCGGCCGCCCGCCCCTTGCCGGCCCTCGAAGTTGCGGTTCGACGTGGACGCGCAACGCTCGCCCGGCTCCAGCCGGTCGGCGTTCATCGCCAGGCACATCGAGCAGCCGGGCTCGCGCCATTCGAAGCCAGCCGCCGTGAACACCTTGTCCAGGCCCTCGCGCTCCGCCTGCTCCTTCACCAGCCCCGAACCGGGCACGACCATCGCGAGCTTGACGTTGGAGGCCACCTTGCCGCCCAGCCGGCGCACGACCGCGGCCGCCTCGCGCATGTCCTCGATGCGGGAGTTCGTACACGAACCGATGAACACCTTGTCGATCAGGATGTCGGCGATCGGCTTGTTCGGCTCCAGGGCCATGTAGGTCAGCGCGCGCTCCATCGCGCCGCGCTTGTTCGGATCCTTCTCGCGGTCGGGATCGGGCACGCGGTCCTCGATCGACAGCACCATCTCGGGCGACGTGCCCCACGTGACCTGCGGGCGAATCGTCGATGCGTCGAGTTCAACGACCGCATCCCAAAGCGCATCCGCATCGGAGCGCAGCGTGCGCCAGTACGCCATCGCCTGCTCCAGCTCGACGCCCTTGGGCGTAAACGGACGCCCTTGCACGTAGGCGAGCGTGGTGTCGTCGACGCCGATCAGGCCGGCGCGCGCGCCGGCCTCGATCGCCATGTTGCACACCGTCATGCGGCCTTCCATGCTGAGCGCACGAAACGCCGCGCCGGCGAACTCGATCGTGTAGCCGGTGCCGCCGGCAGTGCCGATCTTGCCGATGACCGCCAGCACCAGGTCCTTCGCGCCGCAACCGCGAGCCAGCTGGCCTTCAACGCGGACCAGCATGTTCTTCGCCTTCTTGGCCAACAGCGTCTGCGTGGCCAGCACATGCTCGACCTCGCTGGTGCCGATGCCGTGCGCGAGCGCGCCGAAGGCGCCGTGCGTCGACGTGTGCGAATCGCCGCAGACGACCGTCATGCCCGGCAGCGTGGCGCCCTGCTCCGGCCCGATCACATGCACGATGCCCTGGCGCCGGTCGTTCATCTTGAACTGCGTGATGCCGAAGCGGTCGCAGTTCGCGTCCAGCGTGTCGACCTGCAGGCGCGACACCGGATCGGCGATGCCGTGCGAGCGGTCGGTGGTCGGCACGTTGTGGTCGCTGACCGCCAGGTTGGCGGAGAGGCGCCAGACCTTGCGGCCCGTCAGGTCAAGGCCTTCGAAGGCCTGCGGGCTGGTGACTTCGTGGACGAGGTGACGGTCGATGTACAGCACGGCCGTGCCGTCGTCCTCCGTGTGGACCACATGTTCGTCCCAGATCTTGTCGTACAGCGTGCGGCCCATCGTCGGTGCTCTGGCGTTCGGTGAACCTGCGATTTTAGGCGTTTGCGCGCGATGGCTGTCGACAAAGCCCAAGGCCCGTCATCCCGACGAACGTCGGGATCCACTGGAAAGGGTCAGCGCGCCTCGCTCGGGTGGATCCCGACGTTCGTCGGGATGACGGCGGCGAGGTCACGCGCCGGCCGGTGCCGGCGTCGACGATCAGGCCCGCGTCGACAGCGGCGCCACGTCGCGCTTGGACGCGCCGTTGTAGAGCTGCCGCGGACGGCCGATCTTGTATTCCGGGTCGCCGATCATCTCGTTGAGCTGCGCGATCCAGCCGACGGTGCGGGCGAGCGCGAAGATCGCGGTGAACAGCGACACCGGGATGCCGATCGCGCGCTGCACGATGCCGGAATAGAAGTCGACGTTCGGGTACAGCTTGCGCGCGACGAAGTATTCGTCTTCCAGCGCGATCTTCTCGAGCTCCATCGCGAGCTTGAGGATCGGGTCGTTGTTCTTGCCGAGCGCGCCGAGCACCTCGTGGCAGGTCTCGCGCATCAGCTTGGCGCGGGGGTCGTAGTTCTTGTAGACCCGGTGGCCGAAGCCCATCAGCTTGACGTTGGAGTTCTTGTCCTTCACCTGCTTGATGAAGTCGCCGACCTTCTCGACGCCGCCCATGCGCTGCACGTCCTCGAGCATGTTCAGCGCCGCTTCGTTGGCGCCGCCGTGCGCGGGACCCCACAGGCAGGCCACGCCGGCCGCGATGGCGGCGAACGGGTTGGTGCCGGATGAGCCGCACAGGCGCACCGTGGAGGTCGACGCGTTCTGCTCGTGGTCGGCGTGCAGGATGAAGATGCGGTCGATCGCACGCACCAGCACGTCGTTCGGCACGTATTCCTCGCACGGCGTCGCGAACATCATGCGCATGAAGTTCGCCGAGTACGACAGGTCGTTCTTCGGGTAGATGTAAGGCTGGCCGATGCCGTACTTGTAGGCCATCGCCACCAGCGTGGGCATCTTCGCGATCAGGCGGATGGCCGAGATCTCGCGGTGCTGCGGATTCGTGATGTCGGTGCTGTCGTGATAGAAGGCCGACAGACCGCCGACCAGCCCCGTCATCACCGCCATCGGGTGAGCGTCGCGGCGGAAGCCGCGCAGGAAGAACTGCATCTGCTCGTTGACCATCGTGTGGTTGGTCACGAGCTTGTCGAAGTCGTGCTTCTGGTCAGCATTGGGCAGTTCGCCCTTCAGCAGCAGGTAGCAGGTCTCGAGGAAGTCGCAGTTCTCTGCCAGCTGCTCGATCGGATAGCCGCGGTACAGCAGCTCGCCCTTGTCGCCGTCGATGTAGGTGATCTTCGACTCGCAGGCGGCGGTCGACAGAAATCCCGGGTCGTAGGTGAACTTGCCGGTCTGCGCATAGAGCTTGCGGATGTCGATCACGTCCGGGCCGACGGAGCCCTTGTAGATCGGCAGCTCCATGCTCGGGCTGCTATCGGAGAACGACAGGGTGGCTTTCACATCGGACGGAATCATGGTCGTTTCCTCGAGTTCTGGATGGTTGAAAACTTGGGACTGCTATTTCTGTTCGCTTTGTTCACGGTGTTCGCGCTATCGCGGCGTACGCATCAGGCCCAGCACCTGCACCACGTCGTCGCGCAGCAGCTCTCCCTCGGGCTGCGTGCGCGCCAGCAGCAAGTCCAGCAGGTCGTTGTCCGCCAGCGCCATCAGCGCTTCCAGGCCTTGCGCCTGCTCCCCGGTCAGTGTCGCGGCGTGCCGTTCGAAAAAGCGCTCGATGAACAGGTCGTTCTCGAGCAGCCCGCGCCGGCAGCGCCAGCGCAGCTTGCTCAGGGCCCGTTCGTCGATGACAGTGTGCATGGCAAGGCTTGCGGCAGTCTGAACGGATCAGATGGCCCGGCGAACCATCAGTTCCTTGATCTTGCCGATCGCCCGGGTCGGGTTCAGGCCCTTCGGGCAGACGTCGACGCAGTTCATGATCGTGTGGCAGCGGAACAGCCGGTACGGATCTTCGAGGTTGTCGAGCCGTTCGCCGGTGGCCTCGTCGCGGCTGTCGGCGATGAAGCGGTAGGCCTGCAGCAAGCCGGCCGGGCCGACGAACTTGTCGGGGTTCCACCAGAAGCTCGGGCAGCTCGTCGAGCAGCTCGCACAGAGGATGCACTCGTACAGGCCGTTCAGCTCGTCGCGCTCCTCCGGCGACTGCAGCCGCTCCTTGTCGGGCGGCGGCTCGTCGTTGACGAGATAGGGCTTGATCGAGTGGTACTGCTTGAAGAACTGCGTCATGTCGACGATCAGGTCGCGGATGACCGGCAGGCCGGGCAGCGGCTTGAGCACGATGACACCCGGCAGCGTGCGCATATTGGACAGGCACGCGAGGGCGTTCTTGCCGTTGATGTTCATCGCGTCGGAGCCGCAGACGCCTTCGCGGCACGAACGGCGGAAGCTCAGCGTCGGATCGACGGCCTTCAGCTTCATCAGCGCATCGAGCAGCATGCGTTCGCTGCCGTCGAGCTCGACTTCGAGCGTCTGCATGCGCGGCTTGGCGTCGGTGTCGGGGTCGTAGCGGTAGATCTGGAATACGCGCTTTGTCATGGGGCTTTCTCGTGTCGGGTCGCGGTCAGAACGAGCGGACCTTGGGCGGAACGGATTCCACCGTCAGCGGCTTCAGGTTCACCGGCTTGTAGTCGAGGCGGTTGCCGTCGCGATACCAAAGTGTGTGCTTCATCCACACCTTGTCGTTGCGGCCGTTCGGGAATTCCGGGCTGTCGGCGTAATCATTCACGGTATGCGCGCCGCGGCTTTCGCGGCGCGCCGCGGCCGAAACCATCGTCGCGAGTGCCGCCTCGATCAGGTTGTCGACTTCGAGCGCCTCGACGCGTGCGGTGTTGAACACCTTGGACTTGTCGGCCAGGTGGATGCTCTTGACCCGCTCGGCCACCGCCTTGATCTGCGTGACGCCTTCGTCGAGCATCGCCTGTGTGCGGAACACGCCGGCGTGCTGCTGCATCGTCTTGCGGATGTCGTTGGCCACGTCCTGCGCGTATTCGCCGCCGGTGCTGGCCTCGTAGCGCGCAAGCCGGGACAGCGTGTAGTCGGCCGCATCCGCCGGCAGTTCCTTGTGGCTCTTCGTCTTCAGCGCCGTCTCGACGATGTGGTTGCCGGCCGCGCGGCCGAATACCAGCAGGTCGAGCAGCGAATTCGTGCCGAGGCGGTTCGCGCCATGCACGCTGACACACGCGCACTCGCCGACGGCATAGAGCCCGTTGACGATCGCGTTCGGGTTGCCGTCCTTGGGCACGACGACCTGGCCGTGGATGTTGGTCGGGATGCCACCCATCTGGTAATGGATCGTCGGCACGACCGGGATCGGCTCTTTCGTGATGTCGACGTTGGCGAAGTTGTGCCCGATCTCGAACACGCTGGGCAGCCGCTTCATGATCGTCTCGGCGCCGAGGTGCGTCATGTCGAGCACGACGTAGTCCTTGTTTGGACCGCAGCCACGCCCTTCCTTGATTTCCTGGTCCATGCAGCGCGAGACGAAGTCGCGCGGCGCGAGGTCCTTCAAGGTGGGCGCGTAGCGCTCCATGAAACGCTCGCCGTTGCCGTTGCGCAGGATTGCGCCTTCGCCGCGGCAGCCTTCGGTCAGCAGCACGCCGGCGCCGGCCACGCCGGTCGGGTGGAACTGCCAGAACTCCATGTCCTCGAGCGGAATGCCGGCGCGCGCCGCCATGCCCAGGCCGTCGCCGGTGTTGATGAAGGCGTTGGTCGACGCGGCGAAGATGCGCCCCGCCCCGCCGGTGGCCAGCAGCACGGTCTTGCCTTCGAGGATGTGCACCTCGCCGGTTTCCATCTCCAGCGCGGTCACGCCGAGCACGTCGCCTTCGGCGTCGCGGATCAGGTCCAGCGCCATCCACTCGACGAAGAACTGCGTGCGCGCCTTCACGTTCTGCTGGTACAGCGTGTGCAGCATCGCGTGGCCGGTGCGGTCGGCCGCGGCGCAGGCACGCTGCACCGGCTTCTCGCCGTAGTTCGCGGTATGGCCGCCGAACGGGCGCTGGTAGATCGTGCCGTCCGGGTTGCGGTCGAACGGCATGCCGAAGTGCTCGAGCTCGTAGACGACCTTGGGCGCCTCGCGGCACATGAACTCGATCGCGTCCTGGTCGCCGAGCCAGTCGGAGCCCTTGACGGTGTCGAAGAAGTGGTAGTGCCAGTTGTCCTCGCTCATGTTGCCGAGCGAGGCGCCGATGCCGCCTTGCGCGGCCACCGTGTGCGAGCGGGTCGGGAACACCTTGGACAGCACGGCCACGTTGAGGCCGGCGCGGGCGAGTTGCAGCGAGGCGCGCATGCCGGAGCCGCCGGCCCCGACGATCACCACATCGAACTTGCGTTTGGATACGGAAGCGGCCACGTTCACAATCTCCACAGTACTTGGATCGCCCAACCGGTGCAGCCGACGAGCCACACGATCGTGAAGACCTGCAACATCAGTCGGGCGCCGACCGGTTGCACGTAATCCATCCACACGTCGCGCATGCCAACCCAGGCGTGGTACGCGAGCGAGACGATGACGACGAGGGTGAGCAGTTTCATCCACTGCGCCGAGAAGATGCCTGCCCACTTGTCGTAGCCGGTGAGGACGACGAACTTGCCGGCGGCATCGGTGATGCGCTCGCCGTCGATGTCCTTCGCATACGAAGGCCAGAGGAACTGCAGCAGCAGCGCGACCGTGAACAGCGCCATCAGCACGCCGGTGATGCGCTGCGACAGCCAGTCGCGAAGGCCGTAGTGGGCGCCGACGACGACCCGTTTGGAACCGTAGTTTTTTTCCATGAGCCGCCTCAGAAGAAGAACAGCTTCGCGCCGAGCACGAGCGTAAGAAGCACGCTGGCGACGAGGGTGAACAGCGCCGACTGGCGCCCGAACTCGAGCCCGACCGCGTGCGTGGCATCCATCCACAGGTGCCGCACGCCGGCGATGAAGTGGTGCAGGTACGACCAGATCAGCGCCAGCGCGACCAGCTTGAAAAACCAGCCGGGCAGGAAGCCGGCGCCGGCGACGAAGATGCTGGTGAACCTCTCATAGGAAATCTCGGAGGTCAGGCTCACGTCGAACAGCCAGACGATGAACGGCAGCAGAAAGAACATCAGCATGCCGCTCACCCGATGGAGGATCGAGACAATCGCCATCGGCGGATACCGATAGGCGGTGAATGCGTCGATCTTGCGCATTGCTCCCGGTCGTACTCTTGTTGCTTCTGCCATACCCCAACCTTGTAATCGGATGAAACCTGTTGATTTTATTGCAATGCAACAGCGGGCACCGTGGACCGCCACTCGGAGCGCCGGCCGGGGGTCGCTGCAGGGACTCAACTCAACTCATTGCGGTAGTGGTGGGCGGCCGTGTGATAGAGCCCGCGCCGCAGCTCCACCGGCCTGTCGCCGTAGGTGAGCGACAGGCGCTCCACGCTCAGAAGCGGCGTGCCCACGGCCACCGCCAGCAGTTCGGCGGACGCCGCATCCGCAGCGACGGCGCGGATCTTTTCCTCGGCGCGGATCATGCGCACACCGAATTCCGCTTCGAACAGGCCATACATCGGGCCGCGGTAGTCGCTGAGGCGCTCCGCCGTCAGCCCCTTGAACATCTGTCCCGGCAGCCAGATGTCATCGAGCACGACCGGCGAGCCGCGAAACGACAGCACGCGGCGCACCTGCACGACGGCGTCGCCCGACTTCATCTCGAGCCCGCGCGCCACGTCCGACGGCGCCCGCAGGCGCCGGCAGTCGATGAAACGGCGTTGGGCCCGGTCGGCCTCGCCGTCGTCGGGTGCGAGGCGCAGAAAGCGGAATTGCACCTTCTGTTCGGCGTGCGTCGCCACAAAGGTGCCCTTGCCTTGCCTGCGCACGAGCAGGTTTTCGGTCGCCAGTTCGTCGATCGCCTTGCGCACCGTGCCCTGGCTGACTTTGAAGCGCGCCGCCAGCTCCATTTCGCTCGGAATCGCTTCGCCGGGCCGCCACTCGCCGGACTCCAGGCTGCGCGTGATCAGGGACTTGATCTGCTGATAGAGCGGGCTGAACGCCGGCGCGTCCCCGTCGGTGAATCGGGCATTGGCGACGGCGGTCGTTGACGAGGGCAGGGAGGCGGCCATTCGTGGGATTGCAGCACAGGACGGGGGCCGCGTCCACGAAAGTTGACTGATGTCTTATGTAAGACATAAGACCGTTGACCGGACGCGGGTTCACCCTTAGACTCGGCCTCCATTCACACACGAGTGGCCTACACTTCCGCTCACTGCGGCGGCACACGCCTGCCCTCCTCGTTTCCTCGTCTTCACCACTTCCGGAGCCCCCCGATGAGCAAGAAACCCGTTCGTGTCGCCGTCACCGGCGCCGCTGGCCAGATCGGTTATGCGCTGCTGTTCCGAATCGCCTCCGGCGAGATGCTGGGCAAGGACCAGCCGGTCATCCTGCAACTGCTGGAGATCCCCGACGAGAAGGCCCAGAAGGCGCTGAAGGGCGTGATGATGGAGCTCGAAGACTGCGCCTTCCCGCTGCTCGCCGGCATGGAAGCGCACAGCGCCCCGAAAACCGCCTTCAAGGCGACGGACTACGCGCTGCTGGTCGGCGCTCGTCCGCGCGGCCCGGGCATGGAGCGCAAGGACCTGCTGTCCGCCAACGCGCAGATCTTCACCGCCCAGGGCAAGGCGCTGAACGAAGCCGCCAGCCGCGACGTGCGCGTGCTGGTCGTCGGCAACCCGGCCAACACCAACGCCTACATCGCGATGAAGAGTGCGCCCGACCTGCCGCGCCGCAACTTCACCGCGATGCTGCGCCTGGACCACAACCGCGCGCTGTCGCAGATCGCCGCAAAGACCGGCAAACCGGTGTCCAGCATCGAGAAACTCGCCGTGTGGGGCAACCACTCGCCGACGATGTATGCCGACTACCGCTTCGCCACGATCGACGGCCAAAGCGTCAAGCAGATGATCAACGACGAGGAGTGGAACAAGAATGTGTTCCTGCCCACGGTCGGCAAGCGCGGCGCGGCGATCATCGAGGCGCGCGGGCTGTCGTCGGCCGCGTCCGCGGCCAATGCCGCCATCGATCACATGCGCGACTGGGCACTCGGCACGAACGGCAAGTGGGTCACGATGGGCATCGCGTCGGACGGACAGTACGGCATTCCGAAGGACGTGATGTTCGGTTTCCCGGTCACCACGGCCGGCGGCGAGTACAAGCTGGTCGAAGGCCTGGAGATCGATGCGTTCAGCCAGGAGCGCATCAACTTCACGCTGAAGGAGCTGCAGGAAGAGCAAGAAGGCGTGAAGCACTTGCTCTGATCACCCGACAGACCCGACCGAGCCGGCCCACAATGTGCGCCGGCTTTTTCATTTCCGCTTAAGGCCCGTTCGGGAATAACTTGTGCATTTGGCCGCCGGTTTCGGGATGCGATGCAAGGCGCAAAGCACAGCGATACCCGAAGGTATCGCGAGCATTTGCAACGCCGCAGCGCGCCCGAAACCGGCGAGCCAAATGTGCAAGTAATTCCCGAACGGGCCCTTACCCATGACTTCGCCCAGGATCCACCCCCGCGACGCGCTGCTCGATGCCGGCGAGGCCGCCGTGCTGCTGCCCGTGTGCGACCACTACGCCGGCGTCGAGGTGCGCATGCGCAAGAGCCTCGAGCTGCAGGCCGAGCTCGGACCGGTGTTCGACGTGACGCTGGACTGCGAAGACGGCGCACCGATCGGCGGTGAAGCGGAGCATGCCCAACTCGTCGCCGAGCTGGCGATGTCGGCGCTCAATCGGCACGGCCGTGTCGGCGCGCGTGTGCACCCGGTGGACCATGCGTCGTTCGAGCAGGAAGTCGAGACGCTGATTTCGCGCGCGGGCTCGCGGCTGGCCTACCTTATGGTGCCCAAGCCCCGCCACCTCGCCGACGTGCAACGCGCCGCCGACGCGATCGACCACGTCATCCGCGTTCACGGCCAAGGACAGCGGGTGCCGCTGCATTTTTTGGTCGAAACCCACGGCGCGCTGCGCGACGTCGACGCGATCGCGGCGCATCCGCGGGTCGAATCGTTGTCCTTCGGCTTGATGGATTTCGTCTCCGCACATCGCGGCGCGATCCCCGCGCAAGGCATGAGCGTGCGCGGGCAGTTCAGCCATCCGCTGGTGCTGCGCGCCAAGCTCGAAATCGCCGCCGCCTGCCACGCCCATGGCAAGACACCCTCGCACAGCGTCGTCACCGAGTTGAACGACCGCCAGGCGATCGCCGAGGCGGCCGAAAAAGCGTGCCGCGAGCTGGGCTATACCCGCATGTGGAGCATCCACCCGAACCAGATCCGACCCATCGTCGAGGCGTTCGCGCCGACCGCGGCCGAGGTCGATCTCGCCGTCGAGATCGTCACCGCCGCGCAATCGGCCGACTGGGCACCGATCCGCCACCGCGACGTCTTGCACGACCGGGCCAGCTACCGCTACTTCTGGCAGGTGCTGGAGCGCGCGCATCGCACCCGACAACCGCTGCCGGCCGAGGTGCGCCTGGCATTCTTCGAACCTGACCTCGCGTAAACCCTTGTGACGGCAGTCGAACGCCGCGGGGGAATATGTATCAAAAGTGTGTCAGCGGCGCGGCGATGTGGATGGCGCGGCGTCCACGCCGAACGGGCCAGACAGGCGGGGCGCGCCGGAAAGCCGTGATCTGCTTCACGCGATTCGAGCGGGAATTCGCGGCGATCCCCGTCTTGGTGCGAGCATGGGCGATGCTGAAGTGACTGCAGTTGTTACGCAGTTTGTTGCAAGGCAAGCGGCGTACCCGCCGAACACTCCATCATGGCCTCACGTCCGAGGCCAGTCCATCGAGGAGCCTTTCATGATTCGTTCGTTCGCCCTGACCACCGTGTGCGCGGCGCTGTTCTCCATCGCCTGTCCGAGCGCACTCGCCCAGGATGCAGGGAAGAAGCCGACCAAGACCTCCCAGGCCAAAGCCAAGGCGAAGGCCAAACCCAAGGCGAAGACGGAGGCCATTGCCGCGACGCCCGAGCCTGTCAGCCCTTCGCAGCTCGAAATTGCGGCGCGTGTGATGACCGGCGATGCGCAGTGCGAATTCGATCAACGGGTCAGCGTGCAGGCCATCGCCGGCCAGCCCGGCCATTTCAAGGTCGGCTTCAAGAAAGCGACTTACACGATGGTGCCGCAGGAAACGACGACGGGCGCCGTGCGCCTGGAAGACAAGAGGTCCGGCGTGATGTGGCTGCAGATTCCGAGCAAGTCGATGCTGATGAACAGCAAGATCGGGCAGCGAATGGTCGACAGCTGCACGCAGGTGCAGCAGCGCGCGGCGAGCTAGGCCCACCCGCCTTCCCGTCACACCGGCGAAAGCCGGTGTCCCCTGCCACGAGTGGACACCGGCTTTCGCCGGTGTGACGCTTTTGGGGGTATGCGCACTTGAGTATGCCGGCGCTGGTATGTACAATCAATGCATACCAACTCCGGAAGAGTCCATGGAAGCCACCGTGGCGGAACGCGGCCAGATCACGCTGCCCAAGGCCGTTCGCGACGCACTCGGCCTCACCAAAGGCACCTTGCTGAAGGTCGAGCTCGACGGCAGCCGCATCATTCTGCGCAAGAACGTCGACGACGCGATCTCTCGCGTGCGCGGCAAGTTCAAGCTCGACGGCTTCGAGTCCGTCGACGACGCCATGCGCAGCCTGCGCGGCCGCGCCCCCGGCGACCCGGTCGACCAGTAAACCGTGATTGCCGTCGATTCCTCCGTCATCGTCGAACTGCTCAGCGACGCCGAGCATGCCGACGCCGCCGAGTCCGCGCTTCGCGAGGCGCTCGCCCGCGGCCCGGTCGTCGTCTGCGACGTGGTCGTCGCCGAGATCTGCAGCTCGCTGCGCGATGGCGACCAGGCGATGCAGGCGCTGGAGGACATGGGCATCCGCTTCAGCCTCGTCGAGCAGAAGTCCGCACTGCGCGCCGGCGAGATGCAGCGGCGCTACCGCAGCCGCGGCGGCGGCCGGCAGCGCACGGTGCCGGACTTCATCGTCGGCGCCCATGCCCTGCTCCAGTGCAACGCGCTGATCACGCGCGACGCCACCTTCTTTCGCGACTACTTCAAGGGACTCAAGGTCATCGTGCCCACGGTGAGCTGAGTCTGCCCTTCACTCCCACGCCCATCCAAGAAAGACCACGATGCTTCAAGCCTACCGCCAACATGTCGCCGAACGCGCCGCGCTCGGCATTCCGCCGCTGCCGCTGTCGCCCAAGCAGACCGGCGAACTGATCGACCTGCTGAAGGCGCCGCCGGCCGGCGAAGAAGCCTTTCTGGTCGACCTGATCACGCACCGCGTGCCGGCCGGCGTCGACGACGCGGCGAAGGTCAAGGCGTCGTACCTCGCCGCGGTGGCGCATGGCACCGAAACCTGCGCATTGATCGGCCGCGAGAAAGCGACCGAACTGCTGGGCACAATGCTCGGCGGCTACAACATCCACCCGCTGATCGACCTGCTCGACGACGCGGCGGTCGCCGGCGTCGCCGCCGCGGGGCTGAAGAACACGCTGTTGATGTTCGACCAGTTCCACGACGTGAAGGAAAAGGCCGACCGGGGCAACGCCCACGCGAAGGCCGTGCTGCAGAGCTGGGCCGACGCCGAGTGGTTCACGAGCCGGCCCGAGGTGCCGCAAAGCCTCACGGTGACGATCTTCAAGGTCACCGGCGAAACCAACACGGACGACCTGTCGCCGGCGCCCGACGCCTGGAGCCGCCCCGACATCCCGCTGCATGCGCTCGCCATGCTGAAGAACCCTCGCCCGGGCATCACGCCGGAAGAAGAAGGCAAGCGCGGGCCGGTCGGATTCATCGAATCGCTGCGCGCGCGCGGCCACCTCGTCGCCTATGTCGGCGACGTGGTCGGCACCGGCTCCTCGCGCAAATCGGCCACCAACTCGGTGCTGTGGTTCACCGGCGAGGACATCCCCTTCGTGCCGAACAAGCGCTTCGGCGGCGTCTGCCTGGGCAACAAGATCGCGCCGATCTTCTACAACACGATGGAAGACGCCGGCGCGCTCCCGATCGAGCTCGACGTGAGCAAGATGGAAATGGGCGACGTGGTCGAGCTGCGTCCCTACGACGGCCAGACGCTGAAGAACGGCCAGGTGATCGCCGAGTTCAAGGTCAAGAGCGACGTGCTGTTCGACGAGGTGCGCGCCGGCGGCCGCATCCCGCTGATCATCGGCCGCGGCCTGACCGCCAAGGCGCGTGAAGCGCTGGGCCTGCCGCCCTCCACGCTGTTCCGCCTGCCGCAGAACCCGGCCGACACCAAGCGCGGCTTCTCGCTCGCGCAGAAGATGGTCGGCCGCGCCTGCGGCCTGCCCGAGGGCGAAGGCGTCCGCCCCGGCACCTATTGCGAGCCGCGCATGACCTCGGTCGGCTCGCAGGACACCACCGGCCCGATGACGCGCGACGAGCTGAAGGACCTGGCCTGCCTCGGCTTCAGCGCCGACCTCGTGATGCAAAGCTTCTGCCACACCGCCGCCTATCCGAAGCCGGTGGACGTGAAGATGCACCATGAGCTGCCCGACTTCATCAGCACCCGCGGCGGCATCTCGCTGCGCCCCGGCGACGGCGTCATCCACAGCTGGCTCAACCGCTTCCTGCTGCCCGACACCGTGGGCACCGGCGGCGACAGCCACACGCGCTTTCCGATCGGCATCAGCTTCCCGGCCGGTTCCGGCCTCGTCGCCTTCGCCGCCGCCACCGGCGTGATGCCCTTGGACATGCCCGAGAGTGTGCTGGTGCGCTTCAAGGGCAAGATGCAGCCGGGCGTGACGCTGCGCGACCTCGTCAACGCGATCCCGCTGTACGCGATCAAGGCCGGCTTGCTGACGGTCGAGAAGAAGGGCAAGAAGAACATCTTCTCGGGCCGCATCCTCGAAATCGAAGGGCTGCCGGACCTGAAGGTCGAGCAGGCGTTCGAGCTGTCGGATGCGTCCGCCGAGCGCTCCGCCGCCGGCTGCACGGTGCATCTGAACAAGGAGCCGATCATCGAGTACATCACCAGCAACATCACGCTGATGAAGTGGATGATCGCCACCGGCTACGCCGACGCGCGCACGCTTCAGCGCCGCATCGCCGCGCAGGAGGCCTGGCTCGCGAACCCGCAGTTGCTGAAGAGTGACGCCGACGCCGACTACGCCGCGGTCATCGAGATCGACCTGGCCGACGTGCACGAGCCCATCGTCGCCTGCCCGAACGACCCGGACGACGTGAAGACGCTGTCGGAAGTCGCCGGTGCCAAGATCGACGAGGTGTTCATCGGCTCGTGCATGACCAACATCGGCCACTTCCGCGCCGCATCCAAGCTGCTCGAAGGCAAGCGCGACATCCCCGTCAAGCTGTGGGTCGCGCCTCCCACCAAGATGGACGCGCGCAAGCTCAGCGACGAGGGCCACTACGGCGTGCTGGGCAACGCTGGCGCGCGCATGGAGATGCCCGGCTGCAGCCTGTGCATGGGCAACCAGGCGCAGGTGAAGGAAGGCGCGACGGTGTTCTCCACCTCGACCCGCAACTTCCCGAACCGCCTCGGCAAGAACTCCAACGTGTACCTCGGCTCGGCTGAGCTGGCGGCGATCTGCTCGCGGCTGGGCAAGATCCCGACCAAGCAGGAGTACATGACCGACGTCGGCGTCATCAACCAGCATGGCGACACGATCTACAAGTACATGAACTTCGACCAGATCGACGACTTCTCGAGCGTCGCGAACGCCGTACCGGCCTGATTCCCCGCGACTCCCGGCTCACGGCCGCTGCGCAGCTGCGCAGCGGCCGTGTTTTCTGGTGCGTGCCTACAGAGGCAAACACGAGGATTCCGCCGCGCGCCTTTCTGGTACAACGATCCGGAGTGACGCAAGCGGGGAGATGGCGGCATCGCTCGGGGGAGTCAGGCAGCAATGAAATCCGGGTTTGCGGCTGCGCCGGACCGTCGCCGACGGCTACTCCTGCTGTGGCGGATCGCGGCGCTGTGGGCCGTGCTCGTCGCCGCGATGGGTTGGTGGCTTGTACACGACCGCATGCGCGACCACCGCGAGCGCAGCCTTTCGACGGCCGCGCTGCGCGCCGATGCGGCGAAGGACACGCTGGACCTGACGTTTCGCCACCTGGCGGCCCTCCCGACGAACCTGTCGCGGCGGATCGTCGTGCAGGACTTCCTCGCGAACACCCGGCTGCCCGACCTGGCCACGATGACGCCGGCGGATCGAGCGCGCGAACTCGAGGCCTATCTCGGCAACGCGCGCGTTCAGCAGGTCAACCGCAGCCTGGACAACGTCGTGCACGACTTCGGCCTGTCGCTGGCGATGCTGCTCGACACGAACGGCGTTCCGGTGGCGTACGGTTCGAACGACCCGGCCGCGCCCCCGCCCTTCGCGGCCGGCAACCTGCGCCAACGGGAGTATTTCACCGAGGCGACGGCAAACGGATCGTCGTTGCAGTTCCTGATCGGCCGCCGCAGCAGAGTACCCGGCATGTACTTCGCCCACCGCGTCGAGCGCGACGGCGAAGTGCTCGGCGTGGCGGTGATCAAGCAGGATTCGGACAAGCTCGACCGCCTCCTGGCCGACATTGGGAGCAACGTGGTCTACGTTGCCGATGCCAACGGGGTCATCGTGATGTCCAACCGCAGCGACATCCTGCTCCACCGCATGCCGCACGCACAGGCGCCGCTTCAGGAAGGATGGTACGCCGTGTACCAGCGCCTGCCGCAGGCGCTGGACTGGCGATGGTCCACGCTGGACGCCGGCGGTGTGATGGTGCGTGCCGCCGAGATCGGCGGCATGCGCCACCTCGCCGTGTCGGCCCGGCTGCGAGACCACCCCTTCGCGCTCTGGGTGTTGACCCCGCTGGACGACGAAACCGCGATCGTCTGGCGTCTCGCCGCCGGCGCGGCGACTGTCTGGCTGCTCGGCGGGCTGCTGATCTGGGGCGGCTGGCGCCGGCTCCAGCTGCTGGACATCGCGCTGCAGGCGCGCCGCGACCTGCTGGACATGGCGCACGCGCTCCCGCTCACGGTGTTCCGCTATCACGAGCCGGCCGACGGCACACGGGGCCGCTTTTCCTTCCTCGGCCGCGGCGTGAGGGACTTGTTCGGCGTCGACCAGCACCGCCTCGAAGAGGAGCCGACGCTGCCGTGGCGGCTGATGCCCGACGCCCCGGAACGGCCGCCCACCGAGCCGACCGAGTTCTCCGTGCGCCGCAACGACCGCATGGCCTGGATCCTGGCGCACAGCACGCCACAGCACGACGCCGATGGCGGCACGGTCTACAACGGCTACTGGCTGGACGTCTCGGCGCGCCGCGAAGCCGAGTCGCGCTTCTCGGCCGTCTTCGAACATGCGCTCAGTGGGTATCTCTTCTTCGACCTGCAACGCGGCATCACACACTGCAACCCGGCCACGCTGAGACTGTTCGGCACCGACGACCCGGCGCGCCTGCTGGGGCGCGCCACCTGGTACATGGACTTCTCCCCGCCGCTGCAACCCGACGGCAGCGCCAGCACCGAGCGCGCACGAGCAATGATCGACGCGCACAGCGACAGCCGCGTACACAGCTTCGAGTGGCGCTTCGCCCGCTTCGACGGAACCACTTTCGACGCCGACGTGAGCGTGATCGTGCTCGACTGGGATGCCGAACCCCAGTGGTGTGCCGTGATTCACGACATCACGGCGCGCAAGCAGGCCGAGGTCGCGATGCAGCAGGCGCGCGAAGCCGCCGAAGCGGCGAGCCGGACGAAGTCGACCTTCCTCGCCAACATGTCGCACGAGCTCCGAACGCCGATGAACGCGATCATCGGCATGACGCACCTCGCCATCGAGGACGGCCTGCCGCCGCGCCAGCGCGACTACGTCGCCAAGGCCCACGCCGCGGCGCGCAACCTGCTGCAGATCCTGGACGACATCCTCGACGTGTCGAAGATCGAGGCCGGCTACCTGGAACTCGAGCATGTCGACTTTGACCTCGATTCAGTCGTCGCCGAGACCGCCGACGTGCTCGGGCTGAAGGCCGACGAAAAGGGCCTCGCGCTGGAGTTCGTGTCCGCCCCCGACCTGCCGCGCCGGCTGCTCGGCGACCCGACGCGGCTGCGCCAGGTGCTGCTCAACCTGGGCAGCAACGCAATCAAGTTCACGGACGCCGGCGAGGTGACGATCGGCATGAATCTCGCTTCACAGGACGCCGACGGCGTCGAGCTGCATGCCTTCGTGCGCGACACCGGCGTCGGCCTGACGAAGGAGGAGCTGTCGCGCCTGTTCCAGCCCTTCATCCAGGCCGACAGCTCGACCACCCGGCGCTTTGGCGGAACCGGGCTCGGCCTCGTGATCAGCCGCCAGTTGGTCGAGCGAATGGGCGGCCGGCTGTGGGTCGACAGCGAACCCGGCCAGGGATCGACCTTCCACTTCACCGCCCGCTTCGGCCGCGGCGCCGCCCGGCCACCGTCGGAAGACGACGCCTCCGTCCGCACGGCTGCGCGCTCGCGGGCCACGCCGGCACCGGCCGCCGTCGAGGCGCAACTGACTGACGCGGCCCGCGAGCGACTCGCCGGCGCACGCATCCTGCTCGTCGAGGACCACCCGCTGAACCAGGAGCTGGCCATCGAGTTGCTGCATCGTGCGGGCATGGAGGTCGTGCTCGCGTCCAACGGCCAGGAAGCGCTCGAACGATTGGTCGAGTCCGGCCCGTTCGACGGCGTGCTGATGGACTGCCAGATGCCGGTGATGGACGG
>DATKCI010000158.1:0-7395 GCA_035513255.1 Piscinibacter sp. | reverse complement strand
ATGCAAGCACATCCCGAAGTCGCACGGCGAGACAGTGCCGTGCCATCGGGTGCTCTATCGGCGACGTGCCGGGCCACTTGAGCGGCCGGGGCGCCCGGCGTGACGCAGCTCACGCTTGCCGGGCGCACCGGCCTGTTTACGTCTCTTTACCCGTGCCGGCGGGCCCGCTGATAGGCTGAACCGCATGCACCGATGGACTCTTTCTCGAAACAAGCGGCTGGCAGCCGTCTGGATGACCGGCGTGTTGAGCGCCTGCGGTGGTGGCGGCGACGGCGCCCCTTCCGCGCCTTCTGCCACGCCCACCCCGCCGTCCGCCACCTCGACCTGCGGCCTCGCCGACTTCGAAGCCAGCGTGGTCGCGCGCGTCAACCAGCTGCGCGCCGCCGGTGCCAGCTGCGGCACCGCCGGCAGCTTCGGGCCGGCCGCGCCGCTCACATGGGACGACCGCCTGGCGCAGGCCGCCGACGCGCATTCGCAGGACATGGCCACGCTGAACTACTTCTCCCACACGAGCCAGGACGGGCGCACGCTCGGCGACCGCATCACCGAGACCGGTTATGCGTGGAGCAGCGTCGGCGAGAACATCGCCGCCGGCCAGGCGACCGTCAATGAGGTCATGGATGCCTGGATGGGCAGCGACGGGCATTGCGCGAACATCATGAAGCCGACCTTCACCGAGATCGGCGTGGCCTGCGTGCCGGGGACCTCATCGAACACCTACAACAGCTACTGGACGATGAACCTGGGCCTCCCCCGATGAGCTTGGCTCATCGCGACGCCGTGATGACGCCGCCGCCCAGGCACACCTCCCCGTCGTACAGCACCGCCGACTGGCCCGGCGTGACGGCCCATTGGGGTTCGTCGAAGCGCAGCTCGAACGTGCCGTCGGCCGTGCCGGCAAACGTGCACGGCGCATCGGCCTGGCGGTAGCGCGTTTTCGCGGCGAGCGCGCCCGGCGGCGGCGCCGCATCGGCCACCCAGCTCGCGTCGTCGGCCGTCAGCGTGTGCGACAGCAGCCAGGGATGGTCGTGGCCCTGCACGACGAACAAGGTGTTGGCCGCCATGTCCTTGCGCGCGACGAACCACGGGGCGTGCTCGCTGCCGCCCTTCGCGTTCTTGTTCTCTTTCACGCCGCCGATGCCGATGCCCTTGCGCTGGCCCAGCGTGTAGAAGCTCAGGCCCACGTGTTCGCCGATGACGCGGCCGCGGTCGTCCTTCACCGGGCCCGGCGTGTTCGCCAGATAGCGGTTCAGGAATTCGCGGAACGGCCGCTCGCCGATGAAGCAGATGCCGGTGGAGTCCTTCTTCTTCGCGTTCGGCAGGCAGATCTGCTCGGCGATGCGGCGCACCTCGGTCTTCGGCAGCTCGCCGACCGGGAACAGCGTCTTTCCGAGCTGCGCCTGCGTCAGCCTGTGCAGGAAGTAGCTCTGGTCCTTCAGCGGGTCCAAACCCTTCAGCAGTTCATGCCGGCCGCCGCGTTCGCGCACGCGGGCATAGTGGCCGGTCGCGATGCGGTCGGCGCCGAGGCGCATCGCGTGGTCGAGAAAGGCCTTGAACTTGATCTCTGCGTTGCACAGCACGTCGGGGTTCGGCGTGCGGCCCGCCTGGTACTCGCGCAGGAATTCGGCGAACACGCGGTCCTTGTAGTCGGCCGCGAAGTTCACGTGCTCGATCTCGATGCCGAGCACGTCGGCCACGCTGGCGGCGTCGAGGAAGTCCTGGCGCGACGAGCAGTATTCGTCGTCGTCGTCTTCTTCCCAGTTCTTCATGAAGATCGCGACGACCTCGTGGCCTTGCTGCTTCAGCAGGTGCGCCGACACCGCGGAGTCGACTCCGCCCGACAAACCCACGACCACCCGCTGCTTCTTGCTCACCGACATCCTCGCATTCTAGGAAGCGATCCGACATGCCGTCATATCGGCGTTATCCACTGATGGAGGTCGGCGAGGGCCCGTAGCCCGGATGAAATCCGGGGCAGCGCCTCGCGAAACGCACAGCCCCGGATTTCATCCGGGCTACGAAGACGGCGGGACATTGCGGGCGGTGCCGATCAGCGTGGCGCACAGCGTTTCGCGGTCGTTTGCATCGACTGCGAAGACGTCGGCGGCGCAGACCGTCAGCAGTTTCCCGGCATCGACGACGCGGCCGCGCGCCCGCAATTGCGTGCCGCGTGCCGGCGCGACGATCTTCAGCGTGGCGTCGATCGTCGCGTTGACCCAGCCGGGCTCCAGCAGCGTCGCGGCGGCGGCCACGGCAGCGAAGTCGGCCGCCGCGAAGATCGCGGTCGCCTGCAGCTGCCCGGGGCGGAAGCTGAAGGTGTCGGTGATCGGCAGCTGCAGCTCGACATCCCCCGGCGCCACGCGCAGGAATTCCAGGCCCAGCGCGCGCGCCACCGGCATCGCGAGCACCGCGCGGCGGACGTTGTCAGAGTGGGACGGGCTTTCGGACACAGTCATCGCAAAACCTTTCGAGCAGCGGGGAAGCGGGACGCCGCCTTCGTCTTCACGGCACGCGCGTGTTCGCGCTGCCGCCGCTGGAACCAGCCGATGTGCGACACGAGGCGCTGCCGCAGCGCGCGCTGTTCGGCGATCACCTGGTCGACCTCTTCGATGCGCCGCCGCATCGTCAGGATCATCTCGTCGATGGTCAGCGTGCCGGCGCGGTAGCGCGGCAGGCTGTCGGCCAGCGTCTTCAGCGAGAAACCGAGGTCGCGGCCCATCGAAATGAAAACCACCTCTCGGGTGGTGTACTCCGCGAACTCGCGATAGCCCGATGCCGTGCGTTCGGCGAGGATCAGCCCGAGCGCCTCGTAGCGCCGCAGCCGGTGCGCCGACACGCCGGTTCGTTTCGCGAGCTCCGAGATCCGCATGCAGGCCAGCTTAGCAACGTTGGCACCGTGCGAAGGTCACCGTAGCCCGGATGAAATCCGGGAGCGGCGGTCAACGATGCGCCGAACCCCGGATTGCATCCGGGCTACGACTTGATCTCCGGCGTCTGAATGCTCGGATCGCAGAACACCGCGTCCAGCGGATAGCGCTTGCCGGCGGCGAAGTCCTCGATGCACCGCAGCACCAGCGCGCTGCGGTGCCGCTCGCGGCTCGCGCGCACCTCGTCCAGCGTCATCCACAGCGTGCGCACGATGCCGGCGTCCAGCGTTCGCGCCGGATCGGCTTCGCCGACGGTGCCGCCGTAGGCGAAGCGCAGGTAGGTCACGTCCTGGTCGACCGCCGGCCGCCGGAAGCGCGCCAGGTAGATGCCGACCAGCCGGTCCGGCATGAACACGCGGGCGGTTTCTTCCAGCGTTTCACGCACCACGCCCTGCTGCGGCGACTCGCCGGGATCGAGGTGGCCGGCGGGGTTGTTCAGCCGCAGCCCCTCCGGCGTGTGCTCCTCGATCAGCAGGAAGCGCCCGCCTTCTTCGATGACGGCGGCGACGGTGACGTTGGGTTTCCAGCGCTCGGACATGGCGCAATCCTAAGGTGATCACTCCACTTCCCCGCCCCACGGGACGGGGGGCGGTCCCAGTTTGTGTAAGCTGCGCAGGTTTCGACCCTGCGACCCGCGGTGTCGCCGGCGCGACCGACCCGGTCATCGCCTCAGGTTTCAATAGCAATCCAAAGCGCCCGAGGAGGCTTTCATGTTGATAGGGGTTCCGCTCGAGACGGCGGCCGGGGAGACGCGCGTGGCGGTCACCCCCGAGACGGCGAAGAAGCTGAAGGCGCAGGGGCACACCCTGCGCATCCAGTCGGGTGCCGGCGTCAACGCGTCGGTCACCGACGAGGCCTATGCCGCGGTCGGCGCCGAGATCACCGACGCCACCGGCGCCTTCGGCTGCGACCTGGTGCTGAAGGTGCGTTCGCCGCTGGACAGCGAGCTGCAGCTGATGAAGACCGACGCGGCGCTCGTGGGCATGCTCAATCCGTTCGACCGTGACAACCTGCACCGCCTGGCCGGCGCCGGCGTGACGAGTTTTGCGCTCGAAGCCGCGCCGCGCACGACGCGCGCGCAGAGCATGGACGTGCTGAGCTCGCAGGCCAACATTGCCGGCTACAAGGCCGTGATGATCGCGGCGGACAAGTATCAGCGCTTCTTCCCGATGCTGATGACGGCGGCCGGCACCGTGAAGGCCGCGCGCGTCGTGATCCTCGGCGTCGGCGTGGCCGGGCTGCAGGCGATCGCCACGGCCAAGCGGCTGGGCGCCGTCATCGAGGCGAGCGACGTGCGCCCGAGCGTGAAGGAGCAGGTGGAGTCGCTGGGCGCGAAATTCATCGACGTGCCGTACGAGACTGCCGAGGAAAAGGAAGCCGCCGAGGGCGTCGGTGGTTATGCGAAGCCGATGCCGCAGAGCTGGCTGGACCGGCAGAAGGTCGAGGTCGCCAAGCGCGTCGCGGCGGCCGACATCGTCATCACGACCGCACTGATCCCCGGCCGCCCGGCGCCGGTGCTGGTCACCGAAGAGATGGTCAAGGCCATGAAGCCCGGGTCGGTGATCGTCGACCTGGCGGCGCCCAACGGCGGCAACTGCCCGCTGACCGAGGCCGGCCGCACGGTCCTCAAGCATGGCGTCACGATCGTCGGCGAGACCAACCTGTCGGCGCTGCTGGCGGCCGACGCGTCAGCCCTTTACGCGCGCAACGTGCTCGACTTCCTGAAGCTTGTCATCGACAAGGAAGGCAACTTCTACGTGCCGATGGACGACGACATCGTGGCCGCCTGCCTGATGACGCAGGGCGGCGAGGTGAAGCGCAAATGACCCGGGTCATGCTGCGCGCGAAGCTGCACCGCGCGACCGTCACCGAAGCCGACCTGCACTACGAAGGCTCCTGCGGCATCGACGCGTCGCTGCTGGAGGCGGCCGGGATGCGCGAGTTCGAGCAGATCGAGCTCTACAACATCAACAACGGCGAGCGCTTCTCGACCTACGCGATTCCCGCGCCGCCGGGCTCGGGTGTCATTTCGCTGAACGGCGCGGCCGCGCGCAAGGCGCACGTCGGCGACCTGCTGATCATCTGCACTTACGCGCCGATGAGCGAGGACGAAGCCCGCGACCACAAGCCCCGCATCGTGCTGCTCGACGAGCGCAACACGATCAAAGAGATCCGAAAACTCTGAGGAGAACGGCGATGGAAGCCATCAGTCCGACCGTCATCAACCTGATCATCTTCGTGCTGGCGATCTACGTCGGCTACCACGTCGTGTGGGGCGTGACGCCCGCGCTGCACACGCCGCTGATGGCGGTGACGAACGCGATCTCGGCGATCGTCATCGTCGGCGCGATGCTCGCCGCTGCGCTCACCGAAACGGCGCTCGGCAAGTCCATGGGCGTGCTTGCGGTCGCGCTGGCCGCGGTCAACATCTTCGGCGGCTTCCTCGTCACCCGGCGCATGCTGGAGATGTTCCGGAAGAAGGACAAGAAGCCGGCGGCACCGCCCCAGTCGGGAGACGCGGCATGAGCCTGAACCTCGTCACGCTGCTGTACCTTGTCGCGAGCGTGTGCTTCATCCAGGCGCTGAAGGGCCTGTCGCACCCGACGACCTCGATCCGCGGCAACCTCTTCGGCATGATCGGCATGGCGATCGCGATGGTCACGACCGGCGCGCTGATCGTGCGGCTGGCCGAGGGCAATGTGTTGGGTCTCGGCTGGGTGCTGCTGGGCCTGCTGGCCGGCGGCGCCTACGGGGCCTGGCGCGCGAAGACGGTCGAGATGACCAAGATGCCCGAGCTGGTGGCCTTCTTCCACAGCATGATCGGCATGGCGGCGGTGTTCATCGCGATCGCCGCGGTGGCGGAACCGCATGCGTTCGGCATCGCGGCGCGGGGCGAGCCCATCCCCACCGGCAACCGGCTCGAACTCTTCCTCGGTGCGGCCATCGGCGCGATCACCTTCAGCGGGTCGGTGATCGCCTTCGGCAAGCTGTCGGGCACCTACAAGTTCCGCCTGTTCAAAGGCGCGCCGGTGGTGTTCCCGGGCCAGCACGTGCTGAACCTGGTGCTCGGCCTCACGACGATCGCGCTGGGCCTCGTGTTCATGTTCACCGGCCGCTGGGATGCATTTTTCGCGATGCTGGTGCTGAGCTTCGTGATGGGCGTGCTGATCATCATCCCGATCGGCGGCGCCGACATGCCGGTGGTCGTGTCGATGCTCAACAGCTACTCGGGCTGGGCCGCGGCGGGCATCGGCTTCTCGCTGAACAACTCGATGCTGATCATCGCCGGCAGCCTGGTCGGCAGCTCCGGCGCGATCCTCAGCTACATCATGTGCAAGGCGATGAACCGCTCGTTCTTCAACGTGATCCTCGGCGGCTTCGGCGGCGAGGGCGCGGTGGTGCAGGGCACACAGGAGCAGCGCCCGGTGAAGAGCGGCAGCGCCGACGACGCCGCGTTCATCCTCGGCAACGCCGAGACGGTGGTGATCGTGCCGGGTTACGGGCTGGCGGTCGCGCGCGCGCAGCACGCGGTGAAGGAGCTGGCCGAGAAGCTCATGCACAAGGGCGTGACGGTCAAGTACGCGATCCACCCGGTGGCCGGGCGCATGCCGGGCCACATGAACGTGCTGCTCGCCGAGGCCGAAGTGCCGTACGACCAGGTGTTCGAGATGGAAGACATCAACGGCGAATTCGGCCAGGTCGATGTGGCAATCGTTCTCGGCGCCAACGACGTCGTGAACCCCGCTGCACTGCAAAAGGGCACGTCGATCTACGGCATGCCGATCCTCGAGGCCTACAAGGCCAAGACCGTCATCGTCAACAAGCGCTCGATGGCGGCCGGTTATGCCGGCCTGGACAACGAGTTGTTCTACATGGACAAGACGATGATGGTGTTCGGCGACGCGAAGAAGGTCGTCGAGGACATGGTGAAAGCAGTGGAGTAGCGCCGCCTGGGGCGGCGCTGCTCCACTGCTTCGCAGTGAGGGTGTGTCGCTCCCCCTGCCCGCTCCGGGAGGGGGTTCCGGCTTGATGGACGGGGCTGGCCTCGGGCCGGCGAATTCGCGGCGGGCGGACCTCCCATTCCCGTTCGCATTGAGCCTGTCGAAATGCCCGCGCAGACTGGCGCGTGGGCCCTGATGCGGCACGCTGGCGGCGTTGCTCCTCCTCGCGGGCATGAGCCCGCAGCGTCGTCGCGCCTTGCCAGCGCACCGCATCACGGCCCACTCGGGCGCGTCCAACTGCCGTTTCTAGGTTCAATTCTCGCTGTGGCAGCGAGCGGTCATGCCCGCGCAAGTCCGCAAGCAGCACGCGATCGGTGTCCGGACCTGGATTCACAGCGGGATCGCGTCGGCCAGCACGCGGTCGCGCAACGCCGGGTGCAGGCTGGCTTCGGTGACGACATCGACGCGGCGGCCCAGCAGCTCCTGCGCATCGAGCAGCAACCCACCAAGGGCCAGCGCGCTGGTGC
>DATKCI010000157.1:0-22175 GCA_035513255.1 Piscinibacter sp. | reverse complement strand
GATGCCGCCGCGTGCGATGTTCGTCAGCGTGGCAGTGTGTTTCATCATCGCGAGCTCAGCCGCGCCGATCGCATGGTGCGACGAACTCGAATACGGCACGACGATGACGAGGTGATCGCACTCGCGCAGCAACTCCTCCTTGCTGACGTAGCTCGCCTTGCAGCCTGCCTCCACCGCCGGGTCCAGCCGCGAGCGGTTGTGGTAGATCACCCGCATGTCGAAGCCGTGTGCGCCGCGGCGCGCGATCGCCTGGCCGATGCGGCCCATGCCGAGGATGCCGAGCGTGGCGCCATGGATGTCGCTGCCGACGAACATGTCGTAGAACCACTTCGACCATTCGCCGCGTCGCAGGTAGTGCTCCGACTCGGCGATGCGCCGCGCGGCGGCCATCATCAGCGCGAAGCCGAAATCGGCCGTCGTCTCGGTCAGCACGTCGGGCGTGTTGGTGCACAGCACGCCGCGCGCAGTGCAGGCGGCGACGTCGAAGTTGTTGTAGCCCACCGCCATGTTGCATACCGCCCGCAGCTGCGGGTTCGCATCGAGCACGTCGCCGTCGATGGTCACGCTGCCGCTCGTGAACGCGCCCACCTTGCCGTGCAGCCGCCGGATCAGCTCGTCCTTCGGGTAGATGCGGTCATCCGGGTTGTCTTCCACGTCGAAGTAGGCGCGCAGGCGCTCGACGACTTCGGGGAAAACAGCGCGCGCGACAAGGACGGCGGGTTTCATGCGGCAGCTCCTTCAAAGAAACCAGATGAACGTCATCACGACGAACAGCGGCACCAGCACGGCGCCCGACCATGCCATGTAGCCGAAAAAGCCCGGCATGTCGACACCGCGGTCTTCGGCGATCGCCTTGACCATCAGGTTGGGTGCGTTGCCGATGTAGGTGTTCGCGCCCATGAAGACGGCGCCCGCCGACACGGCCGCAAGCGTGGGCGCCAGCACGGTCATCAGTGTCTGCGGATCGCCGCCCGCCGTGTTGAAAAACACGAGGTAGGTCGGCGCATTGTCGAGAAAGGACGACAGCAGCCCGGTCGCCCAGAAATACATCGCCGGAATCGGTTGGCCATCCGCACCGGTCACCGCCGACACGATGGGGCCGAACGGCCCCTCCACGCCGGCGCGCAGCATCGCGATCACCGGAATGATGGTCAAGAAGATGCCGGCGAACAGCTTGGCCACCTCGGCCATCGGGCCCCAGCCGAACTGGTTCTGCGCATGCGCTTCTTTCGGCGTCACCCGAACCGAAACCAGCAGCACGACGATCAGGCCGATGTCGCGCGCGAGGCCCGCCCAGGTCACGTCGGCGCCGGCCACCGAGAACGCCACGCCGGATTTCCACACGCCGCTGAGCAGCACGAGGCCGATCACGGCGGCGAGCAGCGCGAAGTTGATCCGGCCTTCGAAGCCGAAGGTCGGCGTGTCGGGTGTCGGGTCGCGCCGCAAGACCCCTTCATTGCGGTACAGGTAGCTGTCGATCGCGTAGAACAGCGCGAGCAGCGCCACCACCACGAACAGCGTCTGCGGAAAGATGTGCTTGGCGGTCCAGAAGAAGTCCACGCCCTTCAGGAAACCGAGGAACAGCGGCGGGTCGCCCAGCGGCGTCAGCGAGCCGCCCACGTTGGAGACGATGAAGATGAAGAACACCACGACGTGCGCGACGCGCTTGCGGTTGTCGTTGGCGCGGATCAGCGGGCGGATCAGCAGCATCGACGCGCCGGTCGTGCCCATCAGGCTCGCGAGCACCGAACCGATGGCCAGGATGCCGACATTGAGCGCCGGGCTGCCGCGCAGGTTGCCGCGGACGTAGATGCCGCCGGCGACCGTGAACAACGCGGTCAGCAGCACGATGAACGGGATGTACTCGGCCACGAGCGCATGCACGAAGCCGCTGCTCGCGGCCGCGGGCCCGAAGACGACCGCGAACGGGATGAAAAAGGCCAGGGTCCAGGCCGCCGTCACCTTGCCGAAGTGGTGGTGCCAGAACCGCAATGCGAGCAGCGGGAACAGCGCGATCGACAGCAGCAGCCCGGCAAAGGGCACCCCCCACCAGACGTTCAGCGCGCGCCCGTCGATCTCGGCGGCGTGTCCGGCAAGCGGCAGCGCGAGCATCCCCAGCGCAAGCGCTGTGCGCACGAAGAACCCCATCGGAAGTCTCCAGTTCGTTATTCGAGGAAATGCGCGAAGCCGGAGACCGGTTCGCGCTCGGTCACCAGCGTGTTCTCGACTGCGTTCGGATCGGCGTGGCCCAGCGACATGCCGCACACCAGCATCTGCTGCTGCGGCGCGTCGAGGTGCTTCATGATGATGCGGTGGAACTGCGTGAACGCGGCCTGCGGGCAGGTGTCGAGGCCGCGCGCGCGCGCCGCGACCATGATGCCCTGCAGGAACATGCCGTAGTCGAGCCAGCTCCCCTGCTGCATCACGCGGTCGATCGTGAACATCAGGCCCACTGGCGCGTCGAAGAACGAATAGTTGCGGCCGTGCTGGTCGTGCATGCGGGCCTTGTCGGTCTTGCCGATCTTCAGCAGGCCGTACAGGTCCCAGCCGATCTTGCGGCGCCGGTCGATGAACGGCGAACGCCACTCGGTCGGGTAGTAGGCGTACTCCTCCTTGTGCGTCGCCGCCTCCTCGGGATCGTCGTAGGCGGCGAGGATCTTGCGCGAGAGTTCGTTCATCGATTCGCCGGTCAGCACGTAGACGTTCCACGGCTGGGTGTTCGTTCCGGACGGCGCACGCGACGCGACGTGCAGGACCTCTTCGATCGTCGCGCGCGGCACCGGCGTGGGCAGGAAGGCGCGGATCGACTTGCGCGACGTGATGGCCGAATCGATCAGTGCGGTCTGTTCGGGGGTCGGGGTCATTGCAGTCCTTTCAGTGCCTCGGTCAGCGCGGCGGGCAACGCCGCCGGCCGACGCGAGCCTCTGTCCACGTAGACATGGATGAAGTGGCCGCGCGCGGCGGTCTGCGGCTCGCCTTCGGCGAACAGCCCGATCTCGTAGCGCACGCTGGAACTGCCCACGTGCGCGACGCGAAGGCCGGCATCGATCTTCTTCGGGAACTCGATCGGCGAGAAGTAGTTGCAGTGCGTCTCGACGACCAGGCCGATCACCTCGCCGCGCTCGATGTCGAGCGCGCCGGCTTCGATCAGGTAGCCGTTGACCGCCGTGTCGAACAGGCTGTAGTAGACGACGTTGTTGACGTGGCCGTAGACGTCGTTGTCCATCCAGCGGGTCGTGAGGGTCGTGAAGTGGCGGTAGGCATCACGGGTCTCGGGGCGTGCGCGCTCGGTCATGCGCGTATTGTTTCATTGGTCCCTTGCCGCCAGCTTTCCAGCGCGAGGCGCATCGTCTGCAGCTGCACGGCCACGGTGTCTTCGATCACCCGGCCGTAGCCGCCGGCCATCGCGAGCGCCACCGGAATCCCGCGTTCGCGCACCGCGGCGAGCACGCGGCGGTCGCGTTCGGCCAGGCCTTGGGCGGTGATCTTCAGGCGGCCCAGGCGATCGCCCTCGTGCGGGTCGGCGCCGGCGAGGTAGAAGACGAGGCCGGGCATCGCGGCGTCATGGCGCCGCCACAACTCGGCCAGGGCGCCATCCAGCGCCGCGAGGTATTCGGCATCGGCGCAACCGTCGGGCAGTTCGACGTCGAGGTCGCCCGCCTCCTTGCGAAACGGAAAGTTCTTCGCGCCGTGCAGCGACAGCGTGAAGACGGTCGGATCGTCGCGAAAGATCGCCGCCGTGCCGTTGCCCTGGTGCACGTCCAGATCGATGACGGCCACGCGCAGCAGCCGGCGCTGGGTGCGGTGCCACTCGGCCTGCATCAGGCGGGCGGCGACCGCCACGTCATTGAAGACGCAGTAGCCGCTGCCCCGGTCGGGGTGGGCATGGTGCGTGCCGCCGGCGAGGTTCGCCGCCACGCCGTCGTGCAGCGCCGCGCGCGCCGCTGCGATCGTGGCGCCGACCGAGCGCCGCGAGCGCTCGACCATCCGCGGTGACCAGGGGAAGCCGATTTCCCGCTGTTGGGCGGCGGACAGCAAGCCTTCGGTCACCGCCGACACATAGACCGGGTCGTGTGCAAGCGCCAACTCGCCTTCACTCGCGGCCGGCGCCTCGAACAGGCGCACGGCCGGCAACGCGGTGAGGACGGCGTCGTGCAGCAGCCGGTATTTGCCCATCGGGAAACGGTGGCCCTCCGGCAGCGGCAGGACAAAGTGGTCGGAGTGGAAAGCCTGCATGACGGGCCCGATTGTGCGGCGCGCCCGGGGTCTAGAAATCACGTTCTAAATTGTTGCGGCGCAACAAATTCTGCTTGAATTGTCACGTTCGGTCCCTATACTTCGACGTCATGGTGCAGCGCAACAAAATATCTGTGCCAGTTCGCTTGAACCCCACCCCCCGCACTGGAGATCTCTCTCATGCTGACCGCTGAACAATTTGCCGCCGCCCAGAAAGCCAACGTCGAGACCCTCTTCGGCCTGACGAACAAGGCGTTCGAAGGTGTCGAGAAGCTCGTCGAACTGAACCTGCAAGTGGCCAAGGCCGCCATCGGCGAAGCCGCCGAAACCACCCGCGCCGCCCTGTCGGTGAAGGATGCGCAGGAGCTGATGGCCCTGCAAGCCGGCCTGCTGCAACCGGCTGCCGAGAAGGCCGCCGCCTACAGCCGCCACCTGTACGACATCGCCGCCGCGACGAACGCCGAAGTCGCCCGCGTCGCCGAGGAAACCGCCGCCGAAAGCCAGAAGAAGTTCATGTCGGTCGTCGACAGCGCCGTCAAGAACGCGCCGGCCGGCACCGAAAACGCCGTGGCCCTGGTCAAGTCGGCCGTCGCCGCCGCGAACAACGCCTTCGAAGGCGTGCAGAAAGCCGCCAAGCAGGCGGCCGACGTGGCCGAAGCCAACTTCCAGGCCGTGACCTCGTCGGCCGTCAAAGCCACGCAAGGCGCGACGACCAAGGCCAAGCGCGCCGCGTAAATCTTCGTACGGGGTTGAACTTCCGACAGGGGGTCCCATCTGACCGGTACCACAAGCGTTGCTTGTGGTGTCCCTGAAAGGTTGTCTCCTCGGTACCCTCGAATCCCCCATTCAAGGTACCTTCAAGCCCGGTCCCCCGACCGGGCTTCTTTATTTGCTGAAGCAAATTGAGAAGCCCTGCGTGCGAACCTACTGCACCCCCAGCCCCCTCCGGGAGGGGGCTCCAGTTTGGGTCACGAGCCGCCTTTGGCGGCTACTGCGTAGCGGGTTTTGGCGGCGATTCTTGTTTTCAGGGCTGGCAGGTGGGCGAGCATGGCTTCGCGGCCGGCCTGGATGGAGCGTTTGCGGCCGCTGAAGTCGGCACCTGAGACGCCGGGCAGTTTGGGCCTGACCACCACATCCGCGTCTCGCAGCTCGAAGTTGTTGATGCTGCGGCCCATGATCGCGAAGGTCTGCAGCAGCATCTGCATCGGGTCGCTGGTCGGGTTGCCTTCGGGCGAGGCCGAGATGTCGACGGCGATGATCAACTCGGCGCCCATCTGGCGCGCAAAGCGCACCGGCACCGGTGACACCAGCCCGCCGTCCACGTACTCGCGCTTTCCGATGCGCACCGGCTGGAAAACCGCCGGCACCGCGCTGGACGCCCGCACCGCCAAGCCGGTATCGCCGAACTGGAACAGGATGGGCTGGCCGCTGTCGAGGTCGGTTGCGACGATGCCCAGCGGCAGCGGCATCTGCTCGATCAGGCGCGCGCCGGTCTTGTCGCGCACGTAGCGGGCCAGCGCATCGCCGCGGATCATCCCGCGGCCGGGAAACGCCCAGTCGGTGAACGCGGTCTCGTCCATGCCGTCGGCCAGTTGGGCGAGCGCCGGGCCGGACTTGCCCGAGGCGTACAGCGCGGCGACGAGGCTGCCGGCCGAGGTGCCGACGACGAGGTCGGGCCGGATGCCGTTTTCCTCCAGCACCTGGATCACGCCGATGTGGGCAAAGCCGCGAGCCGCCCCGCCCCCGAGGGCCAAACCGATGCGGGGCGGCTGGGGTGGTGGTGGCGTCGGCGCAACGGTCTCCGGCGGCTCGACCACCGGCGGCGCCACGGGAGCGGTCTGGCACGCGGCCAGGGCGAACAAAGCTGCCAACCCGAACCACCGGGCCGGCCGCAGCAGGCAAACAGACATCGCTGGATTCTAGAAGACGCGCTCCGCGGAGGCGTGTTCTATATTCCCTGCAAGAATAAGCAATTGAAAAGACAATACTTCCTCTTCCTACTCGACCTCCCTACAGTCGCCACTCGAGGCTCCTTCGAGCCGTTTTGCATTGCACAAGAACGAGCACTTTCATGGATTGGATCGCAGTCATCAGCGGTTTCGGCGTGGGCGCCATCGTCGGCATGACGGGTGTCGGCGGTGGCTCGCTGATGACGCCGCTGCTGCTGACGGTGTTCAAGCTGAACCCGGCCGTCGCGATCGGCACCGATCTGTGGTTCGCCGCGATCACCAAGACCTCGGGCGCCGTCGCCCATCACCGGCACGGCCACGTCGACTACCGCATCGCCGGCTTGCTGCTTGCCGGCAGCATCCCGGCGTCGATCGCGACCATCGCCTTGATGCACAACACCGGCATCACCAAGGGCTGGGCCGCCGCGCTGACGACGTCACTGGGCATCGCGCTGCTGCTGACCGCCGTGACGGTCGCCTACCGGCAGGCCTGGCAAGCGGTCGGCATGCGGCTCGAGCGCTGGCTGCCCGAGTCGCGCAAGCCGGCGCTGACGGTGATCTCGGGGCTGATCCTCGGCGTGCTGGTGTCGCTCAGCTCGATCGGCGCCGGCGCGATCGGCGCCACGCTGATCCTGCTGCTCTACCCCCGCATCGAAGCCCGCCACCTGGTCGGCACCGACATCGCCCATGCGGTGCCGCTGACGCTGGTGGCCGGCATCGGCCACGCCACGCTCGGCCACGTCGACTGGTCGTTGCTGTCCGCCCTGCTCGTCGGCTCGCTCCCCGGCATCTGGATCGGGGCCCAACTGACTCGCACATTGCCCGACCGGCTGGTGCGAGCACTCCTTTGCGTGTCGCTCGTCACCGCCGGCCTGAAAGTCATCAACTGAACATGTACGCCTACACCGACTTCGACAAGCAGTTCGTCCGCCAGCGCGCGGCCCAGTACCGCGACCAGCTCGAGCGCAACCTCGCCGGCCAGCTCGGCGAAGAGGAATTCCGCGCGCTGCGGCTGCAGAACGGCTGGTACATCCAGCGCCACGCGCCAATGCTCCGTATTGCCGTGCCGTACGGCGAGCTGAACTCCACGCAGATGCGCGCGCTCGCGCGCATCGCGCGCGACTTCGACCGCGGCTACGGCCACTTCACGACGCGCCAGAACCTGCAGTTCAACTGGATCCCGCTGGTCAAGAGCGCCGACGTGATGGACGTGCTGGCCGAAGTGAACATGCACGGCATCCAGACCAGCGGCAACTGCATCCGCAACATCACGAGCGATTGCTTCGCCGGCGTGGCGGCCGACGAGATCGTCGATCCGCGGCCCTATTGCGAAATCATGCGGCAGTGGAGCACGCTGCACCCCGAGTTCGCCTTCCTGCCGCGCAAGTTCAAGATCGCGGTCAGCGGCGCGCACGAAGACCGCGCGGCCATCGCGTGGCACGACATCGGCCTGCAGCTCTTGAAGAACGACGCCGGCGAGGTCGGCTTCAAGGTGCTCGTCGGCGGCGGCATGGGCCGCACGCCGATCACCGGCACCGTCGTCAGCAAGTTCCTGCCGTGGCAGCAGATCCTCGTGTTCATCGAGGCGATCGTGCGCGTGTACAACCGCTACGGGCGGCGCGACAACATCTACAAGGCGCGCATCAAGATCCTCGTGAAGGCCGAAGGCCAGCGCTTCATCGACGCGGTGAACGAGGAGTTCAAGAACATCCTCGAGCGCGACCTCGACGGCTCCGCGCACATCATCACGCAGGCCGAGTTCGACCGCGTCGCGTCGCACTTCCAGTTGCCCGAAGGCGTGGTCGCGCAGCCGAACAGCAAGCTGCACGTGCCGAGCGACTCGCCCGCTGCGTTCAAGCGCTGGATCGAGCGCAACGTGCATGCGCACCAGATCGCCGGCTACCGCGCCGTCACGCTGTCGCTGAAGCGCCCGGGCCAGGCGCCCGGCGACGCGACCGACCAGCAAATGGAACTCGCCGCCGACCTCGCCGACCGCTTCAGCGCCGGCGAGCTCCGGGTCTCGCACGACCAGAACCTCGTGCTGCCGTGGGTGCGCGAAGCCGACCTGTTCGCGCTGTGGGAAGCCGCGCGCGCCGCGAGCTTCGCCACCCCAAACATCGGCCTGCTGACCGACATGATCGCCTGCCCCGGCGGCGACTTCTGCGGCCTGGCCAACGCGCGCTCCCTCCCGCTGGCCGCGGCGATCACCGAGCGTTTCGACGACATCGACGAGCTGTACGACATCGGCGACATCGACCTGCACATCAGCGGCTGCATCAACTCCTGCGGCCACCACCACAGCGGCCACATCGGTGTCCTCGGCGTCGACAAGGACGGCGCCGAGTGGTACCAGGTCACCCTCGGCGGCCTGGACGGCTCCGCGATCAGCGGCGGCTCGGCCGCCGGCAAGGTGATCGGCCCGTCGTTCGCCGCCGACGAAGTGGCCGACGTGATCGAAGCCGTGATCGACACCTACCGCCACCAGCGCGCCGCGAACGAAAAGTTCATCGACACCGTGAAACGCGTCGGCCTCGACCCGTTCAAGACAGCCGCCAACGCCCAGCGCCGCAGCACGGCGCTGGCTGCCTGAGGATTCGCCATGAAATTCATCGACAAATCGCGCGACCGCTGGCACACCGTGAGCGGCGAAGACGGCCCGATGGTCACGCTGACGCCCGCGCCCTACAGCCTGCTCACGCTGCAGCAGTGGCACGGCGCGCGCAGCCAGTGGCCGCAAGAGATGCCGGTCGGCGTGCTGCTGCCCAACGATGCCGATGTGGAAGACCTCGCCGACGACCTGCCGCGCCTCGCGCTGGTCGTGCTGCACTTCCCGAAGTGGGTCGACGGCCGCGCCTACAGCCAGGCCCGCCTGCTGCGCTCGCGCTACCGCTACACCGGCGAGGTGCGCGCCACCGGCGAGGCGCTGGTCGACATGATGCCGCTGCTCAAGCGCACGGGCTTCGATTCGGTCGTGCTGCGCACCGACCAGTCGCTCGACGCCGCCGAGCGTGCGCTCGGCTTCTTCCGCGGCCACTACCAGGGCGACGTGCACGAGCACCGGCCGCTGTTCGCCCGCCCCCCGGGCGAGGCGCTCGCGCCCGCCGAAGACTTCGTTCAAGCAGGTTCCGCCATATGAATGCCATCACGCTCTACGCGCGCCAGCGCGAGGGTTTTGAAGAACGCCTCGCAAACACCGTCCGCCTCCTGCGCGAAGCCGCCGCGGCGCATCCCGGCCGCGTCGTGCTGTCGACCAGCCTCGGCGCCGAGGACATGGTCCTCACCGACCTGATCGCGCGGCATCGCCTGCCGATCGCGATCGGCACGCTGGAGACCGGCAAGCTGCACGCCGAGACCTCCGCGCTGATCCCGCGCATCGAAGCCCGCTACGGCCTGTCGGTCGAGGTCTACAAACCCGTCGCCGAGGTGGTCGTGCACTTCGTCGGCAAGCATGGCGAGAAGGCGATGTACGAGAGCATCGATCTGCGCAAGAACTGCTGCGCGATCCGCAAGCTCGAGCCGCTGTCGCGCATGCTCGCCGACCGCGACGCGTGGATCACCGGCCTGCGCCGCGAACAGTCGAACAACCGCGGCGAGGTGCCGTTCAGCGAGCTCGACGACAAGGGCCGCACCAAGTTCAACCCGCTCGCCGACTGGAGCTGGAACGACGTGTGGCACTACATCGCGACGAACGACGTGCCCTACAACCCGCTGCACGACGAGTTCATGCCCAGCATCGGCTGCGCGCCGTGCACACGCGCCATCGCCGTCGGCGAAGACTTCCGCGCCGGCCGCTGGTGGTGGGAAGACGAAAACGCCAAGGAGTGCGGCCTGCACGTGAAGGACCAACCCGCCGTGTCGATGATCGGAGCCCCCGCATGAACGCGCCGCTGAGCATCGAGCAGCTGCTGCCCGAGCTGGACCACACGCACCTCGACTGGCTGGAAGAAGAGGCGATCTTCATCCTTCGCGAGACCGTGGCCGCGTTCGAACGGCCGGCGCTGCTGTTTTCCGGCGGCAAGGACTCCTGCGTGGTGCTGCGCCTGGCCGAGAAGGCGTTCAAGAGCAAGGGCGCCGACGGGCAGTACAAGGGCCGCCTGCCCTTCCCGCTGCTGCACGTGGACACCGGCCACAACTTTCCGGAAGTGATCGAGTTCCGCGATCGCCGCGTGGCCGAGATGGGCGAGCGCCTGGTCGTCGGCCACCTCGACGACTCGATCAAGCGCGGCACCGTGCGCCTGTCGCACCCGCTCGAATCGCGCAACGGCCACCAGACGGTGGCGCTGCTGGAAGCGATCGACGAACACCGCTTCGACGTGCTGATGGGCGGCGCCCGCCGCGACGAAGAAAAGGCGCGCGCCAAGGAGCGGATCTTTTCGCACCGCGACAGCTTCGGCCAGTGGCAGCCGAAGGAGCAGCGCCCGGAACTGTGGACGCTGTTCAACACACGCATCAAGCCGGGCGAGCACATGCGCGCCTTCCCGATCAGCAACTGGACCGAACTCGACGTGTGGCTGTACATCGCCCGCGAGAACATCCCGCTGCCGAACCTGTACTACGCCCACCCGCGCCAGGTGATCCGCCGCAAGGGCCTGCTGGTGCCGCTGACCGAGGTCACGCCCGCCGAAGCCGGCGAAATGGTCGAGACCGCCGAGGTGCGCTTCCGCACCGTCGGCGACATGACCTGCACCTGCCCGGTCGAAAGCCCGGCCGCGAGCGCCGTCGACGTGGTCGCGGAAACACTGCAAGTCACCGTCAGCGAGCGCGGCGCCACGCGCATGGACGACCGAAGCTCCGATGCCTCGATGGAGCGGCGCAAGAAAGAAGGGTATTTCTGATGAGTTCCAACCCGGCCCACGAAGTCCGTCCCCTCCTTCCCCGCCTGGGGGAAGGCCGGGATGGGGGCCCGCCCCTCGCCCAAGCGGACCACCGCGCCCTGCGCTTCCTCACCGCCGGCAGCGTCGACGACGGCAAGAGCACGCTGATCGGCCGCCTGCTCTACGACAGCCGCGCGATCCTCGCCGACCAGCTCGACACGCTGGAGAAAAAGGCTGCCGGCGCGCCGATCGACCTGTCGCTGCTGACCGACGGCCTCGAAGCCGAGCGCGAACAAGGCATCACGATCGACGTGGCCTACCGCTACTTCGCGACCAAGAAGCGCAAGTTCATCATCGCCGACGCCCCCGGCCACGAGCAGTACACCCGCAACATGGTCACCGCCGCGGCCGGCAGCGACGCTGCGGTGGTGCTGGTCGACATCACCAAGCTCGACACCGCCGCCAAGCCGCTCCCCCTGCTCGCGCAAACACGCCGCCACGCGCTGCTCGCGCACCTGCTGCGCGTGCCCAGCATCGTTTTCGCCGTCAACAAGATCGATGCCGTGGAGCACCCGGCGCAGGCCTTCGCCGCCGTGCGCGATGCGCTGCTCGACTTTGCCGAACGCGCCGGCATCACGGTCGCCGAGATCATTCCGGTCTCCGCGCTGCGCGGCGACAACGTCACCCAGCCGCTGGATGCCGACTGGTACAGCGGCCCGTCGCTGCTGCAGGTGCTCGAAAGCCTGCCGCCCACGCAAGAGCGCAAGGACGGCGACCTGCTGATTCCCGTGCAGTACGTGGCGCGCGAAGGCGAAGGCACCGGCAACCAGCCGCGCACCCTGTGGGGCCGCGTGGCGCATGGCCGCCTGAAGGCCGGCGACGCGGTGCAGCTGTTCCCGAGCGGGCAGGTCGCCACGGTGGCCGAGGTCCGGCTCGCGGGTGAAGCCGTCGACGTCGTCGAGGCCGGCCAATCGGCCGGCGTCGTGCTCGACCGGCAGCTCGACGTCTCGCGCGGCGACTGGATCGCCACGCCGAACACGGTGCACGAAACGCAGCGCTTCTCCGCCACCCTCGCCTGGCTGGACACCGAGCCCGCCGCCATCGGCCGCAAGTACTGGGTGCGCCACGGCAACCGCTGGGTGCAGGCGCGCATCACCGGCATCGAGAGCACGCTGGACATCCACACGCTCGAAGCGAACGGCGCCCACCAGCTCGCCGTCAACGAAATCGGCCAGGTGACCATCGAGACGCAGCAGCCGCTGCCGGTGGAGGCCTATGAATCCAATCGCATCGGCGGCTCGCTGATCATCGTGGACCCCACCAGCAACCGCACCAGCGGGGCGCTGCTCGTGAAGGCCACAATCTGACCATGGGGCGAGTGGTCATCATCGGCGCGGGGCCTGGTCCGGCGGACCTGATCACGCTGCGCGGCGCGCGCGAACTGGCGCAGGCCGGCGTGGTGCTGTTCGATTCGCTGACCGATCCGGCCCTGCGCGAGCTGGCACCCGACGCCGAGTGGATCCACGTCGGCAAGCGCGGCTTCGCCGACAGCACCGGCCAGCAGACGATCAACGCGCTGATGCTCAAGTGCGCCACGGAAGTGGCCGTCGTCGTGCGGCTCAAGGGCGGTGACCCGAGCGTGTTCGGCCGCCTCGAAGAGGAACTCGAAGCGCTCGCCGCGGCCGGCGTCGACTGCGAAGTGGTGCCCGGCGTGACCGCCGCGATCGCCGCCGCCGCCTCGACGCAGCGCCCGCTCACGCGCCGCGGCACCGGCCGCAGCGTGGCCTTCACCACCGCGATGACACGCACCGGCGCGCTGCATGCCACGCGCACCGCCGACACCGAGGTGTTCTACATGGCCGGCCGGCAGCTCGCCGCGTTGTCCAGGCGCCTCATCGAAGCCGGCTGGACCACCAACACGCCGGTCAGCGTGGTCTCGCGCGCCGGCTGGCCGGACCAGTTGCAAAGCGACCACAACGTGGCCACGCTGCCGCGGGCCGGCATGCTGCATGCAGGGCGGCCCACGATCGTTACCGTGGGCGCCGGTGCACAGGCCTTGAGCAGCGTCAAAGCCTCTCGGACTGCTGACGCCTCTGAGACCAGAGTGGAAACCCTGAAGCCCTAAAATCCACGGTTTGCGCGCCCTTGCGCAAACCCCTCACACCATCGAGCCAGAGTCATGACCCACGTCGTCACCGAATCGTGCATCCGCTGCAAGTACACCGACTGTGTGGACGTGTGTCCCGTCGACTGCTTCCGCGAAGGCCCGAACTTCCTGACCATCGACCCGGACGAGTGCATCGACTGCGCCGTGTGCATCCCCGAGTGCCCGGTCAACGCGATCATGCCGGAGGAAGACGTGCCCGGCGACCAGCAGCACATGATCCAGCTGAACGCGGACCTCGCGAAGAACTGGCCCAGCATCACCAAGCGCAAGCCCGCGCTGCCCGATGCCGACGAGTGGAAAGACAAGACCGACAAGCTGCCGGAACTGATCAAGTAAGAGAACGCGGAACCATGGAACCGAACGCCAGCGTGGAGATTTCGAAGACCGTGCAATCGCACGAAGGACCGATCGAGACCGATGCGGTGATCGTCGGCGCCGGCCCGGTCGGCCTGTTCCAGGTGTTCGAACTGGGCCTGCTCGAGATCAAGGCCCACATCATCGACTCGCTCGCCTACCCCGGCGGCCAGTGCATCGAGCTGTACCCCGACAAGCCGATCTACGACATTCCGGCCGTGCCGGTGTGCACCGGCAAGGAGCTCACCGACAACCTGCTCAAGCAGATCGAGCCCTTCGGCGCGACCTTCCATCTGGGGCAGGAAGTGACGGTGGTCGAGAAGCAGGAAGACGGGCGCTTTCGCGTCGAAACCTCCAAGGGCACGAAGTTCCTCACCAAGACGATCTTCGTCGCCGGCGGCGTCGGTTCGTTCCAGCCGCGGCTGCTGAAGGTCGACGGGCTCGATCAGTTCGACGACAAGCAGCTGTTCTACCGCGTGAAGAACCCGGCGCAGTTCGCCGGCAAGAACCTCGTGATCGTCGGCGGCGGCGACTCCGCGCTCGACTGGTCGCTGAACTTCGTGCAAGACGGCCCCAACAAGGCCGAGAGCGTGATCCTCATCCACCGCCGCGACGGCTTCAAGGCCGCGCCGGCGAGTGTGGCGAAGATGAAGCAGCTGTGCGAGGCCTACGAGATGCAGTTCGTCGTGGGCCAGGTCACCGGCTTCGAGGCGGCCGACGGCAAGCTGACCCAGCTCAAGATCACCGGCACCGACGGCGTGACGCGCCTCATGCCGCTGGACGTGCTGCTCGTGTTCTTTGGCCTGAGCCCCAAGCTCGGGCCCATCGCCGAATGGGGCCTGAGCCTCGAGCGCAAGCAGATCGTCGTCGACACCGAGAAGTTCGAAACCAGCACGCCGGGCATCTTTGCGGTGGGCGACGTGAACACCTACCCGGGCAAGAAGAAGCTGATCCTGTCGGGCTTCCACGAAGCGGCGCTCGCCGCCTTTGCGGCCGCGCCGTACATCTTCCCGGACAAGCGCATCCACCTGCAGTACACGACCACGAGCCCGAAACTGCACAAGGTGCTTGGCGTGGAGACGCCGGTTTTCGATTGAGAGGTTGAGAGTTTTCTTGCCGCGATACGCCAATTCCCGTTCGGGCTGAGGTATCGAAGCCCTGCGCAGGTTTGCGCAGGCCGTGTGAGTTTTCCGCCGCGCTCGCCGCGCGGCTTTCGCTGGGGGTGTTGAACGTGTCCTCACGTTCGACTGAGACAGTCCCTTTGAACCTGACTGAGGTAATCCTCGCGCAGGGAAGCATGCATGAAGCGCCGTCTTCAGACGGCATTCGCGTTCGCCGACCTGCCATCGATCCGTGGGCATCACGATGGCAACCTTCACTTCCTTCATTGGCCGGCCGGCAGCCGCCGCGGCACTGGCGCTCGCGACCGGCGTGCATGCGCAGCCGACCACCATGCTGAGCCCGGTCACGGTGACCGGCAGGCAAGACCGAGGCGTCGACATCGGCGGCTGGGGCGACATCCCGCTGTCGAAGGCGCCGTTCCAGGCCAGCAGCCTCGGCAGCGAGCAGATGCAGGACATCGGCATGCGCCGGCTGTCGGACATCGTGCGCATCGATCCGGCGATCAGCGACGCCTACAACACCGAGGGCTACTGGGACTACCTGACGGTGCGCGGCTACGTCATCGACAATCGCTTCAACTACCGGCGCGACGGCCTGCCGATCAACGCCGAAACCTCGATCCCCCTCGACAACAAGGACAGCGTGGAGGTCCTGAGAGGCACCAGCGGCCTGCAGGCCGGCACCAGCGCGCCGGGCGGCCTGGTCAACCTCGTCGTGAAACGGCCGACCGACGCACCGCTGCGCAACGCGCGGCTCGGCTGGCGAGAGTCCGGCTCGGTGCTCGGCGCCGTGGACATCAGCGAACGGTTCGGCACCGACGGCGTTTTCGGGTTGCGGATCAACGCTGCGGCCGAGCGCCTGGAGCCGCGCGTTCGCCCGGCACGAGGCGAGCGGCACATGGTCGCCGCGGCCGGCGACTGGCGGCTCGCTGCCGGCACGCTGATCGAAGCGGAATTCGAATCCAGCCACCGCTCGCAACCCAGCGTGCCCGGCTTCAGCCTGCTCGGCGACACGGTGCCCGACCCGCGCGGCATCGACCCCCGCATCAACCTGAACAACCAGCCGTGGTCCCTGCCGGTGGTGTTCGATTCGACGACCGCGTCGCTGCGCGTCACGCAGCGCCTGTCGGACGCATGGCGCCTCACCGCGCATGCGGCAACGCAGCGGCTGAAGACGGACGACCGGATCGCCTTTCCTTTCGGCTGCGCCGCGGACAACCCCGACTTCGTGCCGCCGCTGACCTACTGCGCCGACGGCAGCTTCGACCTCTACGACTACCGCAGCGAGAACGAGCGGCGCCGCACCGACGCGCTGGAACTCGCGCTGCACGGCGCGCTGAGCACCGGGGGCGTGCGGCACGACGTGTCGGCCGGCGTGCTGCGCAACCGCTCCTCGGCCCGCCTGCCGCCGCAGGCCTTCAACTTCGTCGGCACCGGCAATGTGCAAGGCACACTCGTCACGCCGCCGGACCCGACCACCTTCCCGGTCGACGCCGACCGCGACGAGCGCAGCACCGAACTGTTCGCCCGCGACGCGATGCGCGTCACGCCGTCGACCACCGCCTGGCTGGGCCTGCGCCACACGCGGCTGGAACGCAGCTTCTCGCAGAGCTTCACGACGCCATGGCTGGCGCTCAGCCACGAACTCCCAGCGGGGACTATGGTCTACGCCAGCGCCGGCCAGGGCGTGGAGTCGCTCGTCACGCCGAACCTGCGGACTTACGCGAGCGCCGGCCAGCCGCTCGCGCCGGCGAAGAGCCGGCAGTTCGAGATCGGCGTGAAGGGCGGCTTTGGCGACGGCAGCTGGACCCTCGCCTGGTTCGACATCGACCGGCCCGTCGCCACCGACACCGGCACGGTCTTTTTCATCGACGGCAGCCAGCGCCACCGCGGCATCGACGCCGCGGCCGCATGGCAAACCGCCGGCTGGAGCCTGCAAGGCGGCGTGCAGCTGCTGCGGGCGCGGCGCGAGGGCAGCCAGGACCCGTCGGTGAACGGCCTGCGGCCGACCAACGTGCCGGCCGCGACCTTGAAGCTCCAGGCCCGCCACGACCTGGCCGCCCTGCCCGGCTTGTCGGTGCAAGGCAACCTGCTCGCCGAAGGCGAACGCATCGCGACGCCGGACAACGGCACCCGCATCCCGGGATACGGGCGTGTCGACGTGGCGCTGCGCTACCAGCAGCCGAGGGCTTTCGGCACCTTCACGTGGCGCGCCGGCATCGACAACCTGCTCGACCGGCGAGCGTGGCGCGAAGCGCCGAACCAGTTCGGGCACGTGTACTTGTTCCCGCTTGCTCCGCGGACATTGCGCCTGTCGATCGAGGCGGCTTTGTGAGCGGATTTTGGATGACGCTATAATCCAAGGCTGTTCCTCGATAGCTCAGTCGGTAGAGCGCCGGACTGTTAATCCGTAGGTCCCTGGTTCGAGCCCAGGTCGGGGAGCCAAGAAAATCAAGGGGTTAGCTTCGTTTGAGGCTAACCCCTTTGTTCTTGGTGTGACGGATTTGTGCCGTGAATGGCGGTGGGCATCGACACTCCGCGCCCTCTACGCCGCCATGGCTGTTGACTTCACTGCTTCAAGCCGGCTGACAAGCTCATCCACCTGAGCCGGTTCGAAGAGCTCGTCCGGCCCACGTGCTGCAATATCGGTGAACGGCGACTCATAGAGCTGAGCCGGGTCCATCACTCCGTGGGCGGTCAGATGGTCCACGACGAGGTTGATGAACTCCAGCTGGTTCGCTGACAGCGCCTTCCCCACGATGAAGCCTGCCATGGCGTCCTTTGCGGCGCCGCGATCCAGGCCTACCAATGAGCGCACGAATAGGCCTAGTCCATGCGCCTCTTTGGAAGCACGCCCGATCTCCTCTGGCGCCCCAATGCCGCTCTCAATGAGCATGCGCTCCAGTTCCGCGATGTCCGCCGCAGTGAGCGGCCTATTCCTGTAGAGCTTGGCTATGGCGACATGGTCGAGATGCTGCCGCAGGAACGCTTGCGCCTTGGACCGGAACTTGGCCTCGTTGGTGCCCACCGAGAAACCAGGCAGCATGACGGCGGTCTCGTCGCCGATCAGGTCCTCGAAGTCCGTGTAGACCGGTTTGCGCTGGCGCTTGTCAATGAACTGCACCAGCCCGCGAAGCCGCCGCCGCATGGTCTCCAGCATCGGCACCGTCACGTCCTGCCACCACTCGTCGGTCTGCACCTCCTGAATCAGCGGCATTTGCGCGCGCACCATCGGGATCGCGTCCTTCTCCTCCAACAGCGCGGCGATTTCCCTGACCCGGTCGCGCAGCCCCTCGAATCCGGGTTCGTGGCGCAACAGGGTTAGCTGAAGCCGCAACGCCAGCAGGTCGAAGCGCTTCGCCTCTTCGTTCTCGGGGTCCAGCTCGGTCGGCAGCCCCGCCACCTCGTGCGAGAGCTCGGCGCGGGCGTCCGCTGGCAGCTTGGTCCAGCTCTCCGGCTTCGCATACTTTTCCACGACGCGCCGGTGGGGCCGCACGACGAAGTTGTCGAGGTTCATAGCCACCACCTGCCGATGCAACAGCGCCGCAGTCTGCGCCCGCACCTCGGCGTCCGACTCGGGGTGGCCCGGTGGCACCATTCGCGGCTCTTCCACGGCTAACCCGGTCGACACCTCGAGCCGCCCGTCGAGTTCGCCAATCAACTCCAGCCGCTCATCGAACAGGCGCTTGCCCAACGAGGCGCCCGCGGCGCCTTCGGTGCCGGGCATGTCTTGGCTGAAGTACTCGAGGTTCTGGCAGTAGTCGAAGACGAAAAACTCGCTCTTGTGCTGGCCCGGCCCGAACAGGTCCGGGCACAGGCGTGTGCCTCTCCCAAGCATCTGCCAGAACTTCGTCTTCGAGCGCACGAGCTTGAAGAAGACGAGATTCACGACTTCGGGCACGTCAATGCCGGTATCGAGCATGTCCACTGAGATCGCGATATGCGGCGCCTTCTCCTTGCCCGAGAAAGCATCGATCAGGCTCTGCGCATACTCGGTCTTGAACGTGATGACGCGCGCGAACTCGCCCTTGAGATGCGGGTAGTTGGCATCGAAGCGCTCGGCGATGAACTCCGCGTGGGCCTGGTTCTTGGCGAAGACGATGGTCTTGCCCAGCCGATCGCCGCCGGCCACGGCGAGGCCGCGCGTCATCAGGTGCTCCAGGACCTTGTCCACGGTGTCCTTGTTGAACAGCCACTTATTGACGGCCTCGGCCTCCACGCGGTCGGGTACGTTTCCCTCGTCGTCCCACTCCAGCGCGTCCCACTGGTCCTTGTCGTCTTCCGAGAGCTGGTCGTACTTGATGCCCTCACGCTGAAACCTGAGAGGAACCGACACCGCCCGGGCCGGCACCAGAAAGCCGTCGTTCACTGCCTCTTGAAGCGAGTAGGCGTCGGTCGGCACGCCATCCTCCAGGTCGAACAGGCTGTAGGTGTTGCGGTCCACCTCGTCCTTGGGCGTGGCCGTGAGGCCCACCAGCAGCGAATCGAAGTAGTCGAAGATCGCGCGGTACTTCTGGAACACTGAGCGGTGGGCCTCGTCGATGACGACGAGATCGAAGTGGCCGACGCCGAAGCGGCGCTGGCCATCCGCCGCTTCGTCGATGAGGCCCATCATCGTCGGGTAGGTCGAGACGTAAACGCGCCCTTCGGCGTGCTTGTCGCTTACCAGGTTCACCGGCGACGCATCGGGCAGGAAGTGCTTGAACGCATTGACGGCCTGGTTCACCAGCGCCACCCGGTCGGCCAGGAACAGCACGCGCTTGGCCCAGTTGCACCGCATCAGCAGGTCGGCCAGCGCGATCACCGTGCGCGTTTTGCCCGCGCCGGTGGCCATCACCAGCAGCGCCTTGCGGTCGTGATCGCGCTCGAAGGCCTCGGCGATACGGCGGATGGCGCGGGTCTGGTAGTGGCGCTCGACGATCGTCGCGCTCACCGGCGCCGCCGCCAGCGGGCGCTGCGTGGCGCGGCGCTGGACCAGCAGCTCCAACTCGGCCTTCTTGTAGAAGCCCTGCACCCGGCGCGGCGGGTAGCGGGTGTCGTCCCAGATCCAGTGCTCGTAGCCGTTGGAGTAGAAGACGATCGGCCGCTGCCCGAACTGCCGCTCCAAGCAGTCGGCATACAGCTTGGCCTGCTGCTGGCCGGCGCGCGCATCGCGCCGCGTGCGCTTGGCCTCCACCAGCGCGAGGGGCTTACCGTCGTCGCCCCACAGCACGTAGTCGAGGAAGCCTTTGCCCTGCGCATTGGGCATCCCGCTGACCTCGAACTCGCGATCTCGCGGTTGATCGAGCGGCCACCCCGCCTCCTTCAGCAACAGGTCGATGAAGTAGTCGCGGGTCTCGGCCTCGGAGTAGTCGTGCGTGTCCGGCTGGGCGGCGGCGGCCTGCTTGGCCTTCGCCACCTCGGCACGCAGGCGCTTCAGCTCCTCGTCCAGAACACCCTTGTCCGCCAGCAGTGCAGTCAGCTTCTCGTCGCGCTCGTGCAGCCGTTCCTCCAGCGCACGCAGCTGCTCCGCTGTCTGCTGGGCCGCCGCAGCCGGCCGTGGCACCGCCGCAGCATCGAAGGCCAGCCCCGGCGCTGGCCTGCCGGCGCGCCCATACGTGCGGGCGAACCAGTAGGCAAAGTGGAACAGCTCGCGCACCGCCGCCAGCGCGTCCTCTTCCGGCACCGGCCGATGGCTGTGCACCGCGCGGTTGCCCAGCGTGACGATGACGCGCGCCTTGCCGAACACCGCCTCGCCGGCGGTCTGCTTGAAGCTCGGCTCGTGAATCAGCGCCGACAGATTGTCCTGATACGGTAGCTTCAGGGCCGCGTCGTGCTTGTATGCCCAGCCCACGGCCAGCTCCAGCGCGCGCCGAGCGTAGAAGCAGGCGGTGCGCGGGTCGGCATGCACCGCCGCCTCGGCGCGCGTGGCTGCGTCGAGCACCGCTGGCCACTCTCCCTGGAGGAAGGTGAACTGGCTCATCACTCACGCCTCCAGAATGCGAGACGACTCAGGAGTCCTGTAGGCCGGGCCGCGGGGACCGACGCGCTTACGGCGGCGACCGTCAGCGGGACGACCGGGGCCATTGATGTCGTCGGATGGGCGCTGCCGCCGAATATCGCCTCCGGGCTCAGGCGACTCTCCAGGTAGGGTGTGAACCCGGTCAGAAGGATCGACATGGCCACCATGTCGCGCATGTCGATGTCGCGCTTCATGCCGTCGGAAGGTGTACCGTGACGCACGCCAGGGAAGTCCGACGCGAAGCCGTACAAGCTCAACAGCGATTGCCGCACGGCGGGATGCGGCCACTGGTCAATGGCTTTGCAGAGCGCGGCAAGGTCAGTGCTTTTCAACTTCCCAGAAGCTGCGGCCACTGCTTCCAGGAGCATCACCTGCTTCATCACGCAATTTGCGACGCGCCCCTCCGTCTGCCCTAAACGGAGGTCTTGAACCGCCTCCTTGAAGTCCCTCAATCGCTTCGCGATGTTTTGATCCGTGGTGCTGAGTGAATCCAGCTCCCGTACCAAGCTTGTGAACATGCCAGGGAGCGTCGGGCAGAGCGCGCACGGGCGGCGAAGGTCGTAGCGGAGGCTGAACTTGTCGATGAACGCGGCGAGCAGGTTGAAGTAGCGGTTGGTCAGCTCATCGCCACCCAGTTCCTCCAGCTCGTCGTGCGCCGACTCGAAGAAGCCAACGAGCGCGCGCTCCCCGGCGAAGTCGTTTGCGCCAGACTTCTCGAGCGCCTCGCGGCTTTGCACGGGACTGTCGATGATGTCCGCCAGGGCTTCGACTGATGGCTGTTTCCTCAACGCTGGGGCCAAGGCGCGGTAGAGCTCGCAGAAGATGTCTTCGGGGACACCCTCATGGTCGATCAGCGGTAGCCAGATTTCGCGCCACGTCTCGGACCACACGCCGATGAACTCGCCGCGCATCGCTACAGCTCACCCCGGAAGGCGCGGTCCTGGATGGCGCCGAAGAGCCCGTCGAGTTCGACGAGCGCAGAACACATCTGCACGCGAGCCCTTCCGGTCGCGTTCGCTCGAGTAGCAAACTGGTCTTGTACTTCGCGCGGCGGACTGATGATCCTGAACTGTTCAATCGCCGACTTGGTGATGGCCTCTCGCGTTGCACCGGCGCGCGCGATCTTCAGAAGGCGTTCCTTCACCGATGGGGACAGGAGGCACTGCTCAAGGAAACACGGATTGAACGTCGCCGTCGGCCGGATGATCGCGACGTGCTGGTTCACCCTCGCAGGCAGCACATCTGCCGGCGCACGGCACACACGCGCAACACTCGCGCCCGTAATGTTCAGCAGTACATCAGCATATTCAACAACAACACCCTCAAGCTGCGCGGCTTGCTCGTCATCGATGAATGCAAGGCCGTCTCTGAGAAACGCGCCGTCTCGCACATTCATGCTCCTGATGAGCGTAATTCCGGCAGCCTTGTAGCTCTCTTCCCCGCCCCGAGGCGTCGCGCCGCTTCCGATTTTGCTTGCATGGTCGCCAATGAGAACCTGCGGCCACCCCTTCGGATTCGTGGCAGGGTCGCCGA
>DATKCI010000156.1:0-59397 GCA_035513255.1 Piscinibacter sp. | reverse complement strand
AGCAGCTCTTGGATTCTTGCAGGGGGTACTTGCATGCTTGCACGCGAGCCACATAGCTGGTGTTCTCGCCGCTCTTTTCCGGGACGCTCTCCAGGTGCTTGTGATCACCGGTGGCGAGCGTTCCTTTGGGAGTCACATAGTTCGCTTCCAGGTACGTACGGGTTTCTGGTTTCCACTTGTAGTAGATCTCCGACGACCAGTTGCAGGTGCGGACCTCGGTCATGTTCCATAGGATCACGTTGCCGACGGCCACGCGGATCTCCGGTATCGAGTCGATCACGTGTGAGACGCCTTCGTTCTCCTGGGGCCTGCGGCAAAACGTCAGCCCCTTGTTCTTGGCATCGTTGCTGTTGAAGGCCGTCAGGCGGTCGAGGTCATCGCCGTTGTAGTACTTGACGATCGCCTGGCTGTTGCGCGGTACGAAGGACAGCTCCAGCGTCGTGTCGTCGGCCGTGTCGGTCGACCGCATTCCGCCATAGAGCACCTTGCGCAGCACGTCGATGCGCGACATCGTGACCCAGTTGAGGAAGTTGCCGCTCCATTCGCCGGCGCCTGCCGTGCAGTAGTACTTGAACCGATCGACGCCGTTCACGACCGTCTTGTCGACCTTGTCAGCCAGGCGGCTGGGTTCGAAACGCGACTCACCGCTGTCGTAGGTGTAGCACTTCAACGGATCGAAGTACCCGTAGTAGCGGAAGTTCGGCGCGAAGGTGCGATCGACCGTCCCATCCAGGTCGATGTCATCGAAGTCCGTGTAGGCCTTCCAGAACATCGTGAAGTCCTTGGAGGCCGATAACATCACCATGGGCAGATTGTTGGCTGCCAGGATGTTCGGCGGAACGGCCGTGGGCTGGGCTTGGACGGTCCCAATCATCAATCCGCAGATTCCGACCGTCAGTGCGGCAAGGAGGCGCTTCATAGGGTGCTCACTTCACTTGAGGAAGGGACGGAAATAACTCTGGACGACGGTTTCCGTTCGGATGTCGGCGCCGAAGCCGCGTGCGGTGATCCGCATCACCACGTCATCCCCCCGCGCGAGGTACTCCATGAGGTACTCGGGTTGCCGCGCGACGCCGCGAATGGTCGGCGTGCCAGTGAAGGTTCCGATCGGCACGGCGCCCTTGAACGCGCAGTCAGCCGCGTCGTCGACCGTGTTGTCGCCCCATTGCCCGCCCTTGTTGGTAGTGGGCCACCATGGTTGCGGGTTGGTCGGCGGGGCGTTCGTGTAGTTGCTGGTGTCGTAGTAGGCCAGCGGAAAGCGGCACTGCCCACGCGGGCAGTCGTCGCCGAAGTGCGGCGGGCCGGTGCGTTCGGGGATCGGGCGTTCGTCGCCGCGCGCGCAGATCGCGCCGGGGGCCGTCGTTCCGCTCGCAAGCACCAACAGGAGGTCGCGTTCGCCATCGCGCAGCGCCGCCTCAGCGGCCTGGCGGGAAATCTCGTAGTCGAGTTGGTTCCGCGTGATGCCTTCACTGAGCGTCGCACGCCGGATGCCGAACGATGCCGCGATCGTGATGATCAGCAGGAACAGCATGATGACCGGCAACGCGATGCCGCGACGGTGGCGTGGGGGGCAGTGCATGCCCATGGCGCTGCGCTTCATAGCGTGCCGGTGAGGTTGTTGCGAATCGCGTAGACACGCTCGAACCGCTTGTAGACGAACTTGTCTCCGCTGGCGGGCTTGATGTCGGCGCCACGGCAGTCCCGGTAGGTTCGCTCCGAACCGGTCTTGTCTTCGGTTCGCGCATTTTCGAGAGAGCGCACCAGCATGCAAATCTTCACGGCGGTGACGCGCTGCCACGGGGTCAGGTCGCCGACGTTGCCCGCGGCCGTCACTTCGGTCGCGGTGAGGAACAGATCCGGCGTCTGCGACGCGGTGGTCGAATAGATCCCGTAGCGGATCGTCATGTCCTCGATGCCCTGGTAGTGCGGTTGATGGTCGTCGGCTGCATCGGCGCCGTTTCCATGGCAGGCGAGACTTCGGGTGGTGACATGGTTGCCGTCGGCCGCGTCGTACTCGGTGTTGCGCAACCCATAACGATTGGAGACGAACAGCGGCATGCCGGCCAAGGCGCGCGCGGCGTTGTCGGGGTCGTTGGCGACCGGTTGGCGGTTGCAGTCGTTCGAGTTGCCGAGCAACGCCGAGGCCCCGAACTCCGGCGTCGCGAAGTAGTTCACGACGATGCCGTCCGGGGCGCCTTCAACGGTGGCGGCACACGCCTTCGTGTCGGGGTCGTACATGGCGCCGTCGCAGCCGAAGAGGCCGGAGCTGAACGCCGGCTTGGCGACATCCTTGCCGTTGAAGAACGCGCCCATCAGGTTCGGTGTGGCCGTGTTGCTCGGGTATTGAGCCGGGTAGAAGCCGGCTTTCTGCAGTTCTCGCCCGATCGTGTCGAGTGCAAGCTTGCCGGTCTCGTTGATGTCGCCCAGCGCCTTGCTCGCGCGCGCCGTTTCGTTGGTCGCGAGGTACAGAGCCGAGGCGGCGAGCGAGACGATCAGGCCGATCGCCAGGCCGACCATCAGTTCGACCAGTGTGACGCCCCGATGGGCGTGTCGGATTGTCGTCATGGAACCACCACCATGTTGGTACAGCGCACACCCTCGATGTCGGCCACATCGGCCGCCTCGGGACAGCAGTTGCGGTCCCGCACGCCGTCGAAGTCGGCTTCGCATGTCTCCGGCTCGTCGGCCAGTTCCTTGTCGAACCAGAGGATGGTCGCGATATAGCCGGTGTCGCGCGACCCGGTCACGAATCCCGTCGCACCCGGCAGATTGCGATTGAGCGCGAGGCGCCACTCGACGAGGTGAAACGCGGCCAACTCGTCGGCGCTGCAGGCGGCTGTCTCGCAATCCTTCGCAACCTCGAGGTCGTCGATCTCGCCACGCTGGGTTTCGTAGGTGGAGGCCAGCTGGTACGCGTTCGCCCCGCTGCCTGGATTGGTTCGGACACGATCGGCCAAGTCGGACAGTTCGCTGGCGAGGGCCGCGCGGGCCCAGCTGCCTTGCGAGAAGCGCAACGACGACGCCTGCAACCCGGCAATGCCGAGCATTCCGATGGACAGGACCAGAATCGCAACCAACACTTCGATCAGTGCGGAGCCGCGTAGCGATCTTGCCGTGGCAGGGACGCGCCGTGCGCGTCTCACGGTTCGGATCTGACTCATGAACACGCATCCTCCGATTTCCATTTGCGCACCGTGGCCCTGCCGGCGGCATCGATGCAGATCACGCGCTTCAGCGACTCGTCTTCGCTCGGCGGAATGACCTCGAAGTGCCCGGCTGCAGCCAGGTTGGCGAATCCTCGAGGGTCAAACATCACGATGGTGAGTGCTTCGTCGGACGGGGCGATCTTGTACGCGGTGTCATCTCCGCGCCGTAGGCTGGACACTTGAGCGCCATTGGCCTCTGGATCGGCTTGAGCCGCACTGCAGGTGGGGTTCTCGAAGATGATCCAGCCCGCCTGGAAGTTGTCGCTGTCGGCGTCGCAGCTTTCGTTGCCGTCGCCCTTGACGGTCTTGGAGGCACAGAACGATGCACAGGTGTTCTTCGAAATGGCCAGCGCCCGGGTCTGCTGCAGCGCGCTGCTGAACTCGTTGCTGATCGAGGCCACCTTGTTGCGGGTCACGAAATTCTGCAAGCCGGGCGCGGCCAGGCTGGCCAGCACGACGAGCACCGCCACCGTGGTCAGTGCCTCAATCAACGTGAAACCGCGTGAACCACCGTGCGTCAACTGTCTGCTCCCCGGCTGTTTATCAATCTGGCGCGAACGCTAACAAGAAGCACATGGCAACGGGAGGTGTGGCGCGACGGACGGTCCACCACAGGTGATCTAAGGCGTCGGATGGCACGGATCAGGCACAGTACGACTCATGTCGCGCCTTCCTCGATTGGCCATTGGCGGCCATGTCCATCTCGTGCTCCAGCGGGCGCTCCAGCCCTTGTTCAAGGACGACGACGATCGGGAACTGCTGCTGCGCCAGCTCGCTGCCGCGGCCCGCACAGAAAACGTGGCGATTCATGCCTACGCGCTGCTCGACCAGGAAATTCTTCTGCTGGTCACGCCGCCCGAAGCCGTTGCGTTGAGTCGGCTGATGCAGGGCCTCGGCCGCAGCTACGTGGCGGGTTTCAATCGACGCCATGGCCGCAGCGGCACCCTCTGGCAAGGCAGATTCAGGGCGACGGTGGTCGATGCGGACGCGTTTCTCATCCCCTGCATGTGCTACGTCGAATCGCGTTCGGCCGCGCTCGGTTATCCGCCGATGGAGTACCGCTGGTCCAGCGCATGGCACCACCTCGGCCAGACGCGTTCCGCATTCATCGTCGAGCACCCGAGCTTCTGGCGACTCGGCAATACGCCGTTCGACCGGGAAGCCACTTACCGCAGCGTCCTTGAACGCGGCCTGCCGCCGAGCGAGGCGCGCGCGATCGAAGCGGCCGCCCAAAAAGGTTGGGCTCTGGGAGGTGAAGCGTTCCTGTTGAACTTGGAGGGGCAGACCGAGCGCCCGATACGCCCACGGGCACGAGGGCGGCCACGCAACACCGAGCGCCGCACTGAGAACTGATATGTCCCCATTTGATCGTGTCGAAGCCATCGACAATATTAAATAGGTTCTGACCCCATTTTTTCGCCTTGAGCCGATTGTTGCGGCGCAGTATCCTCCTCGCTTGGCCAGAGGAACTGGAATCGCGATGAAGAAGCCCGCCCTTGCAACGACCACGCCGGAAGAGCTGAGGCTCGCCGCCGAACACGGCCTCTACGACCCGACCAACGAGCACGACGCCTGCGGCGTCGGCTTCGTCGCCCACATCAAGGGCGTCAAGGGCCACCACATCGTCGAGCAGGGCCTGAAGATCCTGGAAAACCTCGACCATCGCGGCGCCGTCGGCGCCGACAAGCTGATGGGCGACGGTGCCGGCATCCTGATCCAGATCCCGGACGAGTACTTCCGCGCCGAAATGGCGGCGCAGGGCGTCGAGCTGCCGCCCCCCGGCGAATACGGCGTCGGCATGATCTTCCTGCCGAAGGAGCACGCCTCGCGTCTGGCCTGCGTGCAGGAGCTCGAGCGCGCCGTCAAGGCCGAGGGCCAGGTGCTGCTCGGCTGGCGCGACGTGCCGGTCGACCGCGAGATGCCGATGTCGCCGACCGTGCGCAAGAAGGAGCCGATCCTCAAGCAGATCTTCATCGGTCGGGGCCCCGATGTGATCGTGCCCGACGCCCTCGAGCGCAAGCTCTACGTGATCCGCAAGACCGCGTCGAGCGCGATCCAGGCGCTCAAGCTCACGCACAGCCGCGAGTACTACGTGCCCAGCATGAGCTGCCGCACGATCATCTACAAGGGCCTGCTGCTGGCTGATCAGGTCGGCCGGTACTACAAGGACCTGCAGGACCCGCGCGTGGTCTCGGCGCTCGCGCTCGTGCACCAGCGCTTCTCGACCAACACCTTCCCCGAGTGGCCGCTCGCGCACCCGTACCGGATGGTCGCCCACAACGGCGAGATCAACACCGTCAAGGGCAACTTCAACTGGATGCGTGCGCGGGAGGGCGTGATGAAGTCGCCGGTGCTCGGCGACGACCTGAAGAAGCTCTACCCGATCAGCTTCGAAGGCCAGTCCGACACTGCCACTTTCGACAACGCGCTCGAGCTGCTGACGATGAGCGGCTACTCGCTCGCGCACGCCGCGATGATGATGATCCCCGAGGCGTGGGAGCAGCACACGACGATGGACGAGCGCCGCCGCGCGTTCTACGAGTACCACGCCGCGATGCTGGAACCCTGGGACGGCCCCGCCGCGATGGTCTTCACCGATGGCCGCCAGATCGGCGCCACGCTGGACCGCAACGGCCTGCGCCCGGCGCGCTACATCGTGACCGACGACGACCTCGTCGTGATGGCTTCGGAGTCCGGCGTGCTGCCGATCCCGGAGAACCAGATCGTCAAGAAGTGGCGGCTGCAGCCCGGCAAGATGTTCCTGATCGACCTGGAGCAGGGCCGCATCGTCGACGACGAAGAGCTGAAGAACCAGTTCGCGTCCGCCAAGCCGTACCGGCAGTGGATCGAGAGCGTGCGCGTCAAGCTCGAAGAGCTGCCAGCCGACGCCGAAGTGCCGCGCTTCGAAGAAACTCTGCTCGACCGCCAGCAGGCCTTCGGCTACACGCAGGAGGACATCAAGTTCCTGATGAGCCCGATGGCCGTCGCCGGCGAAGAGGGCATCGGCTCGATGGGCAACGATTCGCCGCTGGCCGTGCTGTCCGACAAGAACAAGCCGCTCTACAACTACTTCAAGCAGCTGTTCGCCCAGGTCACCAACCCGCCGATCGACCCGATCCGCGAGGCGATCGTGATGTCGCTGGTGTCGTTCATCGGTCCCAAGCCCAACCTGCTCGACATCAACGCGATCAACCCTCCGATGCGCCTGGAGGTGCCGCAGCCCATCCTCGACTTCGAGGACATGGCGCGGCTGCGCCACATCGCGCGCCACACGCACGGCAAGTTCAAGAGTTATGAGCTCAACATCACGTACCCGCTCGAATGGAGCGATGAGGGCGTCGAAGCCAAGCTCGCGTCACTGTGCGCGGAAGCCGTCGACGCGATCAAGAGCGGCCACAACATCCTGATCATCAGCGACCGCCAGCTCGATCGGCAGCACGTCGCCATCCCGGCGCTGCTGGCACTGTCGGCCGTGCACCAGCACCTGGTCCGCGAAGGGCTGCGCACAACCGCCGGCCTTGTCGTCGAAACCGGTTCCGCGCGGGAAGTCCACCACTTCGGCGTGCTCGCCGGCTACGGCGCCGAGGCGGTCCACCCCTACCTCGCGATGGAAACGCTGGCCAGCCTGCACAAGGACCTGCCCGGCGACCTGTCGGCCGAGAAGGCGATCTATCACTACGTGAAGGCGATCGGCAAGGGCCTGTCGAAGATCATGTCCAAGATGGGCGTGTCGACCTACATGTCGTACTGCGGCGCGCAGTTGTTCGAGGCGATCGGCCTGGAGAAGAGCCTGGTCGACAAGTACTTCCGCGGCACCGCGTCGCAGGTCGGCGGCATCGGTGTGTTCGAGGTCGCCGAGGAGGCGATCCGCATGCACAAGGCCGCGTTCGGCGACGACCCGGTCCTGCACGGCATGCTCGACGCCGGCGGCGAATACGCCTGGCGAGTGCGCGGCGAAGAGCACATGTGGACGCCCGACGCGATCGCCAAGCTGCAGCACAGCACGCGCGCGAACAAGTTCGAAACCTACAAGGAATACGCGCAACTCATCAACGACCAGTCGCGCCGCCACATGACCTTGCGCGGGCTGTTCGAGTTCAAGTTCGACCCGGCCAAGGCGATCCCGGTCGACGAGGTCGAGCCGGCGAGCGAGATCGTCAAGCGCTTCGCGACCGGCGCGATGTCGCTCGGCTCGATCGGCACCGAAGCGCACAGCACGCTCGCGATCGCGATGAACCGCATCGGCGGCAAGAGCAATACCGGCGAAGGCGGCGAGGATCCGGCGCGCTACCGCAATGAGCTGAAGGGCATTCCGATCACCGCCGGCACCAAGGTCAGCGAAGTGGTCGGCGCGAAGGTCATCGAAGCCGACTACGAGCTGAAGGACGGCGACTCGCTGCGCAGCAAGATCAAGCAGGTTGCGTCGGGCCGCTTTGGCGTGACGACCGAGTACCTCGTGTCGGCCGACCAGATCCAGATCAAGATGGCGCAAGGCGCCAAGCCCGGTGAAGGCGGCCAGCTGCCGGGCGGCAAGGTCAGCGATTACATCGGCTTCTTGCGCTACTCGGTGCCCGGCGTCGGCCTCATCTCGCCGCCGCCGCACCACGACATCTACTCGATCGAAGACCTGGCGCAGCTGATCCACGACCTGAAGAACGCCAACCACCGTGCGAGCATCAGCGTCAAGCTGGTCAGCGAAGTGGGCGTCGGCACGATCGCAGCCGGCGTGGCGAAGGCCAAGGCCGACCACGTCGTCATCGCCGGCCACGACGGCGGCACCGGCGCGTCGCCGTGGAGCTCGATCAAGCACGCCGGCACGCCGTGGGAGCTGGGCCTGGCCGAGACGCAGCAGACGCTGGTGCTCAACCGGCTGCGCAGCCGCATCCGCGTGCAGGCCGACGGCCAGATGAAGACCGGCCGCGACGTCGTCATCGGCGCGCTGCTCGGCGCCGACGAGTTCGGCTTCGCGACCGCGCCGCTGGTGGTCGAGGGTTGCATCATGATGCGCAAGTGCCACCTGAACACCTGCCCGGTGGGCGTGGCCACGCAAGACCCGGTGCTGCGCAAGAAATTCCAGGGCCGCCCCGAGCACGTCGTCAACTTCTTCTTCTTCGTCGCCGAGGAAGCGCGCCAGATCCTGGCGCAGCTCGGCATCCGCACGTTTGACGAACTGATCGGCCGCGCCGACCTGCTCGACACCAAGAAGGGCATCGCGCATTGGAAGGCGAGCGGCCTGGACTTCAGCCGCATCTTCCATCTGCCGAGCGCTCCGGCCGATGTGCCGCGCCGCCAGGTCGAGGAGCAGGACCACGGTCTCGCGAAGGCGCTGGACGTGAAGCTGATCGAGAAGTGCCGTCCTGCGTTCGAACGCGGCGAAAAGGTCCAGTTCATGGAAGAGGCGCGCAATGTCAACCGCACGGTCGGCGCGATGCTGTCGGGCGAGCTGATCCGCCGCCATCCAGACGGCCTGCCGGACCAGACGGTCTTCATCCAGTTCGAGGGCACCGGCGGCCAGAGCTTCGGGGCCTTCCTCGCCAAGGGCATCACCTTCTACCTGATCGGCGACGCGAACGACTACACCGGCAAGGGCCTGTCGGGCGGGCGCATCGCGATCCGCCCAAGCATCGACTTCCGCGGCGACGCGACGAAGAACATCATCGTCGGCAACACCGTGCTGTACGGCGCGACGAGCGGCGAGGCCTTCCTGCGCGGCGTGGCCGGCGAGCGTTTCGCGGTCCGGCTGTCGGGCGCGACGGCGGTCGTCGAAGGCACCGGCGACCACGGCTGCGAATACATGACCGGCGGCACTGTGGTCGTGCTCGGCCAGACCGGTCGCAACTTCGCGGCGGGCATGAGCGGCGGCATCGCCTACGTCTACGACGAAGACGGCCGCTTCGCCGAGCGTTGCAACACCGCGATGGTCGCGCTCGAGCGGGTGCTGAGCGCGAAGGAGCAGGAGGCGAGCGTGGACCGCGCGGTCTGGCACAAGGGCCTGGCCGACGAGGTGCTGCTGAAGAAGCTGATCGAGGACCAGCACAAGTGGACCGGCTCGCTGCGTGCGCGCGACATCCTCGACCGCTGGGCCGAATCGCGCTCGAAGTTTGTGAAGGTCTTCCCGCACGAGTACAAGCGCGCGCTTGGCGAGATCCACGCCGCCAAGGAAGCCGGCGACACCATTGCCCGCGTGAAAGCCGCGGACAAGAAGAGCAAGACGGTGTCGGCCAAATAGGGCGGCACGAGCAGCAAGGACAGAACGACCATCATGGGAAAAGTCACCGGCTTCATGGAATACGCGCGTGTGGAAGAGGCGTACGCCCCGGTCCAGGCGCGCGTCAAGAACTACAGCGAGTTCGTCATCGGCCTGAAGGAGGACGAGGCGAAGATCCAGGGCGCGCGCTGCATGGACTGCGGCATTCCGTTCTGCAACAACGGCTGTCCGGTCAACAACATCATTCCGGACTTCAACGACCTCGTGTACCGCGGCGACTGGAAGAACGCGTTCGCCGTGCTCGACTCGACGAACAACTTCCCCGAGTTCACCGGCCGCATCTGCCCCGCGCCCTGCGAGGCCGCCTGCACGCTGAACTTCAACGACGACGCGGTGGGCATCAAGAGCATCGAACACGCGATCATCGATCGCGCCTGGGCCGAAGGCTGGGTGATGCCGCGCCCGCCCAAGGTGCGCACCGGCAAGACGGTGGCCGTCGTCGGCTCGGGGCCGGCCGGCCTCGCCGCGGCGCAGCAGCTCGCGCGCGCCGGCCACAGCGTGACGGTGTTCGAGAAGAACGACCGCATCGGCGGCCTGCTGCGCTACGGCATCCCGGACTTCAAGATGGAGAAGTCGCACATCGACCGGCGCGTGGAACAGATGCGCGCCGAGGGCGTCGTGTTCCGTGAAGGAGTGATGGTGGGCCACCTGCCGGAGGGCAGCAAGGTCACGAACTGGGCCCGGGAGATCGTGAGCCCCGACCAGTTGAAGCAGCAGTTCGACGCGATCGTGCTGACCGGCGGCGCCGAACAGCCGCGCGACCTGCCGGTACCGGGCCGCGAGCTCGACGGCGTGCATTTCGCGATGGAGTTCCTGCCGCAGCAGAACAAGGTGAATGCCGGCGACAAGGTGAAAGGCCAGTTGCGGGCCGACGGCAAGCACGTCATCGTGATCGGCGGCGGCGACACCGGCAGCGACTGCGTGGGCACCAGCAACCGCCATGGCGCGGCCAGCGTCACGCAGTTCGAGCTGCTGCCGATGCCGCCGGAAGAGGAAAACAAGCCGCTGGTGTGGCCGTATTGGCCGATCAAACTGCGCACCTCGTCCAGCCATGAAGAGGGCTGCGAGCGGGAGTTCGCGATCGCGACCAAGGAGTTCATCGCCGGCGAGGGCAAGGACAAAGGCCGCATCAAGGCGCTGAAGGCTGTGCGCGTCGAATGGCAGGGCAACAAGATGGTCGAGGTGCCGGGCAGCGAGCAGGTTCTGCCGGCGGACCTGGTGCTGCTGGCCATGGGCTTCGTGTCCCCGGTCGGCACCGTGCTGGAGGCGTTCGGCGTCGAGAAGGACCCGCGCGGCAACGCACGGGCGAGCACCGACTTTATCGGCGGCTACGCGACCAGCGTGGACAAGGTGTTTGCTGCCGGCGACATGCGCCGCGGCCAGTCGCTCGTCGTCTGGGCGATCCGCGAAGGCCGCCAGGCGGCGCGGGCGGTCGATGAATTTCTGATGGGAGCCAGCGACCTGCCGCGCTGAAGGTCAGGCTCGTCACCCCGGCGAAAGCCGGGGCCCACTGTCCCGCAGGCGGACGTGGCCGTCGGTGGACCCCGGCTTTCGCCGGGGTGACGGCTCAAATGCGCTGCATTGGCGCAACACTCAGCCGTCCAGACGCCTCAGGGTAGACCCGAACCGCCGGCTCGCCCGTGCGAGAATAGTCGCGACCCTTCGTGTGCGTTCCGCCGGCGGCAGAATGCGCATGCCCCGAAGAACAACACCGGCCGTTCCTCCGGCCGGCACCACCCGATTGAAATCCGACAGCCTGATCGAGATCGATCACGTGACGTTCGGCTATGACGCCAGCCGAGCGATCCTCAAGGACGTGACGCTTCGCTTTGCGCGCGGCAAGGTGACTTCCATCCTCGGCGGCTCGGGGTGCGGGAAGACCACGCTGCTGCGCCTCATCGGCGGCAGTGCCGAGCCCTCGTCGGGCGAGGTGCGCTTCGATGGCCAGCGTGTCGACACCCGCGACCGGGAAGGCATGTTCCGGCTGCGCCGCCGGCTCGGCATGCTGTTCCAGTTCGGCGCGCTGTTCACCGACCTGTCGGTGTTCGAGAACGTCGCGTTCCCGCTGCGCGAGCACACCGATCTGCCCGAAGCGATGATCCGCGACATCGTGCTGATGAAGCTCAATGCCGTGGGGCTGCGCGGCGCGGCCAACCTGCGCATTTCCGAGGTATCCGGCGGCATGGCCCGGCGCATCGCACTGGCGCGCGCGATCGCGCTCGACCCCGAACTGATCATGTACGACGAGCCCTTCGCCGGGCTGGACCTGATCTCGATGGGGGTGGCGGCCAACCTGATCCGCACGCTGAACGACGTGACCGGCGCGACTTCGCTGGTCGTATCGCACGACGTGCCCGAATGCATGGCGATCAGCGACCATGTGATCCTGATGGCGCCCGGGCGCATCGTTGCGCAGGGCACGCCGTCCGATCTGATGAACTCGACCGACCCCGAAGTGCGCCAGTTCGTGCGCGGCGAACCCGACGGCCCGGTCAAGTTCCACTACCCGGCCCGGCCGCTGGCCGACGACTTCGACGTGCGCACGGAGACCGCCCAATGAACGCCATCGCGCTGCTCGGCGCGCGCACGCTCGAGGTATTGCGTTCCTTCGGTCATGCCGCGTTTTTCTTCGCCGACCTGGTGCGCGCGATGCCGGCGGCGATGCGCCGCTTCGGCCTGGTCGTCGCGCAGATCCACGCGATCGGCAACCTGTCGCTGGTCATCATCCTGGCGTCCGGCCTGGCGGTGGGGTTCGTGCTGGCGCTGCAGATGTACTACGCGCTGGTCACCTACGGCGCCACCGAGTCGCTGGGCCTCATCGTCAACCTGTCGCTGGTGCGTGAACTGGGGCCGGTGGTCGCGGCGCTGCTGTTCGCCGGTCGCGCCGGCACGTCGCTGACGGCGGAGATCGGGCTGATGAAGGCCGGCGAGCAGATCGCCGCGATGGAGATGATGGCCGTCGACACGAAAAGCCGCGTGCTCGCGCCGCGCTTCATCGGCGGGCTCGTGTCGATGCCATTGCTCGCGATTCTGTTTTCCGCAGTCGGCATACTCGGGGCCTACGTCGTCGCGGTGATGCTGCTGGGCGTGGATGCCGGCAACTTCTGGTCCATCATGCAGTCGCGGGTCGACGTGTGGCGAGACGTCGGCAACGGCGTGCTGAAGAGCTTCGTGTTCGGCATCATCTGCACCTCCGTGGCGCTGTACCAGGGCTACGAGACGCAGGCCACGCCCGAGGGCGTGGCCTATGCGACCACGCGCACGGTGGTGATCTCGTCGCTGAGCGTGCTCGGCATGGATTTCGTGCTCACGGCACTGATGTTTTCGACCGGCTGACGCGGCCGCTCGAGGGGAGAGAAGATGTCCAAGAAGGGAATCGAAACACTGGTCGGGCTGTTCGTGCTGCTCGGGTTTGCCGGCCTCGTGTTCCTGTCGCTGAAGGCGGCCAACCTCGCGAGCTTCGGCAGCCGCGACAGCTACACCGTGACGGCCCGCTTCGACAACATCGGCGGGCTCAAGGAGCGCTCGCCGGTGCGCAGCGCCGGCGTCACCGTCGGCCGCGTCACGTCGATCTCGCTGGACAGCAAGATGTTCCAGGGGCTCGTGACGATGGAACTCGACAAGGGCGTCGAGTTCCCGATCGACTCGTCGGCGAAGATCCTCACGTCGGGGCTGCTCGGCGACCAGTACATCGGTATCGAGCCCGGCTACGAGGAGAAGGTCCTCGCTGCGGGCGACGTGATCCGGCAAACGCAGTCGGCGGTCGTGCTCGAGAACCTGATTGGGCAATTCCTGTTCAGCAAGGCCGCCGAGGGCGGCGATGCCGAACCAAAGCCGGCGGACGGCAAGAAATGAGCGGATCGCGAGGCCTGGCGCGGCGCGGCCTCCGTTGGGCCGTGCTGCTTTCCGCGGCCGGGCTGCTGCAGGGATGTTCGACGACCGGCGCGAGAACCGCCGGCGAACGGCTGGACCCGTGGGAAAAGTGGAACCGCAAGGTGTTCACGTTCAACGAACGCCTCGACGAAAAGGTGCTGGAGCCGGTCGCGACCGGCTACAGCCGCATCGTGCCCCGCCCGGTGCGCAACGGCATCGACAACTTCTTCGGCAACGCGGCCGACGCCTGGTCGGCGGTCAACAATTTCCTGCAGGGGAAGGTGGAGAACGGCCTGAACGACATGATCCGGTTCGGCACGAACACGATCTTCGGCCTGGGCGGTGTACTCGACGTGGCCACCGAATTCGGGATCGACCACCAATACGAAGACTTCGGACAGACGCTGGGGGCGTGGGGCATCGGCCCCGGCGCCTACATCGTCTGGCCGCTCTTCGGGCCGTCCAGCGTGCGCGAGTCGCTGGCGTTGCCGCTGGACCGGGCGGTGTCTCCGGCGCTCGCTATCAACGACGGCACGGTGCGCTGGGAGATCACGGGGCTGCACCTGATCAACACGCGCGCCAACCTGCTTGGTGCGAACCAGCTTCTCGACGAGATCGCGCTGGACAAGTACACGTTCGTGCGCGACGGCTATCTCCAACGGCGCCGCAGCCTGGTGTTCGACGGCGACGCGCCGCCGACGGAGAACGAGGACGACGAGGACGATTTCGACGACACGGAAGAGAGCCCATCCGCCGAACCGACGCCGAAATCGGAGCGCGAACCTTCAAAGCCGGATGTACCGGCACCGGCTCGTTGAGTCCGCCGCCAACCGGCACGGGCCTAGCCGCGTTATGGACACGGTTGCTTTCGACATTGCAAGAACTTCACACCCGTCCCTTGCTCCAAACCGAGCAGGCCCTCCGGGTTTCGACAGAAAGGTTACGAATGCTTTCAAGACGAATCGCTCTCCTCCTCTCGACGACGATGCTCGCGTTCTCAGTCGGCATGGTCCGCGCCCAGCCGCAGGCCCCCGATGAGCTGATCAAGCAGGTGTCGACCGACGTGCTGGAAACGCTGAAGGCCGACAAGTCGGTTAAGTCCGGCGATCTGCAGAAGATCATCGCGCTGGTCGACGAGAAGGTCATGCCGCACGTGAATTTCCAGCGCATGACGGCGTCCGCCGTCGGCAGGTTCTGGCGCCAGGCGACGCCGGAGCAGAAGCACCGTTTGCAGGATGAGTTCAAGGTTCTGCTGGTTCGCACCTACTCCGGTGCACTCGTGCAGGTGAAGGACCAGACGGTGCAGCTCAAGCCGATGCGCAGCCGGCCGGACGACAAGGAAGTCGTCGTGAAGACCGAGGTCCGCGGCCAGGGCGACCCGATCCAGCTCGACTATCGCCTGGAGAAGGCCGGCGACGGCTGGAGAATCTACGACGTCAATGTGCTCGGGATCTGGCTGGTCGAGAACTACCGAAACAGCTTCGCCCAGGAGATTGGCGCCAACGGCATCGACGGGCTGATCTCCAAGCTCGCCGAGCGCAACAAATCGAACCGCAGCTGACGGCCATGCTGCTGCTGCCCGCCACCGTGACGATGGAAGATGCCCGCGACGCACTGGGCATGCTCGAGCAGGCGCTCAAGCGCGAGCCCGAGGGCGACATCGTCATCGATGCGTCCGGGCTGCAGCAGTTCGACACGGCCTTGATCGCGCTGCTGCTCGAATGCGAGCGGCTCGCGCAGGCTTGGGGCAAGCGGATGTCGGTGCGGCACATGCCGCCGAAGCTCGCTTCGCTGGCGAAGCTGTATGGCGTGGACGGCCTGCTGCAGCTGGAAGCGTCGGCAGCAGCCGTGTAGCCCGGATGAAATCCGGGAGGGTCGGTCGCGGTGCGCCGAACCCCCGGATTTCATCCGGGCTACGAATCAAATCGGCTGCGCGTAGCGCTTGGCGCGCAGGTTCTTCTTGATTTCCTGCAGCATCGGCCGCAGTTCGCCCGGCAGACGCAACGCGACCGCCGTCGTCAGGATGTCGATCACGATCAGGTGCAGCAGCCGCGAGACCATCGGGCTGTAACGATCGTAGTCTTCCGGGTGGTCGCAGGCCAGCAAGATCTGGTTCGTGCCCTGCGCCGTCTGCGCGAGCGGCGAGCCGCTGGCGGTGATGAGGATCGTGGTCGCGCCCTTTTTGCGCGCGATCTCGGCGGTGTCCACCAGGTCGCGGCTGCGCCCGGAATTGCTGATGATCACCGCGCAGTCGCCCGGCTGCAGCATCGTCGCACTCATCACCTGGATATGGCCATCGCTGATGGCGGCGGTGTTCACGCCGAGGCGAAAGAACTTGTGCTGCGCGTCCTGCGCGACGATGCCCGAGTTGCCCACGCCGTAGAACTCGATGCGCCGCCCGGCGCTGCCTGCGGCCGCCAACGCGGTGATCGCGCGCTCGAACGCATGTCCCGCCGCGTCGTTGCGGTACTTCAGCAGCGCCGACACCGTGTTGTCGATCACCTTGACGATCACGTCGCCCGGCTTGTCGTCCTCGTCGACCGAGCGGTGCACGAAGGGCACGCCCTCGTTCACGTTGCCGGCGAGCTTGCGCTTGAAGTCGGCCAGACCGTCGTAGCCGACGCTGCGGCAAAAGCGCACCACGGTGGGTTTGCTGACGTGCGACCGTTCGGCGAGCTCGCCGACCGGCAGGCTCGCAAAGCTGCGAGGGTCGGCGAGCACCAGCTTGGCGACCCGCTGCTCGGCCGGCGGCAGCGCCGGAATGGACGCACGGATCCGATCAAGCACGATCGCCGGCCCTGCGACGCATCATTGCTCTTCGGCCCACGCGAACCCGTCGCGCGCCACGAGCGCGCTGGCCGGTGCCGGTCCCCACGTGCCGGCGGCATACGGGCGTGGTCCGCCGCCTGCGTCGTTGTCGCGCTGCCACGCGTGCAGAACGGGCTCGACCCAGCGCCATGCCTGCTCCTGCTCGTCGCTGCGCACGAACAGGTTGAGGCGGCCTGCGATCGCGTCAAGCAGCAGCCGCTCGTAGGCGCCCACGCGGTTCTCGAGAAACGCCTTCTCGAAGTCGAGGTCGAGGAACACCGGCGTCAACGTTTCCTGCAAGCCGGCGCCCTTGGCGGCGAGCAGGTGCAGTTCCAACCCGTCCTCGGGCTGAAGCTTGATCACGAGCTTGTTCGGCGGGTTCACGCCCGGGAAGATGCTGTGCGGCGTGGGCCGGAAGTTCACGACGATCTCCGCGTCGCTCGCGGCGAGGCGCTTGCCGGTGCGCAGGTAGAACGGCACGCCGGCCCAGCGCCAGTTCTCGATCTCGGTGCGCAGCGCGACGAAGGTCTCGGTCTTGCTGTGTGCCGGCACCTTGGCCTCTTCGAGGTAGCCGGGCACGGACCGACCGTCGGCCGTGCCGCGCCGGTACTGCCCGCGCACGACGTCGCGCATCACCGTCGCGTCTGTGAACGGCTTCAGCGATCGCAGCACTTTCAGCTTTTCGTCGCGGATCGCATCGGCGTCGTTGCGCGACGGCGGCTCCATCGCCACCATCGTCAGCAACTGCAGCGCGTGGTTCTGGATCATGTCGCGCAGCGCGCCGGTGCGGTCGTAGAAATCGCCGCGTGTGCCGACGCCCAGGTCTTCGGCGAGCGTGATCTGGATGTTGGCGATGCTCTCTCGGCGCCACAGCGGCTCGAACAGCGCGTTGCCGAAGCGCAGCGCCATCAGGTTCTGCACCGACGGCTTGCCGAGGTAGTGGTCGATGCGGAAAGCCTGGTCCTCGCGGAACACCGAGCGCACGACGCGGTTGATCTCCTGCGCGCTGGCGAGGTCGTGGCCGAGCGGCTTTTCGAGCACGACGTGGATGTGCGGATCGTTCAGGCCCACCGCGCCGAGCTGCTCGCAGATCATCGGGAACAGGTGCGGGCTGGTCGCGAGGTACAGCACGACGGTGTCGGCCTGGCGCTCGTCCAGCCACTCCTTGAGCTTCGTGTAGTGGTCGGGCTGCGACAGGTCCATCCGGCGATAGAACACGTGCTGGGCGAAGCGCTCGAACTCTTCGTCGCTCGGCCGCTTGGCGTGGACCACGTCCTGAAAACGCTCCCTCAGCCAGGCGCGGTACTTGTCGTCGCTTTGCTCGTCGCGGGCGACCGACAGGATGCGCCCGTTGGGCGGCAGCTTGCCGTGGCGGAAGGCCTGGAACAGCGCCGGCATCAGCTTGCGCCAGGTGAGGTCGCCGGTGCCACCGAAAAAGACCAGATCGAAGGACATGAGACGCGTGTGGATGTAATTTAGTTTCATCCGAATGATGCCGAAGTTTCGGCCGGAGGTCAACGGCGCGCAATGACCGGCACGAGGTGCCGCCGAGCAAAACGGTCCGGCGCGGCGGTTACTTCTGCACGACGAGCGGGGCTCGAGGCTGTGTCCGGGCCCACGGGCTCGGGTTCTAATGGAGGCTGACGCCGTCCCATGCCATGAACCAACTCGACCAGCTCAAGCAGTTCACCACCGTCGTTGCCGACACCGGCAACTTCAAGCAGCTCGCGCAGTTCGCGCCACGCGATGCGACGACCAATCCGTCGCTGATCCTGAAGGCGGTGCAGCAGCCGGACTACGCGCCGCTGCTCACCGGCACGGTGGAGCGGTTCAAGGGCTGGCCGCACGACGAGGTCGTCGAGCAGGTGCTGGTGCGCTTCGGGCTCGAGATCCTGAAGATCGTGCCGGGCCGCGTGTCGACGGAGGTCGATGCCCGGCTCAGCTTCGACTGCCCCGCGAGTGTGGCTCGTGCCCATCGCATCATCGCGCTGTACGAAGAGGCCGGCATCGAGCGCGAGCGGGTGCTGATCAAGATCGCCTCCACCTGGGAAGGCATCCAGGCGGCTCGCATCCTCGAACATGAGGGCATCCACTGCAACCTGACGCTGCTGTTCTCGTTTTGCCAGGCGGTGGCGTGCGGCGATGCCGGCGTGCGACTGATCTCGCCTTTCGTCGGCCGGATCTACGACTGGCACAAGAAGGCCGCCGGCGCGGCATGGGACGAAGCCGCCAACTCCGGTGACAACGATCCCGGCGTCCGCTCGGTGGCGCAGATCTACAACTACTACAAGAAGTTCGGTATCGGGACCGAGGTGATGGGTGCGAGCTTCCGCAACGTCGGGCAGATCCTCGCGCTCGCGGGCTGCGACCTGTTGACGATCAGCCCGGATCTGCTCGCGGCGCTGCAGGCGAGCGACGAACCGATGGTGCGTCGCCTCGAGCCGGAAGCCGCGAAGACCTCGTGTGTTCACGCCGTGACGTATAACGAAGCGACGTTCCGCTACGCCCTCAACGCCGACGCGATGGCGTCCGAAAAGCTCGCCGAAGGCATTCGCGCCTTCGCAGCCGACGCCGCCCGCCTCGACCAGATGATTCAAGCCTTGTGATGAACCACCCTCGTTGCGATCAAACGGAAGCCTGGGCCGCGCTCGGCGGTCACTACGAAGCCCACGGCCGAGACTTCGACCTGCGCGACGCCTTCGCCCGCGATCCCGGGCGCTTCGACGCCTTCAGCGTCGAGGCGCCGGAGGTCTTTGCCGACCTGTCGAAGAACCGCATCGACACCGCGTCGCTGCATTTCCTGCTCGACCTCGCGCGCGAGTGCGGCGTCGAAGCACGGCGCGATGCGATGCTGCGCGGCGAGCCGATCAACGCGACGGAAGGCCGTGCCGTGCTTCACACGGCACTGCGCGCGCCGCGCGGGCAGGGGCAATTCGGCGCCGACGTGCACGGCGTACTCGACACGATGCTCGCCTACGTCGAGACGGTGCGCGACACGCCGGCCAGCGGCATCCGGCACGTCGTCAACATCGGCATCGGCGGCAGCGACCTCGGACCGCAGATGGTCGTGCCGGCGCTCGACGCCTTCGTGCACCCCGGCCTCAAGTTTCACTTCGTCTCCAACGTCGACGGCCACGACATCACGCCGGTGCTGCGCCAGCTCAAGCCCGCCGAGACGCTGTTCATCGTCGCGAGCAAGACCTTCACGACGCAGGAAACGATGGCCAACGCCCACGCGGCGAAGGCCTGGTTCACCGCCAACGGCGGCACCGACATCGCACGGCATTTCGTTGCGACGACGACCAACGTGAAGGCCGCGGCCGAGTTCGGCATCACGACGACCTTCGGCTTCTGGGACTGGGTGGGCGGCCGCTATTCGCTGTGGTCGGCGATCGGGCTGCCGATTGCGCTGGCGATCGGGGCCGATCATTTTCGCGACTTCCTCGCCGGCGCACATGCGATGGACCGCCACTTCGCCGAGGCGCCGGCGGCCAAGAATCTGCCGCTGCTGCTCGCGCTGATCGACGTCTGGTACCGCAACTTCCACGGCTTCGCGAGCCGCAGCGTCGCGCCTTACCACCAGGGCCTGAAGCGCCTGCCGGCCTACCTGCAGCAGCTCGAGATGGAGAGCAACGGGAAGTGCGTCGATCTCGACGGCGAGCCGCTGCCATTCGCGACGAGCCCGGTCGTCTGGGGCGAACCCGGCACGAACGGGCAGCACGCCTACTTCCAGATGCTGCACCAGGGCACCGACGTGATCCCGGTCGAATTCATCCTCGTGAAGCACCCGACCCACTCCTTGCACGACCTGCACACGAAGCTGCTGGCCAACGGCCTCGCCCAGGCCCAGGCGCTGATGCTCGGCAAGTCCACCACGCAGGCCGCGGCGGAGAAGGCGCCCACCGCGGCGAAGCAGCTCGACCCGCAGGTTCTCGCCCGCCACCGCACCTTCCCCGGCAACCGTCCGAGCACGACCCTGATGCTGGATCAGCTCACGCCGCGCAGCCTGGGCGCGCTGATCGCGATGTACGAACACCGCGTGTTCGCAAGCGGCGCGCTTTGGGGCATCAACAGCTTCGACCAGTGGGGCGTGGAGCTCGGCAAGGCGCTGTGCAACGACCTGCTGCCGCGGCTGGCCCGCGGCGACACCGACGGGCTCGACGCCTCCACCGCGGGGCTGATGCGGCGATTGCTCGGATGAACGTCGTTTTCGATTTCGGCGGCGTGCTGTTCCGCTGGCAGCCGCATGAGTTCATGGCCCGGCTGCTGCCGCACCGTGCGCCGAACGAAGCGGCCGCGGCGGCGCTGGTGACCGAGTTCTTCCAGAGCTTCGGCGGCGACTGGGGCGAGTTCGACCGCGGTACCGTCGACGCGTACCGCCTCGCGCAGCGCATCGCATGGCGCACGCGCATGGAGCTCGCCGACGTGGAGAAGGTGATCGCCGCGGTGCCGCACGAGCTGCAGCCGATGCCGCAGACCGTGGCGCTGCTCGCGCGGCTGCGCGAGCGCGGCCACCGCCTGTTCTTCCTGTCCAACATGCCGGCGCCCTATGCGGACCACCTGGAGTCCGCGCATGATTTCGTGCAGTGGTTCGAGGACGGCGTGTTCTCCTCCCGGGTGAACCTCAGCAAGCCCGAACCGGCGATCTACCACGAGGCGGCGCGGCGCTTCGGCGTGGCGCCGAACGAGTTGCTGTTTATCGACGACTATGCGCTGAATGTCACGGCCGCACGAGCCCTGGGCTGGCAGGCGCTGCACTTCCTGAGCGGCGAGCAGTGCGAGGCGGACCTCAGTGCACGCGGGCTGATCTGAGAAGGTGTGAACGAACCCGACATGCCCGCTCATTCCGCCCAAACACGCCCACTCCGCGTTGCAAATGCTCGCCGTAGCCCGAGCTACGGCTGTGCTTTGCGCCTTGATTGGGCGCGTTTGGACGGCCTGCTCGGGCATGCCGGATTCATTCACACCTTCTGACGGTGCTGGTCGCCGCATCGCGCGGCGAGCCGCCCCAGTGTCGCGTCCACGCGCGGCGCAATTGCAGGTCGGAGTTGAAGCCGGCGGCTTCGGCCGCGCGCGTCACGCTGGCGCCGCGCTGAAGCGATTGGCGGGCGCGCTCGAGCCGGATCTTTTCGAGGTAGTGCAGCGGCGACACGCCGGCGTGTTCGCCGAAGAGTCGCAGCAGGTGGCGCTCGGTCACGTGGGCCACGGCCGACAGTGCGGCCATGTCCCAGGCCTGCGCCGGCTGCGCGCTGACGGCATCCTGCACACGGTGCACGGCAGGGTGCAGATGGTGCCGGTGGGCCAGCATCGGCGAGAGTTCCGGGTCGTTCGGCGTGCGCCGCAGGTAGACCACCATGTCCTTCGCGACGGCGGCGGTCACGGGGTCGCCGCACATTTGCGCAATCAGGTGCAGCGACAGGTCGATGCCCGCCGTCACGCCGGCGCTGGAGGCGAGCGGCCCGTCGAGCACGAACACGCGGTTGTCGACCACTTGCGCGAGCGGCGCCAGCGCACGCAACGCGTCCAGCAGCTCGTGGTGCGTCGTGCAGCGGCGCGTGCCCAGCAGGTCGGCCTGCGCGGCGAGCAGCGAGCCGGAGCAGATCGTGATCAGGCGGTGGCCGGCGCTTTCGTCGCGCAGTGCCGGGCGCATCGCCTGCTTCAGCCAGCGGACCGTCGCCGCCATCGCGGCGTCGGGCTGGGCGAGCAGGCCGCTCGGCTGGCCGACGAGCACGAGCCAGGTCGGTGCGGCCAGCGTTTCGGGCGGCGGCTCCAGCGCCGCCAGTTGCAGTCCGACCGAACTCTCGGCCTGCACCTGCGGGCCGGTGTAGCGCAGGCGAAACCGCGGTCCACGGCCGGCCCGGCGAAGGTGCTGGTTGGCCAGGCGGAAGGCTTCCGCCGGCCCGGCCACGTCGAGCAGCAGCGAGTGCGGCGGCACGACGAACAGCACGTCGATCAGCTCATTGGGCTCGCCCAAGCGCGTCCTCCACGCTGCAGATCGTCGCGAAGCGGCCCTTCAGCACGGCGGCGGTGCGCGCGACGATGTCGGCCGCCGGAAGCGGCGATCCGTCGACGTGCTGCATGTCGAAGGTCAGCGTCGCCTCGGGCACGAAGTCGACCTCGAAGCCTTCGTCGCTGGCGTGGCGTGTCGTCGTTTCGCAGCACTGTTCGGTGCGGATGCCGGCGACGATCAGCCGGCCGATGCCGTGCTGGCGCAGCCACACCGACAGCCCCGTGCCGACGAGGGCGCTGTGCCGGTGCTTGTGGAACTCGGCGGCGGCCTCGAAGCGCGCGAGACCGTCCAGCGGCCGCACGTGGCCGGACGCCATCGCGAACGGATTGGCGGCCACGTCGGGTCCGTCCACATGCAAGATGCGCACGATCGGCAGGGCCCGGCTCGCGCAGCCGTCGACCAGCGCGTTGGTGCGGGCCAGAAACGGTGCCAGCGCGTCCTCGCGGAAGTAGGGACGGTGGCGGAAGGATTCCTGGGCGTCGATCAGCAGCAGGGCGGTTTTCATGGAGGCTCCTCGAATGGGTGAGCCTCGACGATAGGGAAGCGCGACCCGGCTGTCGCGGCAGCCGCGGACAGCTTTCGATCATTTTCGGACATCGGCCGGGCGGCCGGCGAGATCAGCCGCGCAGACCCTGCACGGCCTGGTGCGCCGCCTCGATCGCCTGCGCGACGACGTGTTCCTTCCAGCCGTCGTCGTCGGCGTAAAACGCGTCGCGCAGCTGCTGCTTGATTTCGCGCGCCAGCGGCTGCGGCGCCTCGGGATGATTCTCCAGCCACTGGTCGCCGCGCAGCGCGTTGAGCACATCGAGGATGGTCTTCGTGCCGTATTCGAGCGCGATGCCGGTGTACTCGGCCTGCGGGCACTCGTCGTAGGCGGCGAGCCACATCAGGCCGGTGAGCGGCGCCGACGTGGATGTGCCGTCGTAGATCGACGTGACCTGCGGCCCCCACCACGCACGCGCCCGCGCCAGGGCCGCCGCATCGTCGCGGCAGGCGAAGATGCGCTCGCCGTGGCCGCTCGGGCCGAGGCCCGTGTGCAGGTCGATCCATCCGAGGCGGCGGCACTGGCGCCCGTGGTCGCGCAGCACGTGGCGCAGCGTCTGGTTGCTCCACGTCGGGTTGCGGCCGCCGTAGAAGAGACCTTCCGGATGGTCGTACTGACCGCCCGAGACGGCCGCTTGCAGCGCCGCAACGCCGTGCTGGTCGATCAGCTGCTGCACACGCAGGCCGACCGCATCGGACGGCGGCCAGCTCGGCGGCACCAGCAGCGCGGCGATGCCGTCGTAGGCGGGGTTCGGCGGCAGCGGCTTCGAGAAGTCGTGGAAGTTGCGGTTCAGGTCCACGTTCTCGTGGGTCACGCGGCGCCACCACGAGAAGCCGTAGGGGTTGAGGCCGTGGATGTACAGCACCGCCACGCCGGCGTCGTGTGCGGCGGCACGCCAGGCGGCTTCTTGCAGCAGCGCGACCTGCACGCCGGAACCGCAGAAGCCCTCGACGCCGTGGCAGGCGCTGGTGATCAGCAGCAGCCGGTCGGCGTCGCGCGGGCCGTCGAGCACGACGTCCATTGCGAGCGCTTCGCCATCACGGCCTCGCATCGGATGAAGGTGCGACTCGACGTCGAGATCTGCCGTCTCGGCGGCCGCGACGAACTTGCTGCGGGCCTCGGCGTAGCTTTGCGAGAAGTGCTGCGCAAGCGACGTGGGGGCCGTCATTTCGTCGCGAGCCACTGCTCGGCCATCCGAACCCACAGCGTCGCCCCGAGCGGGATCAATTCGTCGTTGAAGTCGTAGCTCGGGTTATGCAGCATGCATGGGCCCATGCCGTGGCCGCCGGCGCGGTGGCTGCCGTCGCCGTTCCCGATCAGGAAATAGGCGCCCGGCTTCTCAAGCAGAAAGTAGCTGAAGTCCTCGGCGCCCATCGTCGGCTCGAACTCCAGGACGTTCTCGGCGCCCACCACGTCGGCCATCACCTTCCGGGCGAATTCGGTCTCCGCCGGGTGGTTGATCGTAGGCGGGTAGTTGCGCACGAATTCGAACTCGCAGGTCGCGCCGAACGCTGCGCTGGTGTGCTCGGCCACCTCGCGCATGCGCTGTTCGATCAGGTCCAGCACCTCCAGGGTGAAGGTCCGCACGGTGCCTTCCATCACGCATTCGTCGGGCACGACGTTGGTGGCTTCCCCGGTGTGGATCATCGTCACCGAGATCACGCCGGCATCGATCGGCCGCTTGTTGCGCGAGATGATGGTCTGGAACCCGTTCACCATCTGGCAGGCCACCGGCACCGGATCGACGCCGTTGTGCGGCATCGCCGCGTGCGCGCCCTTGCCGCGGATCGTGATCTTGAACTCGTTGCTCGATGCGAAGCACGGCCCGCTCTTGATCGCGAATTGGCCCACGTGCATGCCCGGCCAGTTGTGCGCGCCGAAGATCGCCTCCATCGGGAACTTCTCGAACAGGCCTTCCCGCATCATCTCGCGCGCGCCACCGCCGCCTTCTTCGGCCGGCTGGAACACGAGATAGACCGTGCCGTCAAAATTGCGGTTCGTGGACAGGTGCTTGGCCGCCGCGAGCAGCATCGCCGTGTGCCCGTCGTGGCCGCAGGCGTGCATCTTGCCGGCGTGCCGGCTCGCGTGGTCAAAGGTGTTGCGCTCGGTCATCGGCAGCGCATCGATGTCGGCGCGCAAGCCGACCGCTCGTTCGCTGCTGCCGTTCTTGACGATGCCGATGACACCGGTCTTACCGAGCCCGCGGTGGATCGGGATTCCCCAGTCGGTGAGCTGCTTTGCGATGACGTCCGCCGTTCGTCGTTCCTCGAAACACAGCTCCGGGTGGGCGTGGATGTCGCGCCGCACGGCGGCGATCGCGGCCGCGTCGGCGAGGATGGAGTCGATCAGGCGCATGGGTGTTGCTCCGCGCACTCGAAGCGCCACGGTAAGGCGCCCCTGTGGCTCGTGAAAGGCATGACGGATCAGTTTACCCGCGCGTCGAAACGCCTGACGGGGGCGGGGCCTCGCTGTGCGAATGGCGGTTCCGGGCGCTCCACGCATCGCCGCCCGGCGTTGTGCAATAGTGTGCGGATGACCGCTTCAGTAACCACCGTGCGGGCCGCCTGCCCACACGACTGCCCCGACACCTGCGCCATCCGCGTGACCGTGCAGGACGGCCGCGCGGTGAAGGTGCAGGGCGACCCCGACCATCCGCCGACCCACGGCGCGCTGTGCACGAAGGTGTCGCGCTACCCCGAACGCACCTACGACGCCGGCCGGGTGCTGCATCCGCTGCGCCGCAGCGGACCCAAGGGCAGCGGGCGGTTCGAGCGCGTGAGCTGGGACGAGGCGCTGTCGGACATCGCGTTGCGCCTGCAAACGATCGCCGCGCGCGACCCGCAGGCGATTCTGCCGTACAGCTACGCCGGCACGATGGGCTTGCTGCAGGGCGAAAGCATGGACCGCCGCTTCTTCCACAAGCTGGGCGCCTCGCTGCTCGACCGGACCATCTGCGCCAGCGCCGGCGGCGAGGCCCTGGCGGCCACCTACGGCGGCAAGATCGGCATGCACCTCGAGCACTACGCCGAGAGCCGGCTGATCGTCATCTGGGGCAGCAACTCGATCGCGTCGAACCTGCACTTCTGGACCTTCGCGCAGGCGGCCAAGCGGGCCGGCGCCAAGCTCGTCTGCATCGACCCGCGCAAGACCGAGACGGCGGACAAGTGCCACCAGCACATCGCGCTGATGCCCGGCACCGACGGCGCGTTGGCGCTCGGCCTGATGCACGAGCTGATCGTCAACGACTGGTTGGACCACGACTACATCGAGCGCCACACCGAGGGCTGGCCGGCGCTGCGCGAACGGGCGCTGCAATGGCCGCCGGAGCGCACGGCCGAGGTGTGCGGCATCACCGCCGACGAAGTGCGCGGCCTGGCGCGCGACTACGGCACCACGCAGCCGGCGGCGATCAGGCTCAATTACGGGATGCAGCGGGTGCGCGGCGGCGGCAACGCAGTGCGCCTGATCGCGATCCTGCCGTGCCTGATCGGCGCCTGGCGGCACCGCGCCGGCGGGTTGCTGCTGTCGTCGTCCGGCTGGTTCCCGGTCGACCGTGCGGCGCTGCAGCGTCCCGAGCTGCTCGCCGGACGCACGCCGCGCACGATCAACATGAGCACGATCGGCGACGACCTGCTGCGCGACTCTTCGCCGGACTTCGGCCCGAAGATCGAAGCGCTGATCGTCTACAACAGCAACCCGGTCGCGGTCGCGCCCGAATCGCCGAAAGTCGTGAAGGGCTTTTGCCGCGACGACCTGTTCACGGTGGTTCTCGAGCAGTTCATGACCGACACCGCCGACCATGCCGACTACGTGCTGCCCGCGACGACCCAGCTCGAGCACCTGGACGTGCACTTGAGCTACGGCCACAGCTACGCGATGTTCAACGAGCCGGCGATCGCGCCGCTGGGCGAGGCCAAGCCGAACACGCAGGTGTTTCGCGAACTGGCGCAGCGCATGGGTTACGACGAACCCTGTTTCGCCGACAGCGACGAGGCGATGGCCCGTGTCGCCTTCTCGCAGGACGTTCCGTTCGACGTACTGCGGCGCGACGGCTGGGTGAAGCTGCCGCTGCCCGAGGCGCCGCTTGCGGAAGGACAGTTCCGCACGCCGAGCGGCAAGTGTGTCATCGACTCGCCGCAGTTCGGCGTGCCGGACCATGTGCCCAACCACGAATCGGCGGCCAGCTCGCCGCAGCTCGCTCAAGCCTACCCGCTCGCGATGATCTCTCCGCCGGCGCGCAACTTCCTGAATTCGAGCTTCGTCAACGTGCAAAGCCTGCGCGACATCGAAGGCGAACCTGTGCTCGAAATGCACGACGCCGATGCGGCCGAGCGCGGCATCGCCGACGGCCAGACGGTGCGTGTCTTCAACGACCGCGGCGAGTACGTCTGCAAGGCGGTGGTCAGCCGGCGCGCGCGGCGCGGTGTCGTCAACGGGCTGGGCATCTGGTGGCGCAAGCTGGGCCTGGAGGGCACCAACGTCAATGAGGTCACGCACCAGCGGCTGACCGACATCGGCCGTGCGCCGGCGTTCTACGACTGCCTCGTGGACGTACGGCGCGCCGCGCAGCCCGGATCGTGAGACGCTGGCTGGCGATGGCGGTTCTGGGCCTCTTCGGCACGGTCGCGTTGGCGGTCGCCACCGTTTGCGTGACGGCGGGCTGCAGCACGCTCGGCTACTACGCGCAGTCGGTCGGCGGGCACCTCGATTTGCTGGGCAGCGCGAAACCCGTGCCGAATTGGATCGCCGAGGGTCAGACGCCGGCGGCGCTGAAAGAGCGGCTCGCGCTGTCGCAGCGCATCCGCGACTTCGCGGTGGCCGAGCTGAAGCTGCCGGACAACGCGAGCTATCGCCGCTACGCCGACCTGAACCGGCGCGCCGCGGTGTGGAACGTGGTGGCCGCGCCCGAGCTGAGCCTGACGCTGAAGACCTGGTGCTTTCCGGTCGTCGGCTGCGTCGGCTACCGCGGCTACTTCGACCTCGCCGAGGCCGAGGCCTTCGCCGACGGACAGCGAGCGCAGACGGGGCTGGAGGTCAGCGTGTATGCCGTGCCCGCGTATTCGACGCTGGGCGCGCTGCCGGGCAGATTCTTCGCCGACCCGCTGCTCAGCACCTTCATCCACTATCCCGAGGGCGAACTCGCGCGCCTCGTGTTCCACGAGTTGTCGCACCAGGTCGTCTACGCGAAGGGCGACACCGAGTTCAACGAGTCGTTCGCGACCGCGGTGGAGCGCATCGGCGTGATGCGCTGGCTGAACGAACGGGCCACGCCCGAGACGCGCGCCGAGTACGACCTCTTCGAGGACCGGCGCCGCGAGTTCCGCACGCTGACGAGGAAGTACCGCGAGCGGCTGGAGGCGCTGTACGAGAGCGACGCGAGCGACGACGACAAGCGCCGCGAGAAGGCCGAAACGATGGCCGAGATGCGCGCCGAGTACGCGGCGATCAAGGCGACGCGCTGGGGCGGGTTTTCCGGGTATGACGCCTGGTTCGCGCGCGCCAACAATGCGTCCTTCGGCGTGCTGGCGGCCTACACCGAGCTGGCACCCGCGTTCGAGCGGTTGTTCGAGCGCGAGGGCCGCGACTTCGACCGCTTCTACGCGGCGGTGAAGCGGCTGGCGGAGATGCCCAAGAATGAACGCCGGGCCGCACTGGGTCCGACAGGAGACTGAACCATGCCCGACATCCGCATCCACCGCGCCCACCGCCTGGGTCTTGCCAAGGCGCGCGACGTGGCTTGGCGATGGGCCGAGGACGTGGAGAAGAAGTTCGACATGGAGTGCACGGTGCTCGAGGGCGAGACCAGCGACACCGTCGAGTTCACGCGCGCCGGCGTGAACGGCCGCCTCATCGTCGCGGCCGACCACTTCGACCTCGACGCGAAGCTCGGCTTCCTGCTCGGCGCCTTCAGCCAGACGATCCAGGGCGAGATCGAGAAGAACCTCGACGACTTGCTGGCGGCGGAGGCAAAGACCAAGCCGGCGGCGAAGAGGAAGGCGGCCGCGAAGAAGAAGTAGCCGGAACCAGGGCCGTTGCCCCATGCCGTCATCCCGGCGAACGCCGGGATGACGGCATTGGAGGTCGCGCTACTTCAACGACTCGATCAGGTCCACGTACGCCTGCTTCGCCTCGTCGCCGCTCTTGCCCTTCAGCTCGTTCCAGGCATCCCACTTCGCGCGGCCCACCATGTCAGTGAAGCCCGGCCGCTTGCCTTCCACGTCACCGGCCGTGGCCTGCTTGTACAGCGCGTAGATCTTCAAGAGCGTCATGTTGTCCGGCTTTTCCGGCAACTGCTTCGATTCCGCGACCGCTTGTTCGAACCGGGCTGTGAGGTCGGCCATGAGTCCATCTCCTGTGGGTGAAAATCGCCATTGACGGGGCCGATGTTACCCAGCATCTTGGGTGCCAGAAGACCGAAATTCCAAGGAGACCTCTCAAATGCCCCGAGCCGCCGAGCGCATGACGCGCGTGGACACCGCCTGGTTGCGGATGGACAACGACGTGAACCTGATGATGATCGTCGGTGTGTGGCTGCTGGAGCCGGGCATCACCTTCGAAGCATTGTCCGAGCGTGTCGGGGACAAGCTGCTGAAGTACCAGCGCTTCAGCCAGAAGGTCGTCGAAGACGCGATGGGCGCGAACTGGGTGGACGACGACGATTTCGACGTGTCGAATCACATCGTGCGGCACAAACTGAAGCGCCGGCGCGGACAAAGCGAGCGTGCGGCACTCCAGGCGCTCGTCGGCACCCTATCGACGACGCCCCTCGACCCGGCTCGGCCGCTGTGGCAATTCCATTTGATCGAGCAGTACGAGGGCGGCAGCGCGCTCGTGGCTCGCGTGCACCACTGCATCGCCGACGGCATCGCGCTGATCTCGGTGATGCTGTCGATCACCGACGGCGGCATGGACCCGCCGCCACGCAAGCTGCGCAAGGTCGCCGAGGACGGCGGGACCGACTGGCTGACCGATGCGGTCGTCAAGCCCTTCACCGGCCTGACCGTGAAGGCCATCGGCATGTACGGCAGCGGCGTCGCGAAGTCGATGGAGGTGCTGGCCAAACCGTACCAGCCGCTGTTCGGCTCGCTCGACATGGCGCGCACCGGCTACCAGGTCGTCAGCGACGTGGCCGCGATGGCCCTGATGCCGGACGATTCGCCGACACGCCTGAAAGGCAAGCCCGCCGGGGTCAAGAAGGTGGCGTGGGGCGAGCCGATCGCGCTCGACCAGGTGAAGGCGATCGGCAAGGCGCTCGGCTGTTCGGTCAACGACGTGCTGCTCGCCTGCGTGGCCGGCGCGATCGGCGAATACCTGCGCGACCAGGGGGACGACCCCACCGGCAAGGAGATCCGCGCGATGGTGCCGGTCAACCTGCGCCCGCTGGAGAAAGCCTACCAGCTCGGCAACCGCTTCGGCCTGGTGCCGCTGGTGCTGCCGATCGGCATTGCCAACCCGATCGAGCGGGTGTACGCGGTGCGTGCACGGATGAACGAGCTGAAAGGCAGCTATCAGCCTCTGCTGGCGTTCGCCGTGCTGAGCGTCGCCGGGCTCTTGATCAAGCCGGTGCAGGACGCGCTGCTGAACATGTTCGCGAAGAAGGCCACGGCGGTGATGACCAACGTGCCGGGGCCTGCAAAGCCGCTCCAGTTCTGCGGCTCGACCTTGCGGCAGACGATGTTCTGGGTGCCGCAGTCGGGCGACATCGGCGTGGGCGTGAGCGTCCTGTCGTACGGCGGCGGTGTGCAGTTCGGGCTGATCACGGATCAGAAATTGTGTCCCGAACCGCAGCAGATCATCGACCGGTTCGAGCCGGAGTTCGAGAAGCTGCTGATGGTCACGCTGATGCTGCCGTGGGGAGAGGCGGCGTAACACCCCGTCATCCCGACGAAAGTCGGGATCCACTGCTGGCGAGGCGCAGTGCCATCAGTGGACCCCGGCTTTCGCCGGGGTGACGGCGCGGGGTGACGGCTCGTGGGGTCACGCGGTGGCGGGCGGCCGCGAGGTTCAGTCCTCCAGCTCCGCCTTCGCCATCTCCACGTCAAGCCGCTCCATTGCATCCTTCGGCTCGCAGGCCGCGGCTTCGGCGTAGAGCTTCTCAGCCTCTTTCATCTTCTTCTCGCCCTCGAGCATCACCAGCCCGTTGGCGTATTCGACCATCGCGACCGCCGAGGTGGGGTTGAGCTTCAGCGCCGACTTGTACATCGCAAGCCCAGTGTCCTTGCTCGCCCCTTGCGTGCGCCCGAGCAGCGAGCCGACCTTGTCGATCACTTCGGCGTGGAAGGCGCCGAGCGCGATGTGCGCATCCGCGTGTTTGGGCTGCAGCTTGATGGCCGTTTCCAGTGCACCCTTGACCTTGCTGCCCAGCCCCTGGGCCAGCGCCTTCGCGACGCTGATGCCCTGGCTGTAGCGCCCGAGCGCGTAGGCCATCAGGTAGTGTGCGTTGGCGTTCTTCGGCTCTTCGCCGGCTTGGGCCTCGGCGCGCTCGGCGACCTCCATGAACAGGGCCAGCTTGTTCTTCTCGCTCTTCTCGAGGTAGTTCGCGTGGATCGCCTGCGCCTTGTTGGCCACCGTGATGCCGGCACCGCCGGCCTTCAGCCCCGCCTCGGTCGCCTTCTGGAACTCGCCGGCGTGGAACAGCGCCCACGCGGCCAGCACCTTGTCGTCCTTCGGGAGCGGCTCGGCGTCGCCGGCATGCAGGCGGGCCCAATGTTTCTTCAGCGCCGCAGCGTCGTAGCTGTAGTCGGCGGCGTCGTAGGGAAAGGCGGTCCATTTGGCCATCAATGTCTCCGTGATCAAGGGGTGTTGTAGTTGCCGACGAGCCCGAGCAGATGCTCCTTCTGCGCCGGTTCGAGATAGGGCATCAACAGGCTCAGCACGTGAAAGGCGCCGCGCATCATCGACACGCCGGCGCTCTCGGGCTCCAGCGCCTTGCGCGGCTCGCGCACGTACTCATAGCTGAGCCAGTAGGTCAGGACGACGACCATCGCCGTGGCGACCGGCTCGGCTTCGCGCGGCTCGATGCGCATCGCGTTGCCGCGGCTCATGCCGTCGAGCACGCTTTGCACGGCGCGTGACTTGTTCTTCAGCACGAACTGGAAGTGGGTCTCGAGGCGGCGGTTCTTCGACAGCAGGTCGTTCAGGTCGCGGTAGAGGAAGCGGTACTGCCAGATCAGCTCGAACAGCATGTGGAAGAACAGCCACGCGTCCTCGACGTTGCGCACGTTGTCGGCCGCGTGCAGCAACTCGTTCAGCGCGCGCTCGTAGCGGTCGAACAGGCTGTTGATCAGCTCGTCCTTGGCCGGGTAGTGGTAATAGAGGTTGCCCGGGCTGATGTTCAGCTCGGCCGAAATCAGCGTGGTGGAGACGTTGGGCTCGCCGAAGCGGTTGAACAGGTCGAGTGTGACCTCGAGGATGCGCTCCGCGGTGCGGCGCGGCTTCTTGGCCTGGGTTGCCATGGATTTCTTGTCTGCCTCTGGTTTGCCGGGCAATCTAGCACCAAGTCGGGTGCGCTCCAATGGCGGGAGACCGCGTCGCTGCACGATTTGGGAGCGCTGCCTACAATTCCGCCCCTCATGTCGGCCATTTCGTTCCAGCACGTCAGCAAGACCTACCGCGGTGCGCACGGCAACGTGCAGGCGCTGGACGGCGTGAGCTTCGACATCGAACCCGGCGAGTTCTTCGGGCTGCTCGGGCCGAACGGGGCCGGCAAGACGACGTTGATCAGCATCCTCGCCGGTCTCGCGCGGGCGAGCGGCGGCACGGTGCTCGTGCACGGACACGACGTGGTGACCGACTATGCGGCCGCGCGCCGCAGCATCGGCGTCGTGCCGCAGGAGCTGGTGTTCGACCCGTTTTTCAGCGTGCGCGAGGCGCTGCGCATTCAGAGCGGCTATTTCGGCGTGACCCGCAACGACGCCTGGATCGACGAACTGCTGGCCAACCTGGGCCTGGCCGACAAGGCCGATGCGAACATGCGCCAACTCTCCGGCGGCATGAAGCGCCGCGTGCTGGTGGCGCAGGCGCTGGTGCACCGCCCGCCGGTCATCGTGCTCGACGAGCCGACCGCGGGCGTCGACGTGGAACTGCGCCAGACGCTGTGGGCCTTTGTCGCCAAGCTGAACAAGCAGGGCCACACGGTTCTGCTGACGACGCACTACCTCGAAGAAGCCGAGGCGCTGTGCGGGCGCATCGCGATGCTCAAGCAGGGGCGGGTCGTGGCGCTGGACCGAACCTCGGCGCTGCTGGCCGGGACCGCGAGCACGATGATGCGCTTCAAGATGGACACGCCGCTGCCGCCGCAGCTGGTGCCCCAGTCGCGGGTGACCGGGCGCATCGTGCAGATCAAGGCGCACGACGCGCGCGAAGTCGAAGAGGTGCTTGCCACGCTGCGCGCGGCCGGCTGCCAGCCCGAGGACCTCGAGATCGGTCGCGCCGACCTGGAGAACGTGTTCCTCGAGATCATGCAGGGCGAGGTAAAGCCGGCGCCGCTGAAGATCGCCGAGGTCGCGACGTGATCGCGGTGCTGTCGGGCACACGCACGCTGCTCTACAAGGAGGTGTTGCGTTTCTGGAAGGTCAGCTTCCAGACCGTCGCGGCGCCGGTGCTGACCGCGGTGCTGTACCTGCTGATCTTCGGCCACGTGCTGGAAGACCACGTGAAAGTGTTCGACCGGATCGGCTACACGAGCTTCCTGATCCCCGGCCTCGTGATGATGAGCGTGCTCCAGAACGCCTTCGCCAACAGCAGCTCCTCGCTGATCCAGAGCAAGATCACCGGCAACCTCGTTTTCCTGCTGGTCGCGCCGCTGTCGCACTGGGCGTGGTTCATCGCCTACGTCGGGGCCGCGGTCGTGCGCGGCGTCGCGGTGGGCTCCGGCGTGTTGCTCGTGACGCTGTGGTTCGCGCCGCTGTCGGCCGCCGAGCCGTGGTGGATCGTCGTGTTCGCGCTGCTGGGAGCCGGCATGCTGGGCTCGCTCGGGTTGATCGCCGGGCTGTGGGCCGAGAAGTTCGACCAGATGGCCGCGTTCCAGAACTTCCTCATCATGCCGATGACCTTTCTCGCCGGCGTCTTCTACTCGGTGCAGTCGCTGCCGTCGTTCTGGCAGGGTGTGAGCCACCTGAACCCGTTTTTCTACATGATCGACGGCTTCCGTCGCGGGTTTTTCGGCATCAGCGACGTGTCGCCATGGCTGAGCCTGGCGGTGGTGGCAACGAGTTTCGTCGTTGTCGCGGGAATCGCGCTCCACTTGCTGCGCATCGGCTACAAGATCCGCCACTAATCCCGCACTCCGGTCACCCCGACGAAAGTCGGGGGCGGCGTTCGCCGGGGTGACCGCCTCCCTTCGGACTAGAATCGCCCCATCATGGCCGACCCGACCTCCGCCGAAGTCCAGCGCTATATCGCGCAAGGGCTTGCCTGCGAGCACCTCGAGGTGGAAGGCGACGGGCGCCACTTTTTCGCGACCATCGTGTCGCCGGAATTCGAAGGCGTGACCCGCGTGATGCGCCATCAAAGGGTCTACGAGGCGCTGGGCGATAGAATGCGCGAGCAAATCCACGCCCTGTCGATGAAGACGCTGACCCCGGCCGAGTGGGCTTCCCAAGCCGCCCCGGCCGCCACTCACCACCACTGACACCCGCCGCAGTGTTCACTGCGGCTGGCGGGCCTGCGCCAGCAGGTTCGAAGGCCGTGATGAGCATGGGCACAAAGAACGCTCATGGACAAACTCTTGATACGCGGCGGCCGCCGGCTCTCGGGCGAGGTGACCATCTCCGGCGCCAAGAACGCTGCGCTGCCCGAACTGTGCGCCGCGCTGCTGACCGATGAACCGGTCACGCTGAGCAACGTGCCGCGGCTGCAGGACGTGAACACCACGCTGAAGCTGCTGCGCAACATGGGCGCCACCGCCGAGCGCAGCGAATCCGCGCCCGACACCATCACGCTGAACGCCGGGAGCGTGACCTCTCCCGAAGCGCCCTACGACCTCGTGAAGACGATGCGCGCGTCCATCCTCGTGCTGGGGCCCTTGCTGGCCCGCTTCGGCGAGGCCACCGTGTCGCTGCCCGGCGGCTGCGCAATCGGCTCGCGGCCGGTCGACCAGCACATCAAGGGCCTGCGGGCGATGGGCGCCGACATTACCGTCGAACACGGCTACATCATCGCGAAGGTGAAGCGGCTAAAGGGCGCGCACATCACGACCGACATGATCACGGTCACCGGCACCGAGAACCTGCTGATGGCCGCGGCGCTGGCCGACGGCGAGACGGTGCTCGAGAACGCGGCACAAGAGCCGGAAGTGACCGACCTGGCCGAGATGCTGATCAAGATGGGCGCGAAGATCGAAGGCCAAGGCACCGGGCGGATCCGCATCGAAGGCGTGGAACGGCTGCACGGCCTCGCGCCGATCGCGGCGCACCGCATCGTGCCCGACCGCATCGAAACCGGCACCTTCCTCTGCGCGGTGGCGGCGGCCGGCGGCGACGTCGTGCTGCGCCACGCGAATGCCGGCCATCTTGCGGCGGTGATCGACAAGCTGCGCGAAGCGGGTATTTCCGTCGAAGCGAGCGACGACTCGATCCGCGTGAAGAGCAGCGGTCGACCGCGTGCCGTGAGTTTCAAGACCAGCGAGTACCCGGCGTTCCCGACCGACATGCAGGCGCAGTTCATGGCGCTGAACTGCATCGCCGACGGCACCGCCAAGGTCGCGGAAACGATCTTCGAGAACCGCTTCATGCACGTCAACGAGCTCGTGCGCCTGGGCGCGAAGATCGAGGTTGACGGCCACACCGCCTGGGTCACCGGCGTCCAGGGGCTGTCGGGCGCGACCGTGATGGCGACCGACCTGCGCGCGTCGGCCAGTCTCGTCATCGCGGGGCTGGTGGCCGACGGCGAGACGGTCGTCGACCGCATCTACCACCTGGACCGAGGCTACGACCAGATGGAAGCCAAGCTGCGCGGCATCGGCGCCGACATCGAGCGAGTCAAGTCATGATCACTCTCGCGCTGTCCAAGGGACGGATCTTCGACGAGACGCTGCCGCTGTTGAAGGCGGCCGGCATCGAGGTCAGCGAAGACCCGGAAAAGTCGCGCAAGCTGATCATCGGCACGAGCCGCCCCGACGTGCGCGTCGTGCTGGTGCGCGCCACCGACGTGCCGACTTACGTGCAGTACGGCGGCGCGGACCTCGGTGTGGCCGGGCGCGACACGCTGCTCGAGCATGGCGGCGCGGGCCTGTACCAGCCGCTGGACCTGCAGATCGCCAAGTGCCGCATGAGCGTGGCCGCACGCGCCGATTTCGACTACGCCGCCGCGGTGAAGCAGGGCTCGCGCATCCGCGTGGCGACGAAATACACCCTCTGCGCGAGCGAACACTTCGCCGACAAGGGCGTGCACGTGGACCTGATCAAGCTGTACGGCTCGATGGAGCTCGCGCCGCTGACCGGCCTGGCCGATGCGATCGTCGACCTCGTCTCCACCGGCAGCACCCTGAAAGCCAACCACCTCGTCGAGGTCGAGGAGATCATGCAGATCTCGTCGCGCCTCGTCGTCAACCAGGCCGCGCTGAAACTCAAGCGCGAGCCCATCCGCAACATCATCGACGCATTCGCCGCCGCCATCGGACCATGAACACCGACATCCGCCTGCTTGCCACCACCGCTGCGAACTTCGAGAGCGAGTTTCAGCGCGTGCTGCATTGGTCGGCGGAGGAAGACCATGCGATCGAGGCGCGCGTCGCGGAAATCCTCGCCGACGTGCAATCGCGCGGCGACGCGGCGGTGCTCGAGTACACGCAGCGCTTCGACGGTCTCGCCGCGGCTTCGGTGGCCGAATTCGAGATCGCGCCCGATGAACTGCAGGCGGCGCTGGACTCGCTGCCGCCGGCGCAGCGCGACGCGCTGGTCGCCGCAGCGGACCGCGTGCGCAGCTACCACGAACGCCAGCTCGACGCCTGCGGGCGCTCCTGGAGCTACCGCGACGCCGACGGCACGCTGCTCGGCCAGAAGGTCACGCCGCTGGACCGGGTCGGCATCTACGTGCCGGGCGGCAAGGCGGCCTATCCGTCCAGCGTGCTGATGAACGCGGTACCCGCGAAGGTCGCCGGTGTCGGCGAGATCGTCATGATGGTGCCCACGCCGAAAGGCGAGCGGAATGCGCTCGTGCTCGCCGCTGCTGCCGTTGCCGGCGCCGATCGCGTGTTCACGATCGGCGGCGCCCAGGCGATCGGCGCGCTCGCCTACGGCACCGCGACCATCCCGTCGGTCGACAAGATCACCGGCCCCGGCAACGCCTATGTCGCCAGCGCCAAGCGGCGCGTGTTCGGCAAGGTCGGCATCGACATGATTGCCGGCCCGAGCGAGATTCTGGTGCTGGCCGACGGCAGCACACCGCCCGATTGGGTGGCGATGGACCTGTTCAGTCAGGCCGAGCATGACGAACTCGCGCAAAGCATCCTCCTGTGCCCGGACGCCGACTACATCCACCGCGTGAAGGCCGAGATCGACCGGTTGCTGCCCGGCATGCCGCGCCGCGAGATCATCCGTGCTTCGCTGCAGGGGCGCGGGGCGCTGATCCACACGCGCAGCATGGAAGAGGCTTGCGAGATCAGCAACCGCATCGCGCCGGAGCACCTCGAGGTCAGCTCGCGCGAACCGCAGCGCTGGGAGCCGCTGCTGCGGCATGCCGGCGCAATCTTCCTTGGCGCCTTCACGAGCGAGAGCCTCGGCGACTACTGCGCCGGGCCGAACCACGTGCTGCCGACTTCGGGGACGGCGCGGTTCTCGTCGCCGCTGGGCATCTACGACTTCCAGAAGCGCTCCAGCCTGATCGAGGTCAGCGAAGCCGGCGCCCAGGCGCTCGGGCCGATCGCAGCCGAACTCGCCTACGGCGAAGGGTTCCAGGCGCATGCACGGGCGGCCGAAATGAGACTGAAAGGAAACGCGACATGAGTGACACGAGCCCGAGCGCCGGGCCGCCCCAAGCCGGGCTCGATCCCCTCGGGGGATCGGTTGCGGTAACCCGCGACCGAGGGGCCGTCACTCTGGAAGACCGCATGAAGGGAGTGATCCGCCAGGACATCCAGTCGATGCACGGCTATGCGGTGCAGCCGTCCGCCGGCATGGTCAAGCTCGACACGATGGAGAACCCGTTTCGGCTGCCGCAGGCGCTGCGCGACGAATTGGGCAAACGCCTCGCCGACGTCGCGCTGAACCGCTACCCGGCCGAACGCGGCAACGTGCTGCGCGCGAAGCTCGCGGAATACGCGGGCATGCCCGACGACTGCGACATCATGCTCGGCAACGGCTCCGACGAGCTGATCTCGCTGCTGGCCCTGGCCTGCGACGTGCCGGGCAATGCGGTGCTCGCGCCGGTCCCTGGCTTTGTGATGTATCAGATGTCGGCCAAGCTGCAAGGATTGAAGTTCGTCGGCGTGCCGACCACCGACCGCTTCGAGCTGGATCTGCCGGCGATGCTGGCGGCCGTGCGCGAGCACCGGCCGGCGCTCGTCTACCTCGCGTATCCGAACAACCCGACGGCGAACCTGTGGGACGACGCGGCGATCGACACGATCATCGACGCGGCGCCCGGCCTGGTCGTGATGGACGAGGCCTACCAGCCCTTCGCCGCGCGCGATTCGATGGCACGGCTGAAGCGCCACCCGCACGTGCTGCTGATGCGCACGCTGAGCAAGTTCGGCCTCGCCGGCGTGCGCATAGGCTACCTGATCGGCCGCAAGCCGCTGATCGCCGAGTTCGACAAGCTGCGCCCACCGTTCAACGTGAGCGTGCTGAACTGCGAGACGGCGCTGTTCGCGCTGGAGCATGTCGACGAGTACGCGCGCCAGGCCGGCATCATCCGGGCCGAACGCGACGACCTGCTGAAGCAGCTCGCCGAACTGCCGGGCGTGACGCCGTTCCCGAGCGAGGCGAACATGATCCTCGCCCGCGTGCCGGACTCGAAGAAGGCGTTCGAAGGCATGAAGGCGCGGGGCGTGCTTGTGAAGAACATTGCTTTCCTGCATCCTCTGCTGGCGAACTGCGTGCGATTGACGGTCGGAACCCCGGACGAGAACGTGAAGATGATGGACGCGCTGAAGGCCAGTTTGTGATGAATCCCGAACGCAAGGCGGAAGTGACCCGCAACACGACCGAGACGCAGATCCGCGTTTCGATCAACCTCGACGGCACCGGCGCCGCCAAGTTCGCCACCGGCATCGGTTTCTTCGACCACATGCTCGACCAGATCGCCCGCCACGGGCTGATCGACCTCGAGATCGACGCGAAGGGCGACCTGCACATCGACGGCCACCACACGGTCGAAGACGTCGGCATCACGCTCGGCCAGGCGATCGCGAAGGCCGTCGGCGACAAGAAGGGCCTGCGCCGCTACGGCCATGCCTACGTGCCGCTGGACGAGGCGCTGTCGCGCGTGGTGATCGACTTTTCCGGCCGCCCGGGCCTGCACATGCGGGTGGACTTCAAGAGCGGCATGATCGGCGCGCTGGACACGCAGCTCGTCTACGAGTTCTTCCAGGGGTTCTCCAACCACGCCGGCGTCACCTTGCACATCGACAACCTGCACGGCGACAACGCGCATCACCAGTGCGAGACCATCTTCAAGGCCTTCGCGCGCGCGCTGCGCATGGCGCTGGAGATCGATCCGCGTGCAGCGACGGTGATCCCCTCGACCAAAGGCAGCCTGTGAGCGGCAAGAGAACCGTCGCGGTCGTCGACTACGGCATGGGTAACCTGCGCTCGGTGTCGCAGGCGGTGATGCATGTCGCCAGGGAGTCGGACGTGGACGTGGTCATCACCTCCCGCCCCGACGAGGTCTATGCCGCCGAGCGCATCGTGCTGCCGGGGCAGGGGGCGATGCCCGACTGCATGCGCGAGCTGCGCGACTCGGGTCTGCAGGATGCGGTGCTGCATGCCGCCGCGAACAAGCCGCTGATGGGCGTGTGCGTGGGCATGCAGATGCTGCTGTCGCGCAGCGACGAAGGTCCGACCGGGGGCCTGGACCTGATCCCCGGCGACGTCGTTCGTTTCGAGCTCGAAGGGCAGACCCAGCCCGACGGCAGCCGCTACAAGGTGCCGCAGATGGGCTGGAATCAGGTGATCCAGGCGCGGCCGCATCCGATCTGGGCCGGCGTGCCGGAAGCCGCCTACTTCTATTTCGTCCACAGCTACTACGCCCGTCCGTCGAATCCGGGCCACAGTGTTGGGGAAACCGTCTACGGCGAGCGCTTTACCTGCGCCCTCGCGCGGGATAACATTTTCGCCACCCAGTTCCACCCCGAGAAGAGCGCCGAACACGGCCTTGCGCTGTACAGAAACTTCCTGCACTGGAATCCCTGACCCGCCGTCTCGGGCGTCGTGTCCTCTCCCCACCCACCTTCTCGGCCATGCTGCTGATCCCTGCGATTGACCTGAAAGACGGCAAGTGCGTCCGCCTGAAACAGGGCGACATGAACGACTCCACCACCTTCGGCGACGACCCCGCGGCGATCGCCCGGCGCTGGGTCGATGCGGGGGCGAGACGGCTGCACCTCGTGGACCTGAACGGCGCGTTCGCCGGCAAGCCGGTCAACGAACCGGCGATCAAGGCCATCCTGGCCGAGGTCGGTGACGAGATCCCGGTGCAGCTCGGCGGCGGCATCCGCGACCTCGACACCATCGAGCGCTACCTCGACGACGGGCTGAGCTTCATCATCATCGGCACCGCCGCCGTGAAGAGCCCCGGTTTCCTGAAAGACGCCTGCAGCGCCTTCGGCGGGCACATCATCGTCGGACTGGACGCGAAGGACGGCAAGGTCGCGACCGACGGATGGAGCAAGCTGACCGGCCACGAAGTGGTCGACCTCGCGCGGAAGTTCGAGGACTACGGCGTTGAAGGTGTCATCTACACCGACATCGGGCGCGACGGCATGCTGAGCGGCATCAACATCGACGCGACCGTAAAGCTCGCCCAGTCGCTGACGATTCCGGTGATTGCATCGGGCGGTCTGAGCAGCATCGCCGACATCGAGAAGCTGTGCGCCGTCGAGAGCGAGGGCGTCGAGGGCGTGATCTGCGGTCGCGCGATCTACTCCGGCGACCTGGACTTCGCCGCGGCGCAAAAGCGCGCCGACGAACTGGCGCTATGAACCACGGGCGGGCGATCTCCCCGCCCGTTTTTCGCACCCCTCAGCGGCGGCGGCGTGCCGCCCAGCCTACGAGGCCCAGGCCGGCCAGCATCAGGGCATAAGTCTCCGGCTCGGGAATCACCTGCAGGAAGCCGCTGATCTCGCCGCTGGGCACGGCGGTTGTGTGGATGTTGAAATAGCTCATCTCCGCATTCAAGCCGGCCACCAGTGCGCCGAACGCGCTGGCGGCGGTTCCGCCGTTGCCGGCGATGAAACCCGGGTTGTAGCTGGCCTCGAGCGACATGTCGAAAGTCATGTCGTATGCACCGAACATCACGCCTGCGGGGAAGCCGGGGAACGACGGGACCGGCGTCGCCGGTGCCGCCGGCGGCACGTTGGGCACCGCGGTGCAGCAATGGATGTGTGCGGCCGTCACGTCGGCCATCAGGTCGGCGAAGCTGGCCTCCACCCGCATCGTCATCGCGTCGGTGTCGACCGTGACGCGCGCCATGCCGGTCCCCGGCGACGCATTGGGCGGCGCCTCGTTGAGGCCGCTGAGTTGAGTGGTGTAGACGGTGGTGATGGCGGCCGCCGGCAAAGCGGTGGCGGCGAGCAGGCAACCGGCGATCAGGACGCTGGGTTTCATGGCACCTCCTCAGGCACATGTGGATGGGGTTCGGACTCCGTATACGCCTGGTGCCGGCGCTTTCATCCCCATGCACGCGCTCCCGCGAGCCGATCGTGTCCCGATACTCTGGATATAGTTGGCGCTTCCCCTCAGCGCAACCGCCATGCTCGCCAAACGCATCATTCCCTGCCTCGACGTGACCGGCGGCCGCGTCGTCAAGGGCGTCAACTTCGTCGAACTGCGCGATGCCGGCGATCCGGTGGAGATCGCGGCCCGCTACAACGACCAGGGCGCCGACGAACTGACCTTTCTCGACATCACCGCGACCAGCGACGAGCGCGGGCTGATCCTGCACATCATCGAGGCGGTGGCCTCGCAGGTGTTCATCCCGCTGACGGTGGGCGGTGGCGTGCGCACCGTCGAAGACGTGCGGCGGCTGCTGAACGCCGGCGCCGACAAGGTGAGCTTCAATTCCGCGGCCGTGGCCGACCCGCAGGTGATCCGTGACGCGTCGCGCAAGTACGGTGCCCAGTGCATCGTCGTGGCCATCGACGCGAAACGCCGCAGCGGCGGCGGCTGGGACGTCTACACCCACGGCGGCCGCAAGAACACCGGCCTGGACGCCGTGGCCTGGGCCCGCGAAATGACCGCATGCGGCGCCGGCGAGATCTTGCTGACCAGCATGGACCGCGACGGGACCAAGAGCGGTTTCGACCTCGAACTGACACGCGCCGTCAGTGACGCGGTCAGCGTGCCGGTGATCGCCTCCGGCGGCGTCGGCACGCTGGAGCACCTGGCCGAAGGCATTCAGATCGGCGGTGCCGACGCGGTGCTGGCAGCCAGCATCTTCCATTACGGCGAGCACACGGTCGGCGAGGCGAAGGCGCTGATGGCCAGCCGGGGGATCCCGGTTCGGCAATGAGGCGACCTTCCCCGGCCCAGCCGCGCGAGGTGCGGATCATCGGCGGGCAATGGAAACGCAGCAAGTTGCCGGTGGCCGACCGGCCAGGCCTGCGCCCCACGCCGGACCGGGTGCGCGAAACGCTGTTCAACTGGCTCGGCCAAGACCTGACCGGCTGGCGCTGCCTCGACGCTTTCGCCGGCAGCGGCGCGCTCGGTTTCGAGGCGGCGTCGCGCGGCGCCGCCGAAGTGGTGCTGGTGGAGCGTGATGCCGCGCTGGTGCGCAGCCTGCGCGACGCGCAGCAGCGCCTCTCGGCGACCACGCTGAGAGTCGAGGCGGCCGACGCGCTGGCGTTCATGCGGCGGGCGAATCCCGGTGCCTACGACCTGGTGTTCGTTGACCCGCCCTTCGACGCGGACCGCTTCGATGCGGCGCTCGCGGCCGCCGCGCCGCTCGTCGTGCCTGGTGGATTCGTCTACCTGGAGGCCGATCGGGCCTTCGATGACGCTGCTGTTGCGGCCTTGGGCTTGCAGGTTCACCGCCATTCGAAGGCCGGCTCCGTGCATTTCCATCTGCTGCAGCGACAGCCTTGCGGCGATGGCGGCTGAAACGGCCGGCTACACTTTGACGGACGACCACCCCGCACGGGAGCGCCCTTGACCTCCGCGACCAAACTCACCGCCGTCTACCCCGGCACCTTCGACCCGATGACCCTCGGTCATGAAGACCTGATGCGCCGCGCGAGCCGGTTGTTCGAGCGGCTGATCGTCGCGATCGCCGCCGGCCATCACAAGCGCACGATGTTCACGATCGACGAACGGCTCGAAATCGGCCAGGAACTGGCCGCGAAGTACCCGAACGTCGAGGTGATCGCCTTTCGCGGCCTGCTGCGCGACTTCGTCGTCGGGCATGGCGGGAAGGTGGTGGTGCGGGGGCTGCGCGCCGTCAGCGACTTCGAATACGAGTTCCAGATGGCCGGCATGAATCGCCAGCTGATGCCCGAGGTGGAAACGCTGTTCCTGACGCCCAGCGACCAGTACCAGTTCGTGTCTGGCACTTTCGTGCGCGAAATCGCCACCTTGGGCGGCGATGTCTCGAAGTTCGTGTCGCCGTCGGTGAACCAGCGGCTGCAGCGCCGCGTCAAAGCCAAAGCCGCCGGAAACTGAGCGACCCCAGGACGCAGCACCATGGCCTTGATGATCACTGACGAATGCATCAACTGCGATGTGTGCGAGCCCGAGTGCCCGAACCAGGCGATTTCGCTTGGCAAGGAGATCTACGAGATCGATCCGGCCCGGTGCACCGAATGCGTCGGTCACTTCAACGAGCCGCAATGTGTGCAGGTGTGTCCGGTGAGCTGCATCCCGATCCATCCGGAGCACGTCGAGTCGCAGGAAACGCTGTGGGCCAAGTACCGCCGCCTGCAACAGACCGCGACCGCCGCGGCGCCGCCGGCGAGCGCCTGAGCGCTACGGCTTCAGCTTCTTTCGCGACTTGCCCTTCGGCGCCGACGCGGCGGTGTCCACCCGTGGCGGGCGGCCATTGAAGCCGTTCGCCGTGGCCGGCGTGTGGGCGACCGCCTGTGCCAGGCGGTCGCGCTCCATTTCGGCGGCCTGGGCAGATTGCACCGCCGCGGCGCGCCTGGCCTGGGCTTGCTGCTCGGCGCTTCGCGGATCGGCGGTGTCGACCTGCCTGCCGCCATCGCAGGGCGTTTGCGAATAGACGTTGCCGCAGCGATAGACGGAGGGTTCGGCGTGCGCCGCGCCGAGGCTGCCCGCCCACAGCACGAACAACGGCAACAGCCGCCTCACAGCGGCCCCTCCGACGGCTCGCCGGGTGCCTTGGGTTCCGGCTTCGGCGGTTTCGGACGCGGCGGCTTCGCATGGATTTTCATCATCGCGCGCTCCATGTCGCCGGCCAGAAGCAGGTCGAGTGCCCCGAGCGACTGCTCGATCGCCTTTTCGATCGCCTCGCGATGCTCTTGCGGCGGCTTGCGCAGCACGTAGTTGATCACCTCGGACTTCACGCCCGGGTGTCCGATGCCCAGGCGCAGCCGCCAGTAGTCGCCGCTGCCGAGCTGGGCATGGATGTCCTTCAGCCCGTTGTGGCCGGCGTGGCTGCCGCCCTGCTTGATCTTCATCTGGCCGGGCATCAGGTCGAGCTCGTCGTGCACGACGAGGATTTCCTCGGGCGCGATCTTGAAGAAGCGCGCCAGCGCGGCGACCGACTTGCCCGACAGGTTCATGAAGGTCATTGGTTCGAGCAACCAGATCGGGCCCGCGGGGCGGTTCACGCGCGCCACGAGGCCGAAGTAGTTTCGCTCCGGAACGGGCGAAACCTTGAGCGTGCGCGCCGCCTCGTCGATCCACCAGAAACCGGCGTTGTGGCGCGTGGCCTCGTATTCGGGGCCCGGGTTGCCCAGGCCGACAAGCAAACGGATCATGGGCGGATTATCGAATCAGTGGACACATAAAAAAGCCCCGCCGAAGCGGGGCTTGACGCGACGCCGCTGGCGCGGCATCACCCTCACTTCTTGTTCTGCTTCTCGTTCTTCTTGCCCTTGGTCGGTGCCGCAGGGGCCGCCGTGACGATCGGCGCCGCTGCCGCTTCTTCTTCGGTGGCCGGTGCCGTGACCGACACGATCACCGGGTTCTTCTTGCCGTGCGTGACGACCTTCGTCCCCGCCGGCAGCTGGATGTCGTCGACGTGCAGCGACTGGCCCTTTTGCAGCTCGGCCAGGTCCACCGTCAGGTATTCCGGCAGCTGCGACGCGAGGCACTGGATCAGCAACTCGGTGACCACGTGGTTGACCAGGCACTTGTCGACCTTGACGGCCGGCGAGTTTTCTTCGTTGACGAAGTGCAGCGGCACCTTCTTCGTGATCTTCGTCGTCTTGTCGACACGCTGGAAGTCCACGTGCATCACGATCGGCTTGAACGCGTGCATCTGGTAGTCGCGCAGGATGACCTGCTCGGTCTTGCCCTTCAGTTCCATTTCCAGCACCGTGGAATGGAAGGTCTCCTTCTTCAGTGCGAAGAAGAGGGCGTTGTGGTCCAGCTCGATCGTGGCCGGCTCGCCGGCACCGTAGACGATGCCGGGCACCTTGTTCGCATTGCGCAGGCGGCGGCTCGCTCCGGTCCCCTGCAACGTGCGCTCGAAAGCGACGAATTTCATGGTTGACTCCAAAAGTGGCGAAGCGCCCGCGACCAGGCGCTTGCAGAAAATGGGCCGGCGGTGAGGCCAGCCCGCGGGTGTGCGGATCAGAAATTACTGTTCTGTTCCGCGAACAGGGAGGTCACCGACTCGCCGTCGGAAATCCGGCGGATCGTTTCGGCGAACAGGAAGGCGACCGACAACTGGCGCACCTTCGGGCAGATCTTTCCGTCTTCGCTCAACGGAATCGTGTTGGTGATGACGACTTCGTCGAGCGCCGAGGTCTTGATGCGTTCGATCGCCGGGCCGGAGAACACCGCGTGTGTGCAGTACGCGTAGACGTTCGTCGCGCCGCGTTCCTTCAGCACTTCGGCGGCCTTCACGAGCGTGCCGGCAGTGTCGATCATGTCGTCCATGATCACGCAGTTGCGGCCTTCGATGTCGCCGATGACGTGCATCACTTCGGAGACGTTGGCTTTCGGGCGGCGCTTGTCGATGATGGCCAGGTCGCAGTTCAGCTGCTTGGCCAGCGCCCGGGCGCGCACCACGCCGCCCACGTCGGGCGACACGACGACGAGGTTCTCGTAGCGCTTGGTCTGCACGTCCGACAGCAGCACCGGCGAGGCGTAGATGTTGTCGACCGGGATGTTGAAGAAACCCTGGATCTGGTCGGCATGCAGGTCCATCGTCAGCAGCCGCTCGACACCGACCGCCTCGAGCATGTTCGCGACCACTTTCGCGCTGATCGGTACGCGCGTGGAGCGGGGCCGGCGGTCCTGGCGGGCGTAGCCGAAATACGGGATGACGGCGGTGACGCGTCGGGCCGAGGCGCGCTTGAGCGCGTCGACCATGATGCACAGCTCCATCAGGTTTTCGTTCGTCGGTGCGCAGGTGGGCTGCACGACGAAGATGTCGCGGGCACGCACGTTCTGGCGGATCTCGATGTCGACTTCGCCGTCGGAGAAGCGGCCGACCTTGGCCTTGCCGAGTTCGATGCCGAGGTGGGACGCGATTTCCTGCGCCAACGCGGGGTTGGCGTTACCAGTGAAAAGCACGGTGTTGAAAAGCACGTTCCCTCCGTCGAGGCTTTCAGGACCTGGCCGATGGCCCATTCGATTCAGCCCCGGCGCGCACCGGGAATCCAGTTGTCTGGCAGGGGAGGAAGGACTCGAACCCTCGCATGTCGGAATCAAAATCCGATGCCTTAACCAACTTGGCGACTCCCCTACACAGGTCCGCGGCTTGCACCGCGCACCCAAAAACTTCAGTCTCTCGCCCATCCGGCCAGCGGATGCTGCCCGAGACTTCGGCACATTCTGCCCACCCATCCCGCCGGCAGATCCGGCGGCATTGTCGCCATGGGCGTGCTTCCTGCACCTGTCTCGGCGGCTTGCGCCGCCACCCTTGCAAACACCGCGCTGCCCGAACCCGTCATGCGGCTGTTGCCGAATTGGGCTTCGAGCCACCGGGCGGCTTGCGCCACCTCGTCGCATTCGGCCTGCGCGGGTGGCTGCAAATCGTTGCGGCCCCACCCTTGCACGAGCTTACCGATCCCGGCCTCACCGATTCCGGCCTCACCGATTCCGGCGTCTGCAAGAAAGCCCGCAACTATAACAGCTTCGGTATCGCGGACCAAGAGCGGACTCTTGAAGATCGCCTCGGTGGCGAGGCTCGCGGCGGGTTTGACGACGGCGAACCGCTGCTGCGGCAGGTCGATCGGCGTGAGCAGTTCGCCGATGCCCTCCACCCAGGCGTTGCGCCCGCCCAGGAAAAACGGCAGGTCCGCGCCGAGGCGCAGCCCGAGCGCGATCAGGCGCGACAGCGGCCAATCCAGTGCCCACAAGCGGTTCAGCGCGAGCAGCGTCGACGCCGCATCGGAGCTGCCGCCGCCCATGCCGGCGCCCGACGGCACCTGTTTGTCGATCGAGATGTCGACGCCGTAGCCGGTGCCGCTTTCGGCCCGAAGCGAGCGGGCAGCACGCAAACAGAGGTCGTCCGCCGGCAGCGCGGCGCCGAGGTCGTGGCGGGCCAGCCGCCCATCGTCGCGCCGCTCGAAGTGCAGCGTGTCGGCCCAGTCGATCAGCACGAAGGCGGACTGCAGCAGGTGGTAGCCGTCGGCGCGCCGCCCGACGACGTGGAGAAAGAGGTTCAGCTTGGCCGGCGCCGCGACGTCGTGGATCGACTTCATCGGTCGTCCAGCTTCGCGCGCACGCTGACCGCCGGCGGCTGCTCGCGGCGCGCCGAGATCCAGCCTTCGCCGAAGCGCGCGAGGCTGACCGCCCACCCCAGCTGCCGGAAGCCCGGTTCCGGCGATGCGTCGAGCGTGCTCGGCGCACCGGGCCACGGCCGGCCGCGCAGCCAGTCGAACAGCGCCGCCACCGGCACGCTTTCGCCGAGCACCTCGCGCGTCAGGTCGTCGAGGCTCGCGAACCGGGTTTCGCCTTGCGAGGTGACCAGCGCCACGCGGTCCGGCGCCCACCGCGCCTGCGCCATCGTCGTGCCCAGCGGCGTGCTCAGGTCGAGTCGGCCTTGCTGCGGATTGCCCTGCAGCTCGAAGGCCGCGGACACGTTGCGCGCCTCGCTGGTCGGCGTCGCGTCCACGCGCACGGTGAGCCGGCCGGCGAGCGGCGGTTCACCGTCGGGCAAGCGGCCGGGCAGTGTGGCGCATCCGGAGAGCAGCGCGGCGGTCGCCAGCAGCCAACCGAAACGAGTCACAGGTCGCCGACCTTCAGCCGCGACAGCGTTTCACGCAGCACGTCGTTGGCCGCGTCGCGGCTGTGCCCTTCGCGCCAGATCCGGCGCGCTTCGTCGCGGTCGCCGCTGACCCACAGCACCTCGCCGAGGTGGGCGGCGATCTCGGGGTCGGGCCGGGACTGGTAGGCGCCGCGCAGCAGTCGCAGCGCCTCCTGCCGATTGCCCATGCGGTACTCGACCCAGCCGAGGCTGTCGGTGATGAACGGCTCGCCGGGCGCGATCTCCAGCGCCTTCTGGATCAGCGCCTTCGCCTCCGGCAGCCGCAGGTTGCGCTCCGCCAGCGAGTAGCCGAGTGCGTTGTGCGCATGGTGGTGGTCCGGCTTGATCTCGATCACCCGGCGCAGCAGCCGCTCCATCTCGTCCAGGCGGTTGAGCTTCTCGGCCATCATCGACTGCTCGTATAGCAGGTCGATGTCGTCGGGGTACTTCTCGTTGGCGCTCGCCAGCAGGCTGTTGGCCTCGGCCCAGCGCTTGGCCTCGCGCAGCAACTGCACTTCGGCCAGCAACTTGGCGCGGGTGTCGTCTGCGGTCTTCTCCGGCGCGCGGCGAATCAGTTCGCGGGCTTCGGACAACTTGCCCTGCTTGGCCAGCAGCGAGGCGCGGCGCGTCACCACCTCCAACGCGCGCTGCGGGTTGTCGACCTTCTGCAGCCAGGCTTCGGCGGACTTGAAGTCGTTCTGCTGCTCGGCCGCCTGCGCGAGCATCAGCCAGGCTTGGGTGAGCCCGCGATCGTCGGTGGGGGTTGCCGCAGCCTCTTCTTCCTGTTCTTCGTCGTCGACTGCCGGCGCATGCGGGTCGGTCGCGGCGCTCGGGCTCGCATGCACCAGCTCGACATAGTGCTCGATCGCCAGCATCGCCTTCTGCGGCTGGCGCAGCTCGAGGTGCAGCGCCCCGAGTGTCAGCCATGGCGGCGCCAGCTTGGGTTCGGCCTGCGTCACCGCTTCGAGCTGCGCGATCGCATCGCCATAGCGTTGCGACCCACTTAGCACGCGCGCGTAGACCATGCGCACGCCGTTGCTCGCCGACTTGGCCGTCAGGTGATCGAGCACGACGGCTTCGGCCTGCGCTGTGCCGGGCAGCAGTTCGAGCGCCAGCAGGGCCGGGCCTTCGGCCAGCGGGTCTCGCGCGTGGGCGGCTTGCGCAAGCTGCAGCGCGCGGCCCTTGTCGTCGGCGAACAGCCAGGCCCGCCCTTTTGCGACGGCCACCGCGGCTCGCGTGGATTCCGCGTCGGCATACGGCTGCAATGCCTGCTCGATGAAGCCGGCCGCCTGCTTGCGGTCCGCCGTGCGAGCGAAGAAGCGCGGCAGGCTCATGATCAGGTTCGAACGCTGCGCCTCGGGCGTGAGCTTCAGCAGCGTGCCGAGCGGCTCGACGGTCTCGGCCGGGCGGTTCAGCGCCACCAGCAGCTGGATCAGCGTGCGGTGCGCCTCGACGGACTGGGGAACGTCGGCCAGCCAGGCGCGAGTGGCCTGCAGCGCCTGTTCGCCGGCGCGCGCCTGCAGCGCAATCTCGGTGGCCCGGCGGTACAACTGCTCGTCGCGGGTCTTTCGGGCCGCGTCGAGCACGACCTGGTAGGCGGTGCCGGCCTCGCCCGAACGCAGCTCGATCTCGCCGATCAGCAGCTGGTAGAACAGCGGCGCGTCCAGGTTCGAGCGGGTGATCGGCTCGGCCTGTTGCGCGAACGCGCCCGGCGCCAGGAACGCCGCCGCCGCAGCAATCGCCAGCGCACGAACGCGAAGAGGAAAACGGGCTGGCATCGGCAGAACTCCTGTGGCTCGAATTGATTCTAGTGGTGCGGTTGCAGCCACCCCGGTGTCGATTGACCGCGGCGCCTCGCGATAATTCCCTGCATGCCCGAGCTGCCGGAAGTCGAAGTCACGCGCCAGAGCTTTTGCGAACGCATCCACGGCGCGCGCGTCACCGCCGTGCGTGTCGGCAAGCCGCTGCGCTGGCCGCTGGGGGTGGTGCCGGACAGCCTGGTCGCCCGCACCGTCGGCGAAGTGGCGCGGCGCGGTAAATACCTGTGGTTGCCGCTGGAAGACGATGGCCGCGAAGCGGGCGGCCTGCTGATGCACCTGGGCATGTCGGGCTCGCTCGCGTTCAGCCCGGCGCCGGGAGACGCCGGTGTGCACGATCACTTCGACCTCGTCACGTCGCGCGGCACCCTGCGGTTGACCGACCCGCGGCGTTTCGGCGCCGTGGTGTGGTCGGCGAGCCGCAGCGACGGCATGGCCGCCAAGCTGCTGAACGGGCTGGGCCTCGAGCCCTTCGATCCGGCCTTCACCGGCGCGCACCTGCACGCCGCGCTGAAGCGGCGCCGCGTGGCGGTCAAGCTCGCGCTGTTGTCGGGCGACATCGTCGTCGGCGCTGGCAACATCTACGCCTGCGAAGCGCTGTTCGCCGCTGGCATCGACCCGCGCACCCGCAGCGACCGGATCAGCCGGCCGCGCGCCGAGCGCCTCGCGGCGGCGATCCGCGACACGCTGGCCCGCGCGCTCGCGCTCGGCGGGTCCACGCTGCGCGATTTCCGCGACGCGCACGGCATGGAAGGCCGCTTCCAGGCGCAGGCCCGGGTTTACGGCCGCGCGGGGGTTCCGTGCGATGCCTGCGGCACGCCGCTCCGCCGCATCGTCCAGGGCCAACGCGCCACCTTTTTCTGTCCGACCTGCCAAAGACGTTGAAAGCGTCACGGATTGCCCGCCAGGATTTGGTGTGCAGATGTGTCGGGTGCGGCCCAGACGGGGCGTTGCGCTATTCTTTGACCTCCCGGCCGCCACTCCTTGCGAGCGCCCTGAACGATGACGCCCACCTTTGCCAGCAATTTCGACGCGCTCAGCGGCTGGCGGACGGCATTGGGGCAGCGCCTGGCCGAGCTGTCGCGCTACCTCGCGGAGCATGACCTCACCGATGCGCCGGCCAACGAATCGCTCGCGGCGCTGGCCCATCGCCTGTCGGGCGAGAAGCTGGTGGTGGCCTTCGTCGCCGAGTTTTCGCGCGGCAAGTCGGAGCTGATCAACGCGATCTTCTTCGCCGACGCCGGCAAGCGGGTGCTGCCGGCCACGCCGGGGCGCACGACCATGTGCCCGGTCGAGCTGGCCTACGACCCCGAAGAGCCGCCGACCTTGTCGCTGCTGCCGATCATGACGCGGCTGGAAGGCCTGTCGCTGTCCGAACTTCGGGCTCAGCCGAAGGCCTGGAAACACGTCGAGCTGAACGTCAAGGTGCCCGACGAGCTGTCGCAGGCGCTGACTGAGGTGATGCGCACCCGCTGGGTGACGGTGGACGAAGCGCGCACGCTCGGCTTCTGGGACGACGAGCAGCACGGCGACAACCCGCCGCTGGACGACGAAGGCCGCGTCGAAGTGCCCGAATGGCGCCATGCGCTGATCAACTACCCGCATCCGCTGCTCAAGCAGGGCCTGGTCGTGCTCGACACGCCGGGCCTGAACGCCATCGGCGCCGAGCCCGAGCTGACGCTGAGTCTGCTGCCCAGCGCGCATGCCACCGTGTTCATCCTCGGCGCCGATACCGGCGTCACGAAGTCCGACATGGCGATCTGGCGCGATCACCTGGATACGCACAACCTGTCGCGCTTTGTCGTGCTGAACAAGATCGATGCGCTGATCGACCCGCTGGCCACGCCGGCGCAAGTCGCGGGGCAGATCGAATCGCAGCGCCGCGCGACGGCGCGCACGCTGGACATTCCCCCCGAGCGGGTGTTTCCACTGTCGGCCCGGCAAGCGCTCGCAGCGCGCGTGGCGGGCGACGCCGAGGGCCTCGCCGCCAGCCGCCTCACCGAGCTTGAAGACGCGTTGTCCGCGCAACTGCTGCCGCAGCGGCGGCAGGTGCTGCAGCAGGTGGTCGACCACGCGGTGAACGACGTGCACACCCACGTTTCGCGCCGCCTCGGCGACTCGCGCCGCCAGCTTGCCGAGCAGATGCTCGAACTGCGCGGCATCCGCGGCAAGAGCGGCGCCAAGGTGCGGCTGATGCTCGATCGCGTGGCCGAAGAGACGGCCGAATTCGAGCTGTGCACGACGCGGCTGCAGGCGCTGCGCGCGGTGCACAGCCGCATGCTGAAGGACACGCTGGTCGGCCTGTCCAGCGACCGGCTGCGCGAAGAGGTGGGCCGCATGCAGGCGGAGATGAGCGCTTCGCTGTTGAACCTCGGCGCAAAGAAGGCCTTCACCGGCCTGTGCGGCCGGCTGCGTGGTTTGCTGGTGGCCGCGCAGAGAAACGGCAACGAGGTGCGCGACATGCTGGCCGCCTCGTTCACGAAGCTCAATGCCGAATTCGGCTTCGGCCTCACGCTTCCGCGCGGACCGGAGCTCGATCGCTATTCCGGCGAACTCGCGCTGATCGAGCGCAACTACGTGCAATACCTCGGCCTCACGCAGGCGTTGCGCCTGTCGCAGCCGAAGTTCATGGAGCAGTTCCGCCGCATGCTGGTGTCCAAGCTGCGTGTGGTGTTCGAGAACGCCAGCGGCGAGCTGGAGCTGTGGAGCAAAGGCGCCTCGGCGCAGGTCGATTCGCAGCTGCGCGAACGGCGCCGCAGTTTCCGGCGCCGCCGCGAGGCGCTGGAGCGCATCCAGAGCGCGTCCGGCGAACTCGAGCAGCGCCTCGCCGAGATCGAGGCGCAGGATCAGCGGCTTCAGCAATTCCTCGCGCGTGTGAATGAGCTCACGCAGGCGCTGCGCGACGCACAACGGTCGTCGACCGGCGAAGAAGACGTCGACCTGATGCGGCTGGACCTACCGCTGGACGACGAGCCGGTGCCGGTGCTGCTGCGCCACGCCCGGGCGTGAAGCTCAAGCCCCCGAGCTTTTCCGCCCGTGTCATCGCGTGGCAGCAGTCGCACGGCCGGCACACGCTGCCGTGGCAGCGCACCCGCGATCCCTACCGCGTCTGGCTGTCGGAGATCATGCTGCAGCAGACGCAGGTGGCCACCGTGCTCGGCTACTACGAGCGCTTCCTGCAGCGTTTTCCGGACGTGCGCGCGCTGGCGGACGCCGGCATCGACGACGTGCTCGCGCTGTGGAGCGGCCTCGGCTACTACAGCCGCGCGCGCAACCTGCATCGCTGCGCGCAGGCGGTGGTGGAGCGGCATGGCGGTCATTTCCCGGCCGGCAGCGCGCAGCTTGCCGAGCTGCCCGGCATCGGCCGCTCGACGGCGGCGGCGATCGCGGCGTTCTGCTTCGGCGAGCGCGTGGCCATCCTCGACGGCAACGTGAAGCGTGTACTGAGCCGCGTGCTCGGTTTCGACGGCGACTTGGCGACCGCGTCACACGAACGTCAGCTGTGGGCTGAGGCGACGCGGCTGCTGCCCGAACGCGGCATCGAGGCCTACACGCAAGGGTTGATGGACCTCGGCGCGACGCTGTGCCTCGCACGCTCGCCGCAGTGCCTGCTGTGCCCGGTGCACGAGGACTGCGCCGGCCTGCGCACCGGATCGCCGGAGCGCTTTCCGGTCAAGAGCCGCAAACTCAAGCGCGGACGCCGCGAGCATGTCTGGCTGTGGCTGCAATGGCGCGAGCGGCTGTGGCTCGCGCAGCGGCCGGACACTGGCGTATGGGCCGGGCTGTGGAGCCTGCCGGAGTTCGATTCGACCGCAGACTTCGAAGCGGCGAGTGTGGGCTGGCCGGGGGCCGGGGAGGGGCTGCCGAGCTTCACGCACGTGCTGACGCACCTGGACTGGACCCTGCATCCGATGCGCTGGCGATTGCCGGATCGGGTCGCTGGCTCGCGCGTGGAGGCGATCACCGATTCATTGGGGGCGGGTCGGTGGTTCGACCTCGACGACGCGCTGGCGGCGGGGCTTCCGGCGCCGCTGCGCAAACTGCTCGCCGCGGAGAGCGCTGGAATGACGAGGCGCTGAGTGGCTCCCTCTCCCCGGGCCACGGAGGGGCCCCTTCGTGGCCCGGGGAGAGGGAACAAAGCCAGCGCTACTTCACCACACCCTTGCTGCGCAGGAACTCATCGACCAACTGCAACCGCACCTGCGCATCCGGCAACTCCATCAGCTTTTGCTTGGCCGCGAGCGAGATCGGCAGGATCTCGCACCAGCGGTTGGCCACCCAGCCGGCGCTTTCGAAGCGGTAGGGCTCGAGGAACGGCTCCGCGCCCTGAGCCTTCAGCGTGGCAATCGCGTTCGCAAGTCCCTTCACGGTGTCGTGCACCGCCTCGGCCGGCGCCACCTCGTCGTCGGCGGGCAGTGCACGCACCTTCGCCACCCACAGGCCGCTGGCGTGCTGGTCGCTGCTCTTCACCTCGAAACGCTGCATGCCGCGACAGCGGACCTGCAGGATGCCGGCCTGCGCGCTGTCGACGTCCATCAGCTCCGCCACGGTGCCGGCGGTCTCGAACGCGACCTTCTCGCGGCTCCCGCGGTGCACGTCCGAGCCTTGCTTCAGCGCCACGATGCCGAACGGCCGGCCCTCGCGCATGCAACTGCCCACGAGGTCGAGGTAACGCGCCTCGAAGACTTTCAGCGACAGCAGGCCACCGGGAAACAGGACCGTCTGCAGGGGAAAGAGAGGTAACTCGAACGAAGAAGAAGGGGACATCGAGTGGGACGGCCGCGGCCGCCGCGTTGAAGGCGTGGATGGGTGAGAGACTCAGTCTCGCGCGTCCAGTTCACGGTGTCGAACGAGCGTGACCACGCGCGACGCAAAACGCCGCGCCAGCATCTCGACGAGGTACACCGAGCGGTGCTGGCCGCCGGTGCAGCCGATCGCCACGGTCAGGTAGCTGCGCTGGTCATCTTCGAACGCCGGCAACCATCGTGCCAGGAAGGTCTCGATCTGCGACAGCATCTCGCCGACTTCGGGCTGCGCCCCCAGGTAGTCCGCCACCGCGTCGTCGCGTCCGGTCTGCGGTCGCAGCTCGCGGATGTAGTGGGGGTTGGGCAGCATGCGCACGTCGAACACGTAATCGGCGTCGAGCGGCACGCCATGCTTGAACGCGAACGACTCGAACACCAGCGTGAGCTGCGTACCCGTGACCTGCACGAGGTCGCGCAGCCAGGCGCGCAGCTGAGCCGGGCGCAGCTGGCTGGTGTCGACGACCGTGGAGACTTCGCGCAGCTCGGACAACAGCTCGCGTTCGAGCTCGATCGCGTCGAGCAGGGCGCGGTGCTCGTCCTGCGCCTGAGTCGCTTCACGCGACAGCGGGTGCAGCCGGCGTGTCTCGGAGAAGCGGCGCAACAGCGTGTCGCTGCTCGCGTCGAGAAACACCGAGCGCACCAGCATGCCTTCAGCGGTCAGCTGGTCCAGCAGCGGCAGCAGCTGCGGCAGCGACCCGGCGCTGCGCACGTCGACCGCGATCGCGACGCGGCGTGCCTTTCGCTGCTGCTCCATGTGCAAGAACTCGCGCAACAGCTCCGGCGGCAGGTTGTCCACGCAGTAGAAGCCCGCGTCCTCGAGCGCATGCAATGCGATCGACTTGCCCGAGCCTGAAATGCCGGTGATCAGCACGATCTCGCGGGCCTGCGGTTCGGCGGCGTTGATGTCGATGATGGAGTTCATTGGACTACCTTCGTGCTGCGCACTCCGGCATGAGCCCTTGGGGCGGCCCGGCGGGCTCATGTCCGTTTGCGCCGCGGGGGAGCCGTCTCGGCGCCGACGGCCAGCATTTCCTGCGCATGCGCGACGCTGGTGCCCGACAGCCGCTCGCCGCCGAGCATGCGCGCGATTTCGGCGACACGCGCTTCGCCGAGCACGGCCTGAACGTCGCTTCGCGTCGTGCCGCCCTGCGACGACTTCGACACGACGAAATGATGGTCGGCGCAGGCGGCGACCTGCGGCAGGTGCGTGACGGCCATCACCTGGCGGTCGCGGCCGAGCTGCTTCATCAGCCGGCCCACCGTTTCGGCCACCGCGCCGCCGACGCCGGCATCGATCTCGTCGAAGATCAGCGTGCCGGCCTCGCCGAGCTGGCTGGTCGTGACCGCGATCGCAAGCGCGATACGCGACAGCTCGCCCCCGGAGGCCACCTTGGCCAGCGGCCGCGGCGTGCTGCCTTCGTGGCCCGCCACGAGAAACTCCGCCGACTCGAGGCCGAAGGACTGCGGCGCCTCCTGCGCGAGCAATGACACCTCGAAGCGGCCACCCGCCATGCCCAGCTGCTGCATCGCCTGCGTGACCGCGGCGGCGAGCTTGGGCGCGGCTTGGCGCCGTGCGGCGGAGACCTGCTTGGCCTGCGCGTCGAACGCAGCCTGAGCTTGTGCCAGTTTGCGCTGCAGGCCGTCGAGGTCGGCCGCGGCGTCGAGCGCGACGAGTTCGGATTTCCACTCTGCCAGCAGCTCGGCGAGGTCCGCCGGCGGGCGGCGGTAGCGGCGCGCCAGGCCCATCCAGGCGGACATGCGCTCGTCGACCTCTTGCAGCCGCTCCGGCTCCACGTCGGTGTGGTGCAGGTAGCTCGACAAGGTGTGCGCCGCGTCCTGCAGCTGGGCCTGGGCGCCTTGCAGCGCATCGATGACGCCGGCGAGCCGCGCGTCGAAGCCTGCGACCTGCTGCAGCGCGTCCATCGCGCGGCCGGTCAGCGACTCGGCGTTGTCGTCGCCCTCGTTGACGGCGTCCAGCGCCGTACGGGCGGCGTCGATCAGCGACTGCGCGTTGGCGAGCCGCTGATGCTCGCCGTTCAATTCGTCCCACTCGCCGTCCCCGGGTGCAAGCTTGTCGACCTCGCCGATCTGCCAGGTGAGCCGCTCGCGCTCACGCGACAGCTCGACCTGCTTCGCCTGCGCGTGCTGCAGCGCATCGGCGGCGGCTTTCCAGCGCGACCAGGTCTCGGCCAGCGGCGCGACGTTGACGCCGGCATAGGCATCGAGCAGCGCGCGCACCGACACGCCGCGGGTCAGGCTCTGCCAGGCGTGCTGGCCGTGGATGTCCACCAGGTGCTCCGCCGCCTCGCGCAGCTGCGCGATCGTGGCGGGGCTGCCATTGACCCAGGCGCGGCTCTTGCCCTGCGCGTCGATGGTCCGGCGCAGCAGCAAGGTGTCGCCGGCATCGAATCCGGCGTCTTCCAGCCAGCGCGCGAGCGTGGCCGGCGCGTCGAACTCGGCGCTGATCTCGGTGCGCGCCGCCCCTTCGCGCACCACGCCGGCGTCGCCGCGGCTGCCGAGTGCGAGCTGCACCGCGTCGACGAGGATGGACTTGCCGGCGCCGGTCTCGCCGGTCAGCACCGAGAAGCCGGCGTCGAGCTCGACTTCCAGCGAGCTCACAATGACGAAGTCGCGCAACGCGAGGCGTCTCAGCATGCTGTCTCCAGCGCATCAAGCGGCTGCCGCGGATCCGGCTTTGCCGGGCCGCTGGAAGCGCCCCCTGGGGGGAGGCGCCGAAGGCGCTTCGGGGGGGTCATGCGACCCCTGCGTTCCAGCGCAGCTTGCGGCGCAGCGTGGCGTAGTAGCTCCAGCCCAGCGGGTGCAGGAAGCGCACCTGGTCGGCCGAGCGGCGCACGACCACACGGTCGCCGTGCAGCAGGCTCGCGAGGCTTTGCATGTCGAAGTTGACGCTGGCGTCGCGGCCATCGACGACCTCGATGCTGATCTCGCGTGAATCGGGCAGCACGATCGGCCGGTTGGACAGGTCGTGCGGCGCGATCGGCACCATCACCCAGCCGGCGATCCCCGGGTGCAGGATCGGGCCACCGGCGGACAAGGCATAGGCGGTCGAGCCGGTGGCCGAGCCGACGATCAGGCCGTCGGCACGCAGGTTGGCGACGAACTCGTCGCCGATGTCGATCTTCAGCTCCACCATGCCGGCCGTGGCACCGCGGCTGACGACCACGTCGTTCACCGCGAAGCCCTCGAAGATCACCTCGCCATCGCGCCAGACGCCGCCTTCGAGCATCGTGCGGCGCTCTTCCTCGTAGTCGCCGGCGATCATCGGTGCCAGCGCTTCGGCGAATTGTCCCACCGTCACGTCGGTGATGAAGCCCAGGCGCCCCTGGTTGATGCCGACCAGGGGCGTGCCGAAGCGCGCCAACTGGCGGGCAATGCCGAGCATCGTGCCGTCGCCGCCGACGACGATCGCGATGTCGCAGACCTTGCCGAGATCGGACGCACTCAACGCGTCGTAGTCGGTCATCCCGGTGTTCAGCGCCGTGTCGCGCTCCAGCGTGACCTCCAGCCCCTGCCGGATCAGGAAGCCGGCGATGTCCTCGAGCACGTCGCGGATCCCCTGAGCGTGGTATTTGCCCACGAGGGCGGCGTGACGGAAGCGCTGGCTCATGCGCGGGATTACACCACAGCGATTCGACGGCGGCGGCGCTCAAAATGACCCTCCGCCTACAATGAAATCCATGCTGGACGAGCGCGCCAAGACACTGCTGAAAACGCTGGTCGAACGCTACATCGCGGAAGGCCAGCCGGTGGGGTCGCGCACCTTGTCCCGCGCTTCGGGACTGGAGCTGTCGCCGGCCACGATCCGCAACGTGATGGCCGACCTGGAAGACCTGGGCCTGATCGCGAGCCCGCACACCAGCGCCGGGCGCATCCCGACCGCCAAGGGCTACCGCCTCTTCGTCGACACGATGCTGACCGCGCAGCCGCGCCAGTGGAGCGAGCCGCCGCGCTTCGAGCAGCAGCTGCAGCCCGACCAGCCGCAGCGCGTGATCGCCAACGCGGCGCAGATGCTGTCCAACCTGTCGAGCTTCGTCGGCGTGGTGACCGCGCCGCGCAAGGCCAGCGTGTTCCACCACATCGAGTTCCTGCGGCTCGGCGAGCGCCGCGTGCTGGTCATCCTGGTCGCGCCCGACGGCGACGTGCAGAACCGCGTGATCTTCACCGCGCAGGACTACACGCAGCCGCAGCTCATCGAGGCGAGCAACTTCCTCACCTCGCACTACGCCGGCCTCACCATCGAGGCGGTACGCGAGCGGCTGAAGAGCGAGGTCGACCAGCTGCGCGGCGAGATCGCGGCACTGATGCAGGCGGCGGTGCAGGCCGGCAGCGAGGCGATGGCCGACAGCCAGGAGCAGGTCGTGATCTCCGGCGAGCGCAACCTGCTGACGGTGCAGGACTTTTCCAGCGACATGGGCAGCCTGCGCAAGCTGTTCGACCTGTTCGAGCAGAAGACGCAGCTGATGCGGCTGCTGGAGGTGAGCAGCCGGGCTGAAGGCGTGCGCATCTACATCG